>NZ_JBSSDH010000004.1:0-329505 GCF_054060555.1 Pseudomonas sp. TE6283
GCAGCACGTTGCTTGAACTCGCGGGTATAGGTCTTTCGTTCTTGCATGGAACCTCCTGAATGGGCGAATCATATCGCCCTTAAGAGGTGTCCGGGGTTAGTAGACCACTACACCTTGTGTCGCGAAAGGGTCGCAAAGCGACCCCGGCAGTTTCAAGCCGAACGCCATTCTCAATACCTTGAAAGGGCTGATTTTTCAGCGGCTCATCCCCAACTCCGCATCATCCATCAGCGCCTTGGCCAATGCACTCAGGTAATACGCCGCCCAGAGCATCTGCGGTTTCTCCTCCATGATCCCGGTGATGGTCAGGTCGCGCACGCAGCCCATCAGTTCCGAGGCCTGATCCCGCGCATGCTGGCAAGGGATCCCAGGTTCGATGCAGAACAGCGGATCGGTCTGGCCTTCGCCTTGGTAGAACTTGGTCTTGCCCACGGTGGTGTGGGGTGTGGTGGTGTCTGTGGTCATTATTGGATCTCCCTGAAGTTTTCGCTGCCTGGTCTGACGCTATCGCGGGGCAAGCCCGCTCCCACGGTGGGATGCGATGGCGTCAGCTCAGGTGCCACAGGCCTTGGGGTCTAGTGCAACGGACGCGGCTGCGCGTTCGGCATCTGTACCTGGATCAATGCCGATTCCAGCAGTACGCGTAGGGCTTCCATCTCATGCATCGACGCCATCATCAGGATCGCGGCGGGCGATCTGGGTTTGAGCTGTACGGCATGATGGGCCACGGTCAATGCACACAGGGCGTACTCGGTGGCCTGGATGAGGGTGTCTTCGAGGGAGTGGTGGTCGTGGGGTGGGTCGGGGACGATCTTGAGCATGTACTTATTCCTTTCGAAGGGCTGCCACCTGTCTGCTGTCAAACATTAGGGTGGCAGCTGTACGTGGGTTGACAGACCGGCGGAATAAGCAAAGTTCCGGCGCACGCAAGCGTGCCCGCACGTACAGCCGCCATCGAGGGCTAGCCGTATGCTTAATACCGTTGCGGCCTGTCAAAGCCGGTCGCTGAACACCAGCGACTCGCCCGAGACTAGAGCCCGATCAGAGCAGTCGCAACGGAAAAAAGGCGGCAGCAGTATGTTTGGGAAATGGACTACAAGGAAGGGGCTTAATCTGATTCTCGCTGTCTTGCTGAGCGCTTTATAAGTAGTGACTGGCAAAGGGCTTGGGCAATGGGTGTACATCGCATGCAAGGTGGTGTTCCATGCCGAACACCCGTGTTCCTGCTGATGCACCTCAACCTCAAAGGCCAGCGAGATGCCTGATTTTGTCGACCTGATTTGCCAGTGGTATGGCGCAGACGAACTTGAGTCTGTCGACGCGATAGCGCGTTTGATTCCGGCGCTGGAGTTCGTTGCCATGACCGCAACACAGCAGGAGCAAGCGCTGCCGGGTTGCCTGGCCTGCGAGGTGTGGAGCGCCAGGATGCGTCATGTACAGGACGCGCTTCAGGTCGTCGGTAATGCCTTGCCTGATTCGATTGCGGCGCCATTGAACCGTGTATGGGCGCTCTATGCGTCGATGGGCGACGGCGACTTGCCTTGCCATGATCGGTCGATCTTTCAGCGCGGCCACTGGCAACCGATGCGCGAGGCAGCCACGCAGGTTTTGAGTGCCATGGGGCCTGGGACGGTCAAGACGTTACTGGCAGACTTCTCCCGTTGAGGCAGTTGCAGGGCTGGCGTCATTCAGCAGCTTCGCCATGGGGAAGTGGCTTCCTGCGCAGCGCATTGAATACCGCCTCGGTGTGCCAGGTTTCCGGCCCGATCAGGATTGCGTCCAGTGGCTCGGCATGTAGCTCGATCTGTGTGGTGATACCTTCGATGGCCAGCAGTTGCCGGGCATCTTCAAGTTGCCGGCGGATACCCTTGAACCACAGCCGGCCTGCCCCCTTCAAAAGGAACAGGGTATCGGGATAGGAGTAGGCGAGCTTCTGTCGCAGATTGATCACCGCCGTTCTGTTTTCACGAGAGAACGAAGGCGCCAGTACATAGGTTTTGCCCGCTGTGGCATGGAGGTCGTCCTTGTCCTGCAGGTATTCCTCGATAGTGAAGCAGTTGGCGACTGTTTCGAGCGCGCCGCTGTTTACATCGACCAGATGGGCGTTGACGCCGACGTAGCAATACTCGGTCTTGCCATGCACCACGCAGTCCTCGCTGTTGCAACGAACTACCCAGTAGTCACCCTTCGCAGTGAGTTCACAGGACTGAATGACGAACCGTTCCGGGCGGCCGTCTCGGATGACGTCTTTAAGAAAGTCGAGGACGATGGCGCTGGCTTGGTGTGCGGATAGCATCTACTGGTACTCGAGTAAGCGTCGCGTCAGGATAGTCATTTCCGAATGAACGGCATCGATGGATGTTCACCGGCTCATAGAGCCCCGTTCACAAGTGAATCGCGAGTAATGAAACCATGTTTGACCACTACCTGAAACGATGGGCGCTTACCCTCGACGGGGACGCGCTCGTTTCGTTGAACGGCCATCTTCTCCAGGTTCGCCAGGGCGATACACCCGCCATGCTGAAAATCGCGCAATCACCCGAAGAGCAGGCCGGCAACCAGCTCATGGCCTGGTGGGGCGGTGATGGTGCGGCCTCGGTACTGGCTCATGATGGCGAGGCATTGTTGATGAAGCGGGCGCAAGGCTCGGCATCCTTGGCGCAGATGGTTGCCGATGGCCGGGATGATGAAGCCACGCGCATCCTCTGCGCGGTGGTAGCCCGCCTACACGCCCCACGCGCTGAGCCAATGCCTGCGCTGGTTCCGCTGGCGCAATGGTTCGAAGCGTTGTGGAGTGCGGCGGCAACTCACGGTGGGGTGCTGGAATACAGTGCCAGGGCGGCGAGGGCGCTTTTGGCCGAACCGCAGGATGTGGTAGTGCTGCACGGCGATATCCATCACGGCAACGTGCTGGATTTCGGGCCGGCTGGATGGCTCGCCATCGATCCCAAGGGGCTGTACGGCGAGCGCGGCTTCGATTACGCCAACATCCTCTGCAACCCCGACGATGCAAGCGCGTTGGCACCGGGGGCCTTTGCGCGTCGGATAGCGATTATCTCGACTGCTGCCGGTATTGATCGGCGCAGGATTTTGCAATGGGTGTTGGCATGGGCAGGGTTGTCGGCGACCTGGATGATCGAGGACGGTGTCGAGCCGTACCGTAGGCTTGAGATGGTGAAGCTGGCAGCTTCGGCGCTCGACTGCGACGTTCAGGTTTCTGACTGAACCGGGTGCCTCACAGATTCGACAGGGTTGACACTACCCCAGAGGTTCGTTGCAATGGCCCGGCATGTCACGGACGATGCAAGGGACTTGTCATGGCCAGGACGCTATCGCTCGCCCAGAGCAATCTGCTCTGTTTCTCCACTGGCTGGTCAAAGACCGGCTGCGCTTTCCTGTCCGGACTTTCCAGCATTGCCCCCATAGAAGCGTGTGGCGCAAGCCTGCTGGTGCCTCAGCCAGTCATCGTGCCCATCCCAGGGAGCGGCCATCAGCGGGTCGCATGGACTTGCCGCCGCCACCCGGCGCGGCCCCATACAAGGAGATTCTGATGCGACTGCAATTCCCATTGACCCTCAGTACCAGCGACTGGGAGTACGAGACTGCCAGCAGTGGCGGATTGACGGTGATGTTCGCAGCGGCCAGTGGTGGCATGCTGACCTTGAAAGATCCCACCGGTGCCCTGCATCAGTATCGCTACGGCTCGGCCGGCGTCGGCGCTGGTGCCGGTGCCCGCCTGCCACGGTACGGCAAGGTCAACTTGCAGGTGCGGGGCAAGAGCGTCGGAGCGGCAGGCGCGACTGAAGATTTCTATGCCAGAGGCAAAGTGCTGGTAGCTGACTCGATCGCGGCGCGCGGCCTGAACCGCGAGGACTTCAAGGGGGCTTGCGTGTTCATCGAAGGGGGGCTGGGGCTGATAGGCGGCGCCAGCTTCTCGGGCATGCTGTTCGGTCTGGACACCAAGCTGCTGGCCATGACTGCGGCCACGGTGATTCCGGTGGGCCAACTGCTCCTTCCGCAAGACACCACCGAGCGCCTGCTGCGCTCGGCCAAGGGTGTGATCCTCACAGGCGGCGTGAACGCGGGGTTGCAGGCTGGGGTAGGTGGGACATTTACCTTGGGCGGGCTGTTCTGAGCGGCGATCCTGCGTGAGCCGATTGAAAGCAACTGGCTTATGGGAATGGCGTCATATGCCGGGATGGCGATAACGCTCGGCCACGGGCGCTGATCCAGCAGCAGATTGCGTTGCAGATCACCGAGTTTCTGGCGCAGTCATTTCACAACTGACGACGATCCATCATGGGCGGATCAATTGTTGCGCAGCTGATGCAGGCAATCGATCCGTTCATGAACGGCTTTCCAGCAATGTGAGCGTACCTGCCACCATTCCCAATCCTGCCCTCACTGAGTACACTTGCGACAAATTCTTATTTGCACCTGGTAATCTTTTTGGGGGAGGGCGAGATGTCCACCGTTGTTCCCGCCGGCACTGTCCACTGCGGCCTGGAAACGCTCTACCGCGAGCACAGCACCTGGCTCCACGGCTGGCTGCGCCAACGCCTGAACAGCTCCGCCGATGCCGCCGACCTGGCCCAGGACACCTTCATCCGCGTGCTGCTGGCGCGCACCGCCGGCACCCTCAACCAGCCACGTCATTACCTGGCCACCATCGCCCGTGGCCTGGTCATCGACCTCTATCGCCGCCGCAGCCTGGAAACCGCCTATCTCGAAGCGCTGGCGCTGCAGCCGGAGAACTACGCACCTTCCGCCGAGACCCACGCCGCCATCCTCGATACCCTGATGGCCATCGACCGGATGCTCGACGGCCTCGGCCCGCGCACCCGGGCGATCTTCCTTGCCGTGCAACTGGACGGATTGAGCTACGAAAAGGCCGCCGAACGCCTCGGTGTTTCGGTGAGCACCGTGCGCAAGCACCTGGCGCGCGGGCTGATGCACTGCCTGCTGGTCGAGGGTGCATGAAGGCCATTCTTGCCGAGGCCGTGGACTGGTACGTGCGCTTGCACGACAGCAACGTCGACGCCGCCACCCACGCTTCCTGGCAAGCCTGGCGCGCCGCCGACCCTCGCCATGCCGCCGCCTGGGCGCGGCTGGAGGCGCTGCAAGGCCGCCTGGGCAACGCCCCCAGCGGTGCCGCGCAGACCCTGGAAATCGCCCGGCGGGATCGGCGCCATGCCATGAAGGTACTGGCGCTGTTGCTAGGTGCTGGCGTGGTGGGATGGCAGGGCTACCGGATCTCGCCATGGAGCGCCGACTACTCGACCCGGACCGGCGAGCGGCGCCGAGTGACCCTGGCCGATGGCACGCGCCTGGACCTCAATACCAACAGCCGCGTCGATATCCGTTTCGACGCTGGCCAGCGGCTGATCCACCTGCGCCAGGGCGAGATCCTGGTGGAAACCGCCAAGGACCCGCGTCCGCTCAGCGTACGCACCGCTGAAGGCGTGATCCTTGCCCTCGGCACCCGATTCAGCGTGCGCCAGGACGCCGGGATGAGCCATGTGGCGGTCGCCGCCCATGCCGTGGAGGTGCGGCCAGGGCAAACGTCGCGAGTGGTGCGTATCGATGCCGGGTATGGGCTGAGCTTCGGCGCCGACAGCCTCGGGCCGCTGCGTCCCCTGGCTGCCGGCGCCCAAGCCTGGGCACAGGGCATGCTGGTCAGCGTCGATTGGTGCCTGGGCGATGTGGTGCGTGAGCTGGCGCGCTATCGGCCTGGTTATCTGGGGTGTGCGCAGGAGGTTGCCGGGTTGCGGCTGTCGGGGGCGTTCAATCTTGATGATACCGATGTCGCGTTGGCCAGTCTGGAAGACGCGTTGCCGGTTCGGGCAAGGCGCGTGACGCGCTATTGGGTGCGCCTGGAGCCACTTGGGATGGGGTAGGTAGAACACACCCTTCTGAAATTTTTTCGTGGGTGATTGCTCATCCTTCCTCAACATTCGAGAATTTTTCGCATTTGGGGTAGCAGATTTTTCGCGCTGCTTCGGCTCATCAGGGCGCGCGCTTCAAGCGTGCCCAAGCCAACCAGCACAGGAACCCCTTTTCATGTCCGCACGCCGTACCTCGCTAGCCTGCAGCATTCGCCAGGCGACCCTTGCGCTTGGCCTTTGCGGTGCCGCATTGGCCACCTCGACCGCCTGGGCCGCCGCGCAGCGCTACGATATCCCGGCCGGCAGCCTGGCTGCTGCGATCAGCCAGTTCGCCGCCGCCAGCGGCGTGACCATCAGCTTCAGCAACGACGAAACCACCGGGCTGCATTCATCGGGGCTGCGCGGCAGCTTCGAACTGGAGCAGGGGTTCACCACGTTGCTGCAGGGCTCCGGATTGCGGGTGCAGCAGGTGGGCGAGAAGCGCTATGTGCTGAGCAAGGTACAGAACGACGGCGCCGTCGAGCTGGGCGCCACCAGCATCGATGCGTTGGGCCTGGGCAGCACCACCGAAGGCACCGGTAGCTACACCACAGGCTCCGCTAACACCGCGACCGGCCTGCGCCTGTCGGCGCGGGAGACGCCGCAGTCCGTCAGCGTGGTAACCCGCCAGCAGATCGAGGACCAGAACCTCACGGATGTGACCCAGGTGCTCGAGCAGACGCCGGGCGTGGTCGTCGACAGCATGGGGCCAGCCGGTAGCGACGCCAACCATATCTACGTGCGGGGCTTCCAGGTCGGCAGCATCCAGGTCGACGGCGTCAACCGCCCCGATACCTTCGGCTTTCGCGACGACCTGGCCGACATGGTGTCCTACGACCGCGTGGAAGTGGTGCGCGGGGCCACCGGGCTGATGTCGGGCACCGGCGATCCCGGCGCCACCGTCAACCTGATTCGCAAGAAGCCGACCGTCGAGACCCAGCGCAAGCTGACCCTCAAGGCTGGCTCGTGGGACAGCTACCGTACCGAGCTGGACCTGTCCGGCAAGCTGTCTGAAAGCGGCCATGTGCGTGGCCGTTTCGTGGCCTCGACCACCGACAGCCAGAGCAACGTCGACCGCCAGTCGCTGGAGCGGCAGGTGGCCTACGGCGTGGTGGAATGGGACGTCACCGACAGCACGATGCTGACCGTGGGCGCGGAATACCAGGAGATGGACAACGATGGCGCGGGCAACCACGGTTTCCCGATGTACAACGCCGATGGCAGCCATTTCAGCCCGTCGCGTTCGTTCAACTCGGCCTCGGACTGGAGCTACCACAAGCGCCGCACGAAAACCCTGTTCACCACCCTGGAGCATCAGTTGGACAGCGGCTGGCAACTGAAGCTGAACGCCGAGCACAGCCGTCGCAGCTACGACGACACCTTCGCCACCGCCGCCAGCGGCACCGTCAATCCCGATGGCAGCGGCATCAGCACCTGGACCGGCCGTTGGGCGGGCGAGCCGCGGCAGACGTCGTTCGACCTCTCGGCCACCGGCCCGTTCGAGCTGCTGTCCCGTGAGCACCAGGCGTACCTTGGTGCCAGCCACTACCGGGCCTACTACCGTAACCCCGGCTACCAGCTGTGGACGATCCAGCCGATCGACAACATCCATACCTGGGACGGTTCGCTGGCGATCCCGGATGCCATCCACACCAAGTATTCGCAAGACGCGCTGGACGAAACCCAGGACGGCCTGGTGGCGTCGGTGCGCTGGAGCCTGAACGATGACCTGTCGCTGATTACCGGTGCGCGGGTGATCGACTGGAAGCGCAATGAAACCGGGACGACCCTGTCGACCGGCGCGACCACACGCACCTCGCGCAGCGAGACCGGAGTGGTCACGCCCTACGTGGGGCTGGTCTACGACTTCGCCGAGAACTGGTCGGCCTACGCCAGCTACACCGCCATCTTCAAGCCGCAGAGCAGGCAGGATGCCAGTGGTGGCTATATCGAACCGCTGGAGGGGGTGAACTACGAACTGGGTATCAAGAGCGAGTTCTGGGACAAGCGCCTGACCACTGCCTTCAGTGTCTTCGAAGTGCAGCAGGACAACCTGGCCGTGGCCGACGGCGACAAGCTGGCGCCGAACGGCGACCAGGCCTACCGCGCCGAGTCCGGCACCAAGACCCGTGGTTTCGAGATGGAGGCGGCCGGGCAGATCCTGCCCGACTGGCAAGTCTCTGCCAGCTACACCTATGCCCAGGCCGAGGACGCCGATGGCAAGCGCCTGCTCACCGAAGTACCCCGCGACACCTTCAAGCTGTTCACCAGCTATCAACTGCAGTCCCTGCCGCAGCTGAAAGTCGGCGGCGGCGTGCGCTGGCAGGGCATGGAGTACAAGAAGAAAGCGGGGCCCCATGGCGAGACGTTCACCCAGGACGCCTACAGCGTGGTCGACCTGATGGCGCAGTACGCGATCACGCCGCAGACCAGCGTTTCGCTGAACCTCAACAACGTGCTGGACGAGAAGTACTACTCGGCGATCGGCGCACGTGGCTGGTATGGCACACCGCGCAGTGCCACGGCGACGTTGGTCTACGCGTTCTAGCGTTGTGGCGTCCGATGGTTCCCATGCGTGGGAACCATCTCCTTCCTGAAAGTACCTGTTACACCCTCAACCGACACGCCTTTCCCTGGCAAGCCATAGTGCTTACCCAGGCGTTTTCCGCATCCCGGAGCAACAGCAGCGCCGCCGGTCGGCTGAATCAACTGCAAGGGTGGATTCTGTCGAGGTTTTGTACGATGATTTTCGTAATGACAGGGAAGGATCATGCCAAAAGGTTTCAGGGCAGTCAGGAGCGCGGTAGTCGCCGCGCTCGAATCCGGCAGTTACCTGCACGTTTCAAGGGGCGATATCGAGGTCAAGAACCTGCTGGCCATTGGCGAGGTCGGCGCAGGTGAAGTCATCGACATCATCCACTCTTGCGACGGTAGCCACTACAGCAGCAGTCCGCATCATGCCGTGCCGGCCATCGAGGTCCATGTGCTCAAGCGCCGCGGCTGGTACATCAAGTTCTATTTCATCGAGCCCCAGACGTGGTTCATCAGCGTTCACCAGTGAGTATTCCGACCATGAAGATCCTGTTCGAAGGCGATACCGGCCAGGCCCTGTGCGAGCACTGCCAGGCGCTCGTCGGCATGCATTACATCCGGCGTGATGTGCCCTTCAGCGATGGCCAGGGCATTGCGAGGGACATCCTGGTGGGCGTGTGCGATGGCTGCGACACGGTGGTGGCCATCCCGCCGCAGTCCACCCCGGCGATCCGCGAGGCGCGCAAGCAGCAGCTCAAGTCCATCGAGGCGCGGCTGCCAGCGGTCTATCTCGACGTACTGGATGCGGCTATGCAGGCTGTCTGCAGCGAGGCGGGTTTGCACCTGCGCAAGCTGTTTCTCGCCCATTACTTCCAGTGGCTGGTGCAGGCGCGCCAGGGCATGGGCTTGCAGCATGGCCACGAGGCCTTCGTGACGGCCCTGGAGGCGCAGCAGCGTCAGCGTGGGTTGCAGGCATCGGGGGCCACCCGGCGCTTGTCGATGAAGGTCAACGCACACATGGCCGAAGACTTTCTGGCACTGCTGCAGCAGACCCGGATGAGCCAGACCGAGCTGCTCAAGGCGGTGATTGCGCGGATCCGGATGGACGTGCTCGAAGTGCGCGATCCCCAGGTGATCGAGGTGTTGCAGCGATTGGTGCGGGTGGCCGGGTAGCGGGCGCATCGTGGCTCACATGTGAGACTTGCGAACGTCACAATCCAGGCGTAACGTACCTCACATGTGAGACAAGGACACCCCTCGATGGCAGGCAAGAAAAGCTCCACCGACTACATGCGCGACATGCGTGCCCGGCTCAAGGCCGCCGGCCTGGTCAAGCGTGAGCTGTGGATCCTGCCAGAGCATGCCGCCGCCTTGCGCGGTATCGAGAAGGCTTTACGTCAGCCCCTCGCGGGCAAACAGGTCAGAACGGAGGATTTCATGACCGAGCACAACCATTGGACGATCGAATCGCTGCACGGCGCCCTCCAGGGCCTGGAGGATGTGCGTGGCGGGGCGATCGGCCTGTCCCTGCAACAGGGCGCCGAACCCAGCCTGAAGCTGGTGATGCACGAGCTGGACGGCCTGCCGCTGTACATCGCCGTGGCCGGCGAGCAGATCCTGGTCGACACGCTGCTGGTCGAAGCCAGCCAGGTGAAGGACGCGGCCGCCTTCAACGATGCGGTGCTGCGCACCCGCGACGTGTTCCCGCTGTCGTCCATCGGCCTGCACAGGCTGCCCTCGGGCGAGTCGGTGTACACCATGTTCGGCGCCCTGAGCGCGGCCTCGTCGCTGGACAACATCGTCCAGGAGATCCACACCCTGGCCGACAACGTCATCACCGCCGCCGAAGACTTCGAAGACTACTTCACCCACTGATTCCGGAGATTGCCCCATGAGCCTGTTGAAAAAGATCGTCACCGCCCTGCGTGGCGGCGCTTCGGAAGTCGGTGAGGCGATCGTCGACTCCCAGGCCCTGCGCATCCTCGACCAGGAGATCCGCGACGCGGACAACAACCTGATCGATGCGCGCAACCAGCTGGTCAAGATCATGGCCAAGCACAAGACCGCGCAGCAGCGCATCACCGAGTTCGACAAGACCATCGGTGACTGGGAGCAGAAGGCCATCGCCGCCCTGGACAAGGGCGAGGAAGGGCTTGCCCACGAGTGCGCGGCGCGCATCGCCGACCTGACCAACCAGCGCGATTCCGAGCAGGCGCTGGCCGACCAGTTCGGTGCGTCGGTGGCGACCCTGACCGCCACCGTGAGCAAGACCGAGGCGCAGATCAAGGGCCTCAAGCAGCAGGTGGACCTGGTCAAGGCCCGCGAGAGCGTGCAGCGCGCCCAGGTGAGCGCGGCGTCGGCCACCGGCGGCGCCAATGGCAGCCTGGAGACGGCGGTCGGCTCGCTGGACCGCATCAAGAAGCGCCAGAGCGAACGCGCGGCCGAGCTGGAAGCGGCGGCGGAGCTGGCCGGCAAGGCCGATGGCAGCGACCTGGAGGCACGCCTGAAGGCGGCCGGGATCGGCGCCAGCAACAGCGGCGCCGATGATGTGCTGGCGCGCTTGAAGGCCAAGGCGGCGAAGCCGGCGGAGTGATCCGTTGAGTGGGCCGGCCCTATCACGGGGCCGGCGCAACACCCGATGCCAGACCCGTTGGCGGCGCGCACGAAAAGCAGTATCGTGTCGCCCCCGCCAAAGGACTGCCGCGACCCAAGGGATCTTCAATGTCGCCTTCTCCCCACAGGCCCTGCCTGTTCGCTTCAGCACCTGCATTGGCTCCGGTTCCGTCACCCTCTCACCCAGGAGATGCCCCGTGGGTTGGTTGAAACGCTTCATGGGCTTCGAAGCCCCCAAACCTGCCGCCGGCAGCCAGGCCCAAGGCAACCTGCCGTTTGGCCTGGGCAGCGGGCGCATGCTCAAGCTCGACCCCTCGCTCAAGCTGCTGCTCGACGGTCACTCTGAACTGGAAGTCCCCGAGCAGGAAGTGGTCTGGGCCGTCGGCGAGGTCGACCTTGGCCAGTCGGTGCGCCTGGCGCGCTTCTACATGGAAGACGAAGACTACTGGCTGCAGGTGGTGATGAACGGCACGTCTGCCGAGGACGTGCGCGATATCATCCTGTTCGGCTACTACAGCGTGCTGCCGATCAACAGTGACGCCGAACTCAAGCGCCTGGTGGGCCCCGAGTCGACCATCGGCCTGCCGTACTACGAGCACGAAGGCTATGAGTTCGTCCGCCAGTGGGGCAGCGAAGAGGGGCAGACCGAGCTGACGCCGATCAGCGAACGTGTCACCAGCCCCGAGACCAGCTACCGCATCCAGCACCTGTCCATGCTGTATGCCCGCGAGACCGGCCTGACCGATCGCCGCGAGTTCCTCCTGCTGTCGGTGGAGGAGGACGAACAAGGCAATGTCAGCCTGACCACTTCGGTGGGTGTCACCCTGCAATCAACGGACTTCAACGTCATCTGACAAGGATTCACCATGCTCGACGCTCTTCGCATGTCGCTCAACGCCCAGGCAGTGATCGGCTTCATCCTCTACATCAGCGTGGCGCTGGTGCTGTTCTGGGTATTCCAGTTCATCTACACGCACCTCACCCCGCACCGCGAGTTCGCCCTGATCCGCGACAACAACAGCGCCGCGGCCATCGCCCTGGGCGGCGCGCTGATCGGCTTCTCGCTGCCGGCCAGCAACATCATCGCCTACAGCGTCAGCCTGCTCGATTTCGTGGTCTGGGTGGTGATCGCCGCGGTGGTGCAACTGCTGGCCTTCGGCATCACCAGCCTGGTGCTCAAGGGCCTGGCCAGCCGTATCGCCAAGGGCGAGATGGCCGCCGCGATCTACGCCGCCGCCGTGGCGATCAGCGTGGGCTTCCTCAACTCGGCCTGCATGACCCCGTCGGTCTGAGCCGTTTGCGCGCAAGGAGCCCTACATGAGACGAAGTTCCGTCAAGCTGGTGCTGGCCAGCTCCCTGCCGCTGGCGCTTACCGCGTGCAGCGCGCCCGAGGAGACCTACACGGTCAGCAAGCGCAGCAACTACACCACGGTCCAGGCCTGCGTCGATGACAAGATGCCGGTGGACGTGTGTTCCGACGCCTACATGCAGGCGTTGGCCGACCACCGCCGCATCGCCCCGACCTATGGCGACAAGGCCGCCTGCGAGGCCGACTTCGTGCCGGACTACTGCCAGGTCACCAGTGACAACCGCTACATGCCGCGCCTCGGCGGCTTCGAGCTGGCGGTGTCGGGCGAGGTCAGCCAGTCCCAGGTCGACGCGGCCCGCGCCCAGGTCGAGAACAGCGGCCAGGCCAGTAGCGGCGGCAGCAACTTCAACGGCCTGCTTACCGGCCTGTTGCTCGGCCAAGTGCTCAGCGGCGGCAATCGCCAGTACTACTCGCAGCCGGTCTACCAGTACCGTGACAGCAGCGGCGGATACCGCAGCACCACGCTCGGCCAGCAGATCGACCAGGGCAAGCGCTTCGAGCGCTCCGACCAGGCCCAGCAGAGCGGCGGCAGCTATTCCAGCTACTACTCCGGCAGCTCGAGCGGGCGCAGCTACAAATCCAGCACCTCGACCCGCTCCAGTGTGTCCTCGTCGATCTCCCGCGGCGGCTTCGGCAGCCAGGCCACTGCGCGCAGCGGCTGGGGCGGCAAGAGCAGCGGCGGCTTCAGCTTCGGCGGTTGAGCATGCGCAAGATCAGCATCGACGAACGCCCGGACTGGCGCGCCACCGCCGAACGTGAAGGTTTCGCCTTCCACACCATCGACGGCGAGCGCTACTGGGACGAGCGCGGCTACTACCAGTTCAGCGAGGCCCAGGTCAGCCGTGACCTGGAGGCGCCCACGCAAGAGCTGCATGCCATGTGCCTGGATGCGGTCGAGCGCATCGTCGACAGCGAGGCGTTGATGACCCGCCTGGCGATCCCGCCGGCGTTCTTCGACCTGGTGCGCCGTTCGTGGAAAGAGGGGCATCCGCACCTCTACGGGCGCTTCGACTTCAGCTACGACGGCCAGGGCCCGGCCAAGTTGATCGAGGCCAACTACGACACGCCGACCTCGCTGTACGAGGCGGCGGCGTTCCAGCTGATCTGGCTGGAGCAGCAGATCGAGCGCGGCGTGCTGCCGGCCCATGCCAGCCAGTTCAATACCCTGGCCGAGGACCTGGTGCGGGCCTTCGGCGCCTTCGAGCGCGAAAGCCCGTTCTACTTCTCGGCCATCGCCGGTTCCGTCGAAGACCGTGGCACCACGGATTTTCTGCGCAAGATGGCCGGGCACGTGGGTATCAGCACCCGGCATATCGACTTGGAGGACATCGGCCTGAACGGCGAAGGGCGCTTCGTCGACCTCGAAGGCCGGCCGATCCCGCGCCTGTTCAAGCTGCACGCCTGGGAGCATATCTTCCACGAGGACTTCGGCCAGGCCATCGCCGGCTGCGATACCCAGTTCGTGGAACCGGCGTGGAAGGCGCTGATCTCCAACAAGGGCATCCTGCCGCTGCTGTGGGAATGGCACGAAGGGCACCCGAACCTGCTGCCGGCGTTTCTCGACCAAGACCCGCGACGCCCGGTGCCCAAGGGCTGGGTACGCAAGCCGTACTTCTCCCGCGAGGGTGCCAACGTGGATATCCGCACCGCCGACGACCAGCGGGTGTTCGAGGACGGGCCCTACGACGATGCGCCGTACATCCTGCAGGGCTTTGCGCCGTTGCCGAAGTTCGGCGACAGCTACACCCTGATCGGCTCCTGGGTGATCGGTGACCTGGCCTCGGGGATCGGCATTCGTGAAGACGACACGCTGATCACCAAGGACAGCTCGCGTTTCCTGCCCCATGTAGTACTGGACTGACCGCCTGCGCTCTCCTTGTAGGAGCGGCCTTGTGTCGCGAAAGGGCCGCAAAGCGGCCCCGGCAGTCTTTGCGTCAACGCTGAAATCCCGGGGCTGCTGCGCAGCCCTTTCGCGACACAAGGCCGCTCCTACACGAGCAAGCAACTGACTCATGATGGCACCTCCGGTGGTCGGTTTCAGGACGCGCCGGGTCGCCCGCGCACAACCCCCTCGTGCAATAACTGCCATGCTCTGAAGATGCCCGTGGACCGAGCGCAGCTAGACGCCCGGCCATGGACAAGGAAGGTGCCCGGCCTGCCGCCACCGTGAGCTGGCCCGCGCACCACAGCTGAACACCGCCGGACCGCCGCCCGCCAACGGGCTGCCCCGGGATGCCGAGGTCTGCTGTATGCCTGATGACTTGAACCACCTGCCACTGATCCAACGCGTCCTGGCCCGTGAGCAGGATACCGCCGGCGCCCTGTTGCCGATCCTACACGCCATCCAGGCCGGCGCCGGCTACATCCCCGACAGCGCCGTCGCCGAGATCGCCCACGCGCTCAACCTCAGCCAGGCCGAGGTGCGCGGGGTGATCAGCTTCTACCACGATTTTCGCACCACACCGGCGGCCCGCCATACCCTGCGCCTGTGTCGCGCCGAATCCTGCCAGAGCCGTGGCGCCGAGGCGCTGGCCGCGCAGTTGCGCGAGCAGCTCGGGCTGGATGATCTCGGTCGCACCGAGGACGGCGCGCTCGACCTGCGCCCGGTGTATTGCCTGGGTGCCTGCGCCTGCTCGCCGGCCCTGGAGCTTGATGGCCGGCTGTACGCCCGCGTCACCCCCGAACGCCTGCGAGCGCTGGTGGACGCTTGCCGCGAGGAGGTGAAGGCATGCTGAACCTGTGCATCTCCTGCGATTCGCTGGCCCGCGCCGTCGGTGCCGACCAGGTGGCCGAGGCGTTGACCCGCGAAGCCACGCAGCGGCGCCTGCCACTGCATATCAAGCGCACCAGCTCCCGTGGCCTGTACTGGCTGGAGCCGCTGGTGGAGCTGGACACCGCCCAAGGCCGCGTGGGCTTCGGGCCGGTCACCCCTGAGGATGTGCCCGGGTTGCTCGACGCCCTGGCAGGCGATCCCGGCAGCCATGCCTTGGCGTTGGGGCCGGTCGAAGCGATTCCCTACCTGAAGTCCCAGCAGCGCCTGCTGTTCGCCCGCGCCGGCATCACCCGGCCGCTGTCGCTGGACGACTATCACGCCAACGGCGGCTTCGAAGGCCTGCGCCAGGCCACGCTGCTGGACGGCGATGAAGTGGTCGCCGCGGTGCTCGACTCCGGGCTGCGCGGCAGGGGTGGCGCGGCGTTTCCGGCGGGCATCAAGTGGCGCACCGTGCGCCAGGCGCCGGCCGGGCAGAAGTACGTGGTGTGCAATGCCGACGAAGGCGACTCCGGCACCTTCGCCGACCGCATGCTGATGGAGGGCGATCCGTTCCTGCTGATCGAGGGCATGATCATCGCCGGCCTCGCCGTGGGGGCGAGCAAGGGCTACATCTATGTACGCTCGGAATACCCGGATGCCGTGCGGACCTTGAACGAAGCCATCCTGCTGGCCCGCGAGGCCGGGTACCTGGATGTCGCCGGCAACGGCGTGGCCTTCGACCTGCAGGTGCGGGTGGGGGCGGGCGCGTACATCTGCGGTGAGGAAACCGCGCTGCTCGAATCCCTTGAGGGCAAGCGTGGCATCGTCCGGGCCAAGCCGCCGCTGCCGGCGCTCGAAGGCCTGTTCGGCCAGCCGACGCTGGTGCACAACGTGCTCACCCTGGCCTCGGTGCCGATCATCCTGGCCAGGGGCGCGGCGTTCTACCGCGATTTCGGCATGGGCCGCTCGACGGGCACCTTGCCGTTCCAGCTGGCCGGCAACGTCCGCCATGGCGGCTTGGTGGAACGCGCCTTCGGCCTGACCCTGCGCGAGCTGGTGGAAGGCTACGGCGGCGGCACCGCCAGTGGTCGGCCGATCAAGGCGGCGCAGGTCGGCGGCCCGCTGGGCGCCTGGGTACCGCCCGCGCAGTTCGACACCCCGCTGGACTACGAGGCCTTCGCCGCCCTGGGCGCGATGCTCGGCCACGGTGGCGTGGTGCTGGCCGACGACACCCTGAACATGGCGGGCATGGCCCGTTTCGCCCTGCAGTTCTGCGCCGAGGAATCCTGCGGCAAGTGCACGCCCTGCCGGATCGGCTCGACCCGCGGTGTTGAGGTGGTTGATCGGCTGATCGCCAGTACCGACCCGGCGTACCGCGCCAGCCAGGCCGGCCTGCTGCGCGACCTGTGCGACACGATGCAGTACGGCTCGCTGTGCGCCATGGGCGGGATGACCCCGTACCCCGTGGTCAGCGCCCTCAAGCACTTCCCCGCCGATTTCGGCCTGGAGGCCGCGCAATGATCAACTACTTCGATCCCCGCAACGACATAGACCTGGGCACCCCGGAACGGATCAGCGAGGTGCAGGTCAGCCTGGTTATCGATGGCCGTTCGATCAGCGTGCCCGCCGGCACCTCGGTGATGCGCGCCGCCGCCGTGCTCGGCACCAGCATTCCCAAGCTGTGCGCCACCGACAGCCTCGAGGCCTTCGGCTCGTGCCGTATGTGCATGGTCGAGATCGACGGCATGCGCGGCTACCCGGCCTCGTGCACCACGCCGGTCAGCGAGGGCATGGTGGTGCGCACCCAGACACCGCGCCTGGCCGACCTGCGGCGCAACGTGATGGAGCTGTACATCTCCGACCATCCGCTGGACTGCCTGACCTGCTCGGCCAACGGCAACTGCGAGCTGCAGAGCGTCGCTGGCCAGGTTGGCCTGCGCGAGGTGCGCTACGGCTACGACGGCGCCAATCACCTGAGCGAACAGAAGGACGTGTCCAACCCGTACTTCGACTACGAGCCGAGCAAGTGCATTGTCTGCAACCGCTGCGTGCGCGCCTGCGAGGAGATCCAGGGCACCTTCGCCCTGACCATCACCGGGCGTGGCTTTGATTCGCGGGTGGCGGCGGCCGGTGGCGATGATTTCCTCAGTTCCGAATGCGTGTCCTGCGGCGCCTGCGTGCAGGCCTGCCCGACCGCCACCCTGAGCGAGAAAAGCCTGGTCCAGCTCGGCCAGCCCGAGCGGGCGGTGATCACCACCTGCGCCTACTGTGGCGTGGGTTGCTCGTTCCGCGCCGAGATGAAGGGCGAGCAACTGGTGCGCATGGTCCCGGACAAGAACGGCGGTGCCAACCATGGCCATGCCTGCGTCAAGGGGCGTTTTGCCTGGGGCTACGCGACGCACCCGGACCGCATCACCAAGCCGATGATCCGCAAGCGCCTGGAAGACCCGTGGCAGGAGGTCAGCTGGGACGAAGCGGTCACCTATGCCGCCAGCGAGTTCCGGCGGATCCAGCTCAAGTACGGGCGCGATTCCATCGGTGGCATCACCTCCAGTCGCTGCACCAACGAAGAGGCGTACCTGGTGCAGAAGCTGGTGCGCACGGCCTTCGGCAACAACAACGTCGACACCTGTGCGCGAGTCTGCCATTCGCCGACCGGCTATGGCCTGAAGCAGACCCTGGGCGAGTCCGCCGGTACCCAGAGCTTCGACTCGGTGATGCAGGCCGACGTGGTGCTGGTGATCGGCGCCAACCCCACCGACGCCCATCCGGTGTTCGGTTCGCAGCTCAAGCGCCGGCTGCGCCAGGGCGCGCGGTTGATCGTCATCGACCCGCGGCGTATCGACCTGGTCGATTCGCCCCACGCCCGCGCCGAGCTGCACCTGCAACTGCGACCGGGCACCAACGTGGCCATGCTCAACGCCCTGGCCCATGTGATCGTCACCGAAGGCCTGCTGGCCCAGCACTTCATCGACGCCCGCTGCGAGACCGAGGATTTTGCCCGCTGGCGCGATTTTGTCGCCCAGCCCGACAACGCCCCTGAAGTGCTCGGCCCGGTGTGCGGCGTGCCCGCCGAGCAGATCCGCGCCGCCGCGCGGCTATATGCCACCGGCGGCAACGCGGCGATCTACTACGGCCTGGGTGTGACCGAGCACAGCCAGGGCAGCACCGCGGTGATGGGCATCGCCAACCTGGCCATGGCCACCGGCAACATCGGCCGCGAAGGGGTGGGGGTCAACCCGCTGCGCGGGCAGAACAACGTGCAGGGCTCGTGCGACATGGGCTCGTTCCCCCACGAGCTGCCCGGCTACCGGCATATCTCCAACGAAAGCGTGCGCGCCGAGTTCGAGCAGGCCTGGGGCGTGACCTTGCAGCCCGATCCGGGCCTGCGCATCCCCAACATGTTCGAGGCCGCGCTGGACGGCAGTTTCAAGGCGCTGTACTGCCAGGGCGAGGACATCGCCCAGAGCGATCCCAACACCCAGCACGTCACCGCCGCGCTGCTGGCGATGGAGTGCGTGGTGGTGCAGGACATCTTCCTCAACGAGACCGCCAAGTTCGCCCATGTGTTCCTGCCGGGCAGCTCGTTCCTGGAGAAGGACGGCACCTTCACCAATGCCGAGCGGCGCATCTCACGGGTGCGCAAGGTGATGGAGCCGCTGGCCGGCAAGGCCGACTGGGAGGCCACCGTGGCCTTGGCCGGTGCCTTGGGTTACCCCATGCAATACCGGCATCCCTCCGAGATCATGGACGAGATCGCCCGCCTGACCCCGACCTTCCGCCGGGTCAGCTATGCCGAGCTCGACCGTCACGGCAGCCTGCAATGGCCCTGCAACGACGCCGCGCCCGACGGCACGCCGACCATGCACATCGACCAGTTCGTGCGCGGCAAGGGGCGCTTCATGCTCACCGGCTATGTGCCCACGGACGAGAAGGTCAACGGCCGCTACCCGCTGCTGCTGACCACCGGGCGCATCCTCAGCCAGTACAACGTCGGCGCGCAGACCCGGCGCACCGAAAACGTCGCCTGGCATGACGAGGATCGCCTGGAGATCCATCCCAGCGATGCCGAGAGTCGGGGTATCAGCGACGGCGACTGGGTAGGTATCGGCAGCCGCTCCGGGCAGAGCGTGCTGCGTGCCCGGGTCAGCGGCCGGGTGGCGCCGGGGGTGGTGTACACCACCTTCCACTTCCCTGAGTCCGGCGCCAACGTGATCACCACCGACAACTCCGACTGGGCTACCAATTGCCCGGAATACAAGGTCACTGCGGTGGAGGTGGCCAAGGTGTTCGAGCCGTCGGAGTGGCAGAAGCGCTACCAGCGCTTCAGTGACGAGCAGCGGCGCTTGCTCAAGGAGCGCCGGCAAGCGGAAACGGCGGAGGTGCGTCGATGAGCAGCGACAACCTGGTGAAGATGGCCAACCAGATCGCCCATTACTTCGACAGCGAACCGGATCACACCAAGGCGGTGCAGGGGGTGAGGCAGCACCTGCAGAGCTTCTGGACGCCGGCGATGCGCCGGCAGTTGCAGGCGTGGAGCGAGGCCCATGCAGGGGAGGGGTTGGACCCGAAGGTAAGGGAAGCATTGGGCTAGGCGTTCCGAGTGCTGCCTGTACCGCCCCTTCGCCGGCTTGCCAGCGAAGGGGCGGTATAGATTCAAGATGAAATGTCCTTCATTCTTACAAGGTTAATCCTGGGCCGGTGCTACGCTCGCGAAAACACCGTCACGGAATCTCACCATGGACATGAACTGGCACCAGGCCCTGCAAGAGAGCCTGAGTTGGCTGGCAATCGCCTCGTTGGTCACCCTTGTCTGCTTCACCATTACCGCCTTGCTGGCTGTGCGCTACACCCGCTGGGGGGCTCAGTTCTGGCAACTGGCCGGACCTTATTTCAGCTTGCGCCGCAGTTGGCGGCCCTTGTTTGCTTTTGCGCTGCTGCTGGTCCTGACGCTGTTCGCGGTGCGCCTGAACGTGCTGTTCTCGTTCTGGTACAACGGCTTCTACAGCGCCTTGCAGGCACTGGACCAGACCGCGTTCTGGTACCTGCTCGGGGTGTTCGCGGTACTGGCGACCATTCATGTGCTGCGCTCGCTGTTCGCCTTCTACGTCACCCAGGCGTTCAACATCCGCTGGCGGGTGTGGCTCACCGAGCGCCTGACCGCCGACTGGATGCACGGCGATGCCTACTACCGCGGGCAGTTTCTCGCCGAGCCGGTGGACAACCCCGACCAGCGTATCGAACTGGATGTGAACGCCTTCGTCACCGGCTCCGTGTCGCTGGCGCTGGGGGCGGTGAGCGCACTGGTGTCGCTGGTGGCCTTCACCGGCATTCTTTGGGGTCTCTCCGCGCCGCTGGCGGTGGCCGGCATCGAAGTCCCCCGGGCGATGGTGTTCGCCGTGTATGTCTATGTGCTGATCGCCACCTGGATCGCCTTTCGCCTCGGCCAGCCGTTGATCCGCCTGAATTTTCTCAACGAGAAACTCACCGCCAACTTCCGTTACGCCTTGATGCGCCTGCGTGAGAACGCCGAGAACATCGCCTTCTACCAGGGCGCGCAGGTGGAGCGGGGCACCTTGCTCGGGCGCTTCTTCGCGCTGATCGGCAACGCCTGGGCGCTGGTGTTCCGGAACCTCAAGTTCAGCGGCTTCAACCTGGGCGTCAGCCAGGTGGCGGTGGTGTTCCCGTTCATCCTCCAGGCGCCGCGTTTCTTCAGCGGCGCGATCAAGCTCGGTGATGTGATGCAGACCGCCCAGGCGTTTGGCCAGGTGCAGGATTCGCTGTCGTTCTTCCGTGAGTCATACGACACCTTCGCCCAGTACCGCGCCACCCTCGACCGTCTGACCGGTTTCCTCGATGCCAACCAGCAGGCCAGCGAGTTGCCGCGCGTAGTTAGCGTGGATCAGGAACACGCATTGGGGATTCAGGGCTTGCAGGTGCGTCGCCCCGACGGCCACGCGCTGATCGCCGATCTCGACCTGAATTTGCACAGCGGCCAGGCGCTGCTGATCAAAGGACCATCGGGCAGCGGCAAGACCACCTTGCTGCGTGCCCTGGCGGGCCTGTGGCCTTATGCCGAGGGTGAGGTCAGGCGGCCGTTGGGGACGCAGGCACTGTTCCTCTCGCAGCGCCCGTACCTGCCGCTGGGCGACCTGCGCACCGCCATCGCCTACCCGGCACAGGGCGTGCTCGGGGACGATGCGCGCATGCAGCAGGCCCTGCGCCAGGTCAACCTCGCCCATCTGGCCGAACGGCTGGACGAGCAGCGCGACTGGTCGCGGATCTTGTCGCTGGGCGAACAGCAGCGCCTGGCGTTCTCCCGGGTGCTGTTCAACCGGCCACAGGTGGTGTTCCTCGACGAGTCTACCTCGGCGATGGACGAAGGGCTGGAGCATGCGCTGTATTCGCTGCTGCGTGCGGAGCTGCCGGCGACGCTGTTGGTCAGTGTCGGGCACCGCAGCACCCTGGCCGGGTTCCATTCTCATCGGCTGGAGGTGGACGGGCAGGGGGGATGGTCGTTGCTGGAGCAGCAGCCTGCGACGGAGGTGCCTGCCTAGCGTCTCTACGTAGCCCCCCTACGGTCTCAACTAAGTGAAGTCCGATATCAGCGAGCTGGCTTTGCCCAGGCGGTCGCTGGCGCCGGAGAACACCTTGGTGATCGCCGCCGTCGCCTCGGCGCTGCCTTCGCTCAGACCCACGGCCAGCACCGAGGTGCCGAGCACGGTGACAATGTGCAGAGGGTGCAGGGCATGGATCATCTCCGAGGAGCTTTCCGACCGGTCCGACGCCTCGGCAAGGCCGCTCAGGACCCGTGTAAAGGCTGAAGCCAAAGGTCACGACTTGAAGCGCCCCACCAGCCCATTCAACTCATCCGACAACTGCGCCAACCTGCCGGAGTCAGCCTGGGCGGAACTGGCCAGCCCCTCCACCAGCCGTGCCTCGTCGTAGATCTGCTGGATATGCCGGTTGATCTCCTCGGCCACGCTGTGCTGCTCCTCGGCGGCGGCGGAGATCTGCAGGTTCTGGTCGCGGATCTCGTTCACCGAGAGCTGGATGCCCTCGAAGCTGTCCCGCGCGCTTTCGATCGACGACACGCTGGCCCGCGACAGGTCCAGGCAGCTTTCCATCTTCTGCGAGACCTCCTGGGTCTTGCCGCCGAGGGTGTTGAGCAACTGGTCGATCTCGCCGGTGGAGTCGGCGGTGCGCTTGGCCAGCGCCCGCACCTCGTCCGCCACCACGGCAAAACCACGGCCCTGGTCGCCAGCCCGGGCCGCCTCGATGGCGGCGTTCAGTGCCAGCAGGTTGGTCTGCTCGGCGATGGCGCGGATGGTGCCGAGGATCTGGTTGATGCTGCGGCTGCCTTCCTCCAGCTCGACCATGGCCTGGGACGATTCGCTCAGGCGCCGGCCCAGGCGATTGACGTTGTCGGTGGTCGCCTCGATCTGCTGCTTGCCTTCGGCCACCCGGCGGTGGCCATGCTCGGCGGCGTCGGCGGCGCTGCTGCATGAGCGCGCCACTTCGTTGGCGGTGGCGACCATCTCGTTGAACGCGGTGGACACCAGCTCCACCGCCTCGCGCTGGCGCCCGGCGGCCTCGTTCATGTTGCCGGCCATCTCGCTGTTGCTGCGCGAGGCCTCGTGCAGGTTGGTCGAGGCCGCGCCGATGCGCTGGATCAGCTGGCGGATGGCGGCGAGGAACTTGTTGAACCAGCCGGCCAGCTCGGCGGTTTCGTCCTTGCCCTGGACCTGCAGGTCGCGGCGTAGGTCGCCTTCGCCCTCGGCGATCGATTGCAGGCCGATGCTGACCTGGCCGATCGGCTTGACGATCACCCGCGAGAACGCCGCGGCCACCAAGGCGAAGACCAGGGCCAGCACCACCACGATCAGCGCAGTGACATAGGTCATGCGCGTCGCCGCGGCCATCACCTCGTCGTACTCGATCAGGCCGATAAAGCGCCAGCCCAGGCCCGGTGAAGTCCACACATTGGCCATGTAGCGCACGCCGTCGATCACCACGTCGGTGGAGCCTTGGGAAGTGGCGGCCAGTTGCGCGTAGGGCGCGCCGAGGTCCTTGAGCTGCTTGAAACCGTGGCTGGCGTTGCGCGGGTCGACCAGCACGGTGCCGTCCTCGATCAGCATCACGTAGCCGCTGTCGCCCAGCTTGATGCTCTTGACCAGCTCGGTGAGGTTCTTCAGCGACACGCTGACCACGAACACGCCCTTGGCCTTGCCGGCGTCGTCGAGCAGCGCCCGGGCGGTGCCGACCAGGGCCACATCGTCCTTGTCGTAGTAGTAGGCGGCGGTGCGCACGGTCTTGTCCGGGCTGGCCATGGCGGCCTTGTACCAGGGGCGGGTGCGTGGGTCGTACTTGGCCAGTTGCGGGTCATCCGGCCATTTGGCGTAGCTGCCGTCCTCGAGGCCAATGGACAGGATCGCCGCCGCCGGGTGGGTGGTGCCGTAGCGGGCGAAGGCGTCGATCACCTTCTGCGCGGCCTCGGGCATTGGCTGGCGGGCGGCATCCGCGCCGGTGTAGTCCTTGAGCGAGGTGACCGAGGTGTATACAGGATCCTTGGCCATTTGATCGACGTTCTGCAGCGTGCCATCGAAGAACTGGCGCATGTTGCCGTCGATCTGGCGGATTTCCCGGGTGCTGCCGTCGAGGAACTGGTCGACCGCCTCGCTGCGGATGTTCAGCACCGAGATCCCGCCAACCAACGCCACCGGGATGAAGGCCACCAGTACGAAGGCCAGGATCAGTTTGTTTTTTATTTTCATGGTGACGCCCATCCGTGAGAGTGAAGGGTGTACATGGCCGCTTCGATGAAGTGGTGGCCACTTGCTACCTTTTCTGTTTCGGCGGGCGGAATATAAACCTTTAGTAGATATTTCGTGTACAGGAAAATAAGAAATTGTCCTGACTTTCAGGGCAAATAACTGGGCAGATAGCGGGAGAAACGTGGGAGCGGGCTTGCCCCGCGATGAGGCCAGGACAGTTGTTTCAAGCGGATTACTAAGACTTTCCCTATTTCACGTAGGACGTTTCCCAAGCATGCTTTTACGGCCTTTCAGCTGTTGTTCTGGCCAGTCGCATTCCTTAGTCTCGCCCTGTCGTTGCTGATTCAACGACCGGGTGTGCAAGCCCGAGGATGTGGTTCAAGTCGCTCAATGGCGGCTGTACGTGGGAGGCCTTCGGGCCTGCCGGGTTCCTACATCCACGGTCTTGCACACCCACGTACAGCTGCCTCCATCGTTCCGAGTGCAAGCGGATATCGGCAGCTCCCCTGGCTATGTAGGAGTGCTGAACCATGCTGAAAATCGTGCCCGATCCACCCCGTGTCTTGCCCCGGGAGGTTCGCCCATGACCCTCGATACGACCCCTCGAACCTCCCGCCCCACCACGGCCCACGCCCATTTTGGCACCTGCCACGACGCCCATCCACCGATGTTCTCGGTGCATGCCGGCATTGATGGCGAGGATGCGCTGGTGTGCGCGGTAGCGGCCTTGCAGGCGGCCTACGAAACCAATGCCATGGCCCTGGAGAAAGCCAGCGAACCACTGCGCAGTCTGCTGGTGGCGACGGAGAACTCCCTGGAGAAAGGGTTGGCCTTGGCGTCGGCTGTGCTGGATGGGATAGAGCGAGGCTGAACAGACGTTGCAGGGCTGCTAGTAGTGAAACCTGCAGGCCAGCACAGTCAGTGCACCAGTTTCGTAGTAGTAGACGAAGCGATGCTCCTTGTTGATCCGCCGCGACCAGTAACCGGTCAGGTCGCCTTTCAAGGGTTCGGGTTTGCCCGTGCCCTTGAAGGGCGAGCGGCAGCATTCGTCGATCAGGGACAGCACCCTGCCGAGGACCTTGGCGTCGGCAGACTGCCAGTACACGAAGTCCTCCCAGCCGATCGGCGTGAAGGACACCTTGATGGCATTGCGGGCCTCAGCCTTGTTCTGCCGTTTCTGCTTCTGCGTCATGCAACGGAATGTCCTTGCTGAAGGTATTTCCAGCCTTGTGCTGAGCGATGGACTGGCGCAGCCGCGACGCGTTGTTTTCGGTGCCCAGCAGGTACATGGTTTCGGCCATGGCGTTGTAGTCGTCCAAAGACAGCAGGACTACCGGCTCACCACGTTGCCGGGTAATGACCGTCGGCTCATGGTCGCGACAGACATCATCCATCGCCTGTTTCAGGCTGGCGCGAGCCTGGCTGAAAGTGAGTACGTTCATTGGTTGTTCCTTTCTGAACACATCATGTACCACGGGCGTGCAAGGCTTGATGCAGGACCTGGCCGAGGCTTGCGTAGGGCATTTTTGATCGGCACCTGATCAGGGATGCTCGACCTGGGAATGTACAGAACGTTGTACGTATGCGCCAAGCCCGCTTATCCGATGGCGCACGGCGGCATGCAGGCCTCAGTGCTCGAGCATCTTGTGATAGGTCACGAAATCCTGCTCGGCCACATACCCCAGCGATTCGTACAACGCCTGGGCGGCAAGGTTGGTCCGGGCGGTGTCCAGGCTCAATCGCTGCGCGCCCTCGGCCTGGAAAATATCGGTCAGTTGCTGCATCAGGTAACGGGCATGGCCACCCCTGCGGGCGTGCGGAGCAACGAACAGGTCATACAGCCAGTAGAAGCGCTTCATCGCCAGCGAGCAGGTCGCCGGGTACAGCTGGGCAAAGGCGATGGCCTGGCCGTCGGCGTCCAGCAGCAGGTAGATACGCGAGTTGTCGGTTTCAAGGTTGGCTTTGAGGAATGCGCGGGAAGCGGGGAGGTCATCCGCCTCCTGGTAAAACATCCGGTACTGGTTGAAGAGGTCCGCGGCGGCGTCCAGGTGGTGCAGATCACAGGCAATGACGTTCATGTCGGGGCTCGCTATCAGGCTGTCCAGCGCCCTTGCTATGTGGGGCGATCCTGCAGGATTTCATGAAACACATCCGGCCGTACAGATGCGATATGCAGTAGCGTACGTGCAGCTCCCGAAGGCGTGCGCCGGCCTTGTTCCCACTCTTGCAACGTACGTACGGAGACGCCGAGCAGCTCGGCGAACTTCAGCTGGGACAAGCCGGTCTTGCTCCGGGCCTCTGCGGCTTCGGTCACCTCGATCTGGTGTACAGCGCCAAATCGTCCGGCTTTGACATCGCGAATGGACTGAAGCAGCTCTTCTGCGATATTGCGCTTGGCATCGCGCTGCATCAGTTCTTTTTCAGTCAGGGGCATGGTTCAGTTCCTTCACGATCTGGCGCAGTACATGCGCGGGTATGCTCTCGGTGGCGCTCTTGCCGTAGATAAGCAGTGCTACCAGAACACCATTGTCTAGCTGGGCGGTGTAGATGACCCTCACGGCGCCGCGCTTGCCTTGGCCTTCGATGCGCCAGCGTACCTTGCGGCAGCCACCGGAGCCGGGGATGACTGTGCCGCCATCAGGGTTGTTGGCCAAGTGGTGCATGAACGTGCCATGTTCGTCAGCGGTCCAGTAGTCGGGCCACAGCTTCGAAAACAGTGGCGCTTCGATGATCGTCAGCATACCGCATCCTTACGTCTTTGACGTAGGGATTCTGCTGTGTGGCGCCAAGCTGGAAAAGCAGGTCTTTGTCACGAGGGGTTGCCGGCCAATACTGTGGCTTGCTGGCGTCCATTCCGGCCATTAGCATCCGTTTTCCTCACTCACGGCCCTGCGCAAACCATGGCCGGCTCCAGGATCAAGGACGAATGTTGCCGTTGCTTTCCCGTTTCCTGCTGCACGCATTGGCCTGTGTGGCGTTTCCCTTCCTCTTGAGCCTAGGCTTCGATCTGTACCGGCAGCATGTTGGCCCGCCCATGGCGCGAGGCGTCAGCGTCGGCTTGGCGACGATGATGGTGTTCTACGCCTTCGTGCTCTTCAACCTGCTGATGGTGGCTATTCCAAGGGCGTCACTGCGCTACGGCTTGGCGCTGTTGCTGGTGCTGTTGGTGCTGGCGTTCTTCAATACCTTGCATCCGTTGCGGGCGCTGGGCTTCGCGTTGTTATGCGGTGGTTTGTGCGCAGCGGCGATCAGCATGACGCCTGCGGTGACATCGCTGTTGAACAAGTGCCGCAGGTGAGGGCCTCAGCGCGGGGGATCAGCAGACCAGCACGCGTCGCTCTTCGAGCCATCGTTCGAAGCAGGTGAAGGTCTCGACCGCAGCCTTTACCGTCCGGGCCTGGGCGGCAGGCTCCGGATCGGTGCCAGCCAGTCGATCGAGGAAGCTGCGCCAGCGTGCGCCGGTCTGCGCGCCGTAGACATCGAGAAACGCACCGCCGTTGTCGGCGTCGATGCCCAGGCGTTCAGCCATTGCCCGCTTGAGCACCTGGCCACCCAGGGTGGAGCCTTCCAGTACATACATCACACCGAGTGCACTGGCTTCATCGTCGATGCGAGGGAGGGCATGGCACAAGGGCAGCGCTTCGACATCGATGGCCAGGGCGCCCAGGTCGCGGGACAAAGCAGGTGTCTTGCTGCGTTCGGTGCCCTGGTACTCGGCCAGCAAGGTGTCCAGCGGCGCATGGAAGCCATGGTAAGCCGCCAGCAAACGCGCATAGGCCGCCCGGTCGAAACCTTCGCTGAAGAACGGCAGGCGCGCCTCCAGCCCTTCGTGGCAGGCGCGGGTACCTTCGCGCAAGGCAAGCAACAGCGGGCTGACGGTAGCGGACATGGCGCAGGCTCTGAACAGGACGCAACCGATACTGCCAGATCCCATGGCGCCACCACCACTGCCGATTTTCCGCACCTGGCATTTGATCTGTGGAATCATTGCGCCGCCTCTGGAGTGGGGCTTTCACGGCTAAGACAGGAATGCAGCACGATGCGCGCAACAACAAGGAACTGGCTGGCCCTGGGGCTGGCGTTGCTACCGGGCCTGGTCGGCGCGGCGGAGCCAGAGCCGGTACCGGTGTACCGGGAGATCAAGGACTGGGTGGTGGGCTGCGACAACACGCGTTTCTGCACCGCGGTGCTGGCCGATCATCCGGAGAAGATGCGGGTGGGCATGCTGGTGCAGCGTGAGGCGGGCGCCTGGGGCAACCTGCACCTGACCCTGGTGGGCAGCACCGACTGGTCGGGCGAGCCCCTGCTCGACGGCCAGTTGCTGGTCGCCCCCTGGCGCATGACCCGCGGCGTCGAGACCACCCTGGAACTGGAGGGCGCCGATGCCTACGCCGTGTTGCGGCAATTGCGTAACGGCCAGCGCCTGGTGGACGACACCCGGCCAGGGGAGCGCGTGAGTTCGCTGCAGGGCCTGAGCGCCGTCTTGCTGCTGATGGATGCGGTGCAGGGCCGGGGCGGTCACTACAGCGCGCTGATGCGACCCGGTGACAGCGTCGCCGACACCCAGCTGCCCATCCCGGCCAAGCCCAAGGGGCCGGCCTTTGTGGCAGCCACGCCGCTTAGCGAGCAGGAACTGGCGGGCATCAACCCGGTAGTGATGGCCAAGGCGGCCGCCGAAGACCAGTTGAAGAACGAATACGATGTCGCTCCCAAGCTTGAGCTGCATGCCCTGGACGACCAGCACGCCCTGGCGTTGCTCAGCTACAACTGCAACGACTTCCATTGCCTCTACGCGTTGTACAAGGTGTCGCGTAAGGCGCCTTACACCCTTGGGCCGCTTGAGTTCGAGGCACCGTCCAGCCCGGTGCTGATCAGCCGGATGCGCGACGCCATCGAGTTCTACCCCAAAAAAGGCGAGCTCCACAGCTATGCCAAGGACGACTATCCCGGCAGTTGCGGGGTCGAGGAAAGCTGGCGCTACGACGGCATGCGCATGCGCCTGGTCAGGTTGGCGCGGATGGACCGGTGCGCCGAAGTGGGCACTGACAGTTGGCCGGTACTATGGCGCAGCGAAGGCTGAAAGCGTGAAAGGGACGTCCGGGGCAACACCATGCAATGGATGAAACACTACCGTGCGGCACTGCTGCTGGCGCTCATGGCGCCACTGGCCGCGCAGGCTGAAAGCGCCCCCAGATCTGCGCATCAAGCTGATATTGCCGGGGCCGCTCTGCGGCCCTTTCCGACCGGTCCGACGCCTCGGCAAGGCCGCTCAGAAGGGCGCGAGGTGTGGTTCAGAACGCCAGCTTGTAGCCGATCAGCAGCAGCATGGTCGCCAGGCAAGGCCGCAGCACGCGGTCAGAGATGCGCCCGGTCAGGTGGCTGCCCAGGTAGATCCCCGGCAGCGAACCCAGCAGCAGGTAGCCCAGCAGTGACCAGTCCATGTTGCCCATGCCGGCATGACCGAGGCCAGCCACCAGGGTCAATGGCACGGCGTGGGCGATCTCGGTGCCGACCAGACGGCGGGTGACCAGGAACGGGTACAGCAGGAACAGCGCCACGGTCCCCAGCGCGCCGGCACCGATGGAGGTCAGGGTGACCATCACGCCCAGCACCACACCGGTGATCACGGTGAGGATGTTCAGGGTGCGGTCGCTGAGGTGGTAGTGATCGCCGGCATGCTTGCTGGCGAACGCCTGCAGGCGCGATTTGAACAGGATCGCCAGGGCGGTGAGGATCAGCACCACCGCCAGGCCTTGCTTGATGATGGCGTTCAGCGCCGAGGTATCGGTGTGCAGGGTGCTGAGGAACCACAGGGTCAGCGCGGCGGCCGGGACGCTGCCCAGGCTCAGCAAGCCGGTGATCTTCCAGTCGATGTTCTTGTTGCGGCCATGCACCCAGACGCCACTGGCCTTGGTGATGGCGGCATAGAGCAGGTCGGTGCCCACGGCGGTGGCCGGGTTGATGCCGAACCACAGCAGGATCGGGGTCATCAGCGAACCGCCGCCAACGCCGGTCATGCCGACGATGAAGCCCACTACCAGCCCGGCAATGGTGAAACCGAAAGAACCTACATCCATACGCTACTCGACTGTCCAGCTTGCCCGTGATCGGATGCTTGCCAGCATATAGATTTTTTTATAGCCAAATAGACTTGTTCGTTATTAGGTTATAACCGCTGGCCTGTTCAAGATGTGCGACGGGCGTACTGCAATCTCGATGAGTTCGCGCGCTGTCCCCGGCACGTTCCAACCAACCCTGAAAGGAGTGTTCCATGAGCAATGACATCCAGCGTTTTCCCAGCAGCCTGCCGTTTCCATTTTCACGTGCGGTGAAGGCTGGAGGGTTCCTGTTCCTCTCCGGGCAGATTCCGATGAATGCGGCCGGCGAGGTGGTCAAGGGCGATATTCAGGAACAGACCCGCGCGGCCTGCGAGCGGATCGGCGAGAGCCTGGCGGCCTGCGGGGCGCGCTTCGACCAGGTGGTGAAGTGCACCGTATGGCTGTCGGACATGAGTCATTTCGCGGGTTTCAACGAGGTGTACAAGACGTTCTTCGGCGCGGCGTTGCCGGTGCGCTCCACGGTGGCCTCGGCGTTGGCCCTGGGCGTGGATGTGGAGATCGAGGTGCAGGCCTTCGTCGGGCAGGAATGAGATCAGCACCGTCGTAGGCGGTCAGGACGATGGGCTGATGCGGCGGGGCAGGGGAGATTGAGGTGGCCTGAGCGGCCGGTTCGCCGACAAGCCGGCTCCTGCAGTAGGAGCCGGCTTGTCGGCGAAGAGCACGACTTAGATACGGAAGCTGCCCACCAGTTGCTTCAGGCGCCCGGCCTGCTGGCTCAGGGCGTCGCAGTGGCGCAGGGTTTCGTTGAGGTTCTCCACCCCTTGCTGGTTCAGCGCGTTGATCTGGGTGATGTCCAGGTTCAGGCTCTCGACCACGGCGGTCTGCTCTTCGGTGGCGGTGGCCACCGACTGGTTCATGCCGTCGATCTCGCCGATGCGCTGGGTGACGCTGGCCAGGCGCTCACCGGCCTCGTTGGCCACCTGCACGGTCTCTTCGCTGGAGACCTGACTGGTGTTCATGGTGTGCACCGCCTCGCGCGAGCCGACCTGCAGGCTGGTGATCATGCGGTGGATCTCTTCGGCCGACTCCTGGGTGCGGTGGGCCAGGTTGCGCACTTCGTCGGCGACCACGGCGAAGCCACGGCCGGCCTCACCGGCACGGGCGGCCTCGATGGCGGCGTTGAGCGCCAGCAGGTTGGTCTGCTGGGAGATGCCCTTGATCACGTCGAGGATCTTGCCGATCTCGTCGGTGCTGGCGTTGAGGGTCTCGATCTGCTCGCAGGACTCGCTGATGCGCTCGGACAGGGCGGTCATGGCGCTGATGGCCTCTTCGACCACCTGGCGGCCACCGTTGGCCTGTTCGCTGGCGCCACTGGCGTGTTGCGAGGCATCGGCGGCGTTGCGGGCGATTTCCTGGGTGGCGGCGCCCAGTTCGTTGATGGCGGCAGCGACGCTGTTGGTGCGCATGCTCTGCTCTTCGGAGCCGGTGAGCGAGGCGTTGGAGGCGACCACGACCTTTTCCGACAGGTCATGCACCAGGCGAGTGGCCGAGGACACTTCGCTGATCGAGGCGTGGATACGCTCGACGAAACGGTTGAACGAGATGGCCAACTCGCCGAACTCGTCCTTCTGCTCGACAGTCAGGCGGCGGGTCAGATCACCTTCGCCTTCGGCGATGTCCTGCATGGCGCGGCCCATGGTGGTCAGCGGGCGCATCAGCACCGGGATCAGCAGGCCGAGCAGGCCGGCGATAACCGCCACGGCGATGAGCATGGCGATGATGGCCGAGGTGCGGAACTGGCTCAGCGGGGCGTAGGCCTTTTCTTTGTCGATCGACAGGCCGATGTACCACTGTGCCGACGGCAGGCCGTCGACCGGGGCGAAGGAGATGATGCGCTCCTTGCCGTCGAGGCTCACTTCCTGGATGCCGGTTTCCACGCGCAGCGGCGAGCCCGGGTAGATGTCCTTGAGGTTCTTCATCACCCGGTCCTTGTCCGGGCTGACGATCACCTGGCCATTGCGGTCGACCAGGAAGGCGTGGCCGATGCCGCCGAAGTCGACGGCGTTGATGATGTCGACCAGGGTGTTCAGGCTCAGGTCACCGCCGACCACACCGATCAGCTCGCCGCTGCCCTTGGCCTTGACCGGCATGGCGATGGTCACCACCAGGCCACCTACCGCCGCCATGTAGGGCGGGGTCAGCATGGTCTGGTTGGCGGCCACGGCCTGGGTGTACCAGGGGCGCTGACGCGGGTCATAGCCATCGGGCATCTTGGCGTCGGGGCGCTGGGTGAACAGGCCGGTGTTCTGGCCGAAATAGGTGAACTGGAAGTTGCTGGTGTACGACGGCTGGTCGACCAGGCCCGGCACGTTGCTGCCGGCACCCTGCTGGGCGATGTCCTGGGCCAGGTTCTCCAGCACCAGGATGCGTCCGCTCATCCAGTTCTGCACGCTGCTGGCGGTCTGCGCGCCGGCCTGGCGCACCGAGGACTCGATGTTCTGGCGGATGGTGTTGCGTTGCAGGTAGTCGTTGTAGAGGGTGAACAGTGCGAAGGCCAGTACGACGACGGCGCAGGCACTGAGCAGGATCTTGTGGCGGAATTTCAGGTTCATGTTTCGAGACCTTGAGCCAGTGAAAGGAGGGCGCCGCGTGCTTGTGGCACGGATGGCGGAGCCTGTTGCAACGCTATCGGCCGAGTCTGAAAAATGTTGAAAGACTAAATGTCGCAATGCTTGGCGCAATTGCCCTAACAGGGTGACAAATCATTTCGAAGCCAACAGGCTCACCAACGCCCTGGCCGCCTGGCCGAGGGGTTGCTGCTTGAGCCAGAAGGCATTCACCGGCAGTTGCAGTTCGTTGCGGGTGTTGTGGAATTCCAGGCGCACCAGGCGCCCGGCGTCGATCAGCGGTGCGACCCGTGACAGGGGCAAATCGCCCCAGCCCAGGCCCGCCTCGACCATCTGCACGGCAAGGTCCAGGCTGTCGGTGCGCCAGTGCGAGGTGCCGATCAGCGAGCGCGGGTCGGACAGTGGCAGGTCGCGGCTGCGTACCAGGATCTGTCGCAGGTTTACCAGGTCTTCGAGGTGACGGATGCGCCCTTCGCGCAGGGCGGGGTGCTGCGGCGACAGCGTGGCCACCAGCGATTCGATGGCGATGTGCTGGAAGCTGCGCCGCGGATCCACCTGCAATCCGGCGAAGGCCAGGCACAGGCCGGCGCGGCCGCTGTCGAGCAACTGCAGGGCCTCTTCCTGGGGCGCGGCGAGCAGTTCGATGTCCAGCAGCGGATAGCGCTCGCCAAGGCGGGTAATGGCTTCTAGCAACGGGCGCTGGTCGATGTCCGGGACCACGGCGATGGCAAGGCTGCTTTCGAGCCCACGCGAGAGCTCCAGCGCGTGCACCTCCAGCAGCCCTAGCTGTTCGGCAATCAGCCGGGCATGGGGTTCCAGGGCCTGGGCCTGGGCGGTCGGGCGCGCCTCGCGCGAGCCGCGTTCGAACAACGGGTAACCAAGCTCCGCCTCGAGGTTGCCGATAGCCATGCTCACCGCCGAAGGCACGCGGCCGAGGGCCCGCGCGGCGGCGGAAAACGAGCCGCGGTCGAGCACGGCAAGGAACAGCAGGATGGTATCGCTGGAAAAGTTCATGGCAGTCTCCTTTCAGAAAATCTGAAAGGTGCCGACTTTTTCTGTCAAGTTTATTGATTCATCCTGCGCGCCTTCGTCATACCCGCAGCAAGGTAACTTCGTGCAAGGACTCAAACGCAAACTGGTCTACGTGACCTTCTATGAACTGATCGGCCTGTGCATGTCGACCCTGGGCCTGGCCTACCTGTCCGACACCCAGGCTTCGCACACCGGGCCCCTGGCGGTGATGATCACCACCATCGCCATGTTCTGGAACCTCATCTACAACACCTTGTTCGAGCGCTGGGAGAGCCGCCAGGCCAAGCGCGGCCGCAGCCTGGGCCGACGGGTGGCGCATGCCATCGGCTTCCAGCTGACCCTGGTGGTGTACTTGATCCCGCTGATCGCCTGGTGGCTGGACATGACGCTGCTGGAGGCGTTGCTGGTGGACCTGGCGTTCATCATCCTGGTGCCGTGCTACACGTTCCTCTATAACTGGGCGTTCGACCGGATTTTCGGCTTGCCGACCTCGGCAATGGCGACGGCCTGAGCCTTTTGCAGGCGCGCGTTGGCTTCGGCTCAGGGGGATCGGTAGCCGAGCAAACTGTCCTCCACCTGCCCCGACAGGTAGTACACCCCGGCCATGGCCCCGCTCTGGCGGTTCTCCATCAGCTCCTGCCATTCCTGGTTCAGCGCCACATTGAGGATCACCCGCAGTTGCTCGACCATCTGCGGCTGTTCGCGGTCATGGGTGATGATGCCGTAGCCAGTTGCCGCCACCGAGATCAACGCCCCCGCCGCCTTGCCCACCGCCGCCGCGATCGCGCTGGCAGCGCCGCGCGGGGCCAGGGTGGCGCCGAGTTTTTCGCTGGCCTGGGTGGCCACCGACGACAGCCCAGCCTCGGTCTGCCCAGGGGCCTTGGCGGCCTGCTGGTGCAGGTGCTGGCGCAGGGATTGCCAGGCCGGTTGCTGGTCCAGCGATTTAGCCCGCAGCAACTGGTAGAGCGAGGCGTTGCGTGCGTCCGGTGGCCCCAGGGCGATGATCGGGATGCGGTTCAGGCGTTGGCTGAACTGCTCGGGCGGCGCGTTGTAGCGCTGGATGATCGCCGGCAGCTGCTGGCCGAGCAGTTGCAGGTACAGCTCGCTGGCGCGGTCGCGGATGCCCTCGGGGTTGATCTGCTCGGCCACCGGGTCGATCACCCGTTCGCGGTATTGCTCTTGTAGGTACAGGCCCAGGCGCTTCTCTGGCGGCTCGTTGCCGTTGCCGCTGTTCATCGTGTACCAGGCCACCTTGAGCGTGAGCCATTGCTGGGTCCAGTAGCCGGTGAACCAGGGGATGAAATCGTTCTCGGTACGCTGCTGTACCTGCTCCTTCCACACACGCATGGAGCGCCGGGCGTAGTCGTTGGCCGAGTCCGCTGCGCCGACCGAAGCTTCGATGATGTCCTGGTCGATGCGTTGCCAGGCGGCGGGGGGCAGACTCTGCGGGGGTGGCGGGGCCGGGGGACGTTTGCCGGCGCAGCCGGCCAGGGCCAGCAGGAGGCAGAGCGCAAACATCACGAGGATTGATTTCACGCGGATTGCCCCCTTGGCGAGAGGCTGGGTGATTACCCGAAGTATAGGTTTGTCTTGGCCAAGCCCGCTTCCACAGGGACCGCAACGCAGTACCTGTGGAAGCGGGCTTGCACCGCGATGGGCCGCAGAGCGGCCCCCTTTGCAGGCGTGAATGACATACTCACCCCTCCAGCTTCAAGTGCAGCAATGGATACGGATCGCCCTGGCCATCCAGCTCGGAGCGGCCGACCTGGACGAACCCCTGTTTCAGGTAGAACCCCACCGCCTGCGGGTTCTGTTCATTGACGTCCACCTCACGCACGCCCAACTCCTCGACCACGCTGGCCAGCAGCGCCTTGCCGATGCCCTGGCCGCGGCAGGCGGGGTCGACGAAGAGCATTTCCAGCTTGCCGTCATGCACCCCGGCAAACCCCCGGATATGGCCTTCCTGGTCACGCCAGGCACGCAGCTCCACAAAGCCCAGGTACTGCTCGCGCACCAGCGGACGCAGGCGCTCGATGTAGCCGTCGGGAAGAAAGTCATGGGTCGCCCGTACCGAGGCTTCCCACAGATCGGCCAGCCGATCGAAATGTTCCGCGCCCGCTGGCGCGATAGTGTGCTGCATGTTGGCCTCCAGGGCACTGTGATGATTCGACGGGTATGGTACGGCGTGCCCTGGTGCTGCGCTATGCTCGACGTTTCATCCCTTGTCCTGGAACGTCGCATGTCCGCTGAACCGATCCCCCGGGCCGAGGCCCTGTTGCTGGTGGACGTGCAATGCGCGTTCATGGAAGGGGCCGACGCCGTCCCCGGTCACCTCGCCCTGCAGGCGAGCATCGCCCGTTTGCTGGCGCGGGCGCGGCAGGCCGGCGTGCCGGTGATCTTCCTGCAGAACGACGGCGCTCCCGGCAGCCCGGATGCTGCGCATACGGATGGCTGGCAACTCTATTTCCCGGCGAGCCGTGGCGAGTACGTGCTGTTCAAGACCGAGGACGACGGTTTCGTCGAGACTGGCCTGCAGGCCTTGCTGCACGAATTGGGTGTCCAGTGCCTGGCCCTGTGCGGCCTGCTCTCGGAAATGTGCCTGGCCGCCACCGCCCGCGCCGCGCTGCAACGGGGCTTCGAAGTGTTGCTGGCGCACGATGCCCACGCCACCTACGACGTGCCGCCCGGCCCGGGCGGTTCACCCGGCGTGCCCGCCGCCTTGGCGGCGCGGGCGGCGGAATGGTCGTTGGGTGATGAAGTGGTGGTCCTGCCGGATGTCGAGGCGGTGGCGTTCGCCCGATTCAGCCAGTCGGATCCAGATCGAGTTTGGCCTCAAGGCGGTCCAGATGATCATGCATCAGCGCCAGCGCAGCCTCGCTGTCGCCGCTTTCCACCGCATCGATGATCGCCGCATGCTCCTGCCACGCGCAGTGCTCGCAGCATGGTGACTCATAGCGGGCGATGATCAGCGAGGTCATCGGCACCAGGCCGTTGAGGAAGCGCGCCAGTGGTGCGTTGGCGGCCATCTGCGCCAGTTTCATGTGGAACTCGCCGCCCAGGCGGATCGCCGTGCAGCGTTCGCCGCGCTCATGATGCTGGCGTTCGCGCTCGACCAGCTGGCGCAGTTGGCGGATCTGCGCCGGTCGGGCGCGCTGGGTGGCCAGGCCGATCAGCGTGGTCTCGGCCAGGCGCCGGGCGCTGAGTACCTGGCGCGCCTGCTCGGGGTCGGGCGCGGCCAGGTGCGCGGTATGGCTGGGGCGCTGCACCACCACCTGCTGGTCGGACAGGCGCCCGAGCACCCGGCGGATCACCGTGCGGCTGACACCGAAGGCATTGCCCAGCGCCTGCTCGGGCAGGGCGCTGCCGGGCGGCAGGCGCTGTTCTAGGATGGCGTCGAACAGCCGTGGGTAGATCTGCTCCGCCGACAGGCGGGTCTCGCCGGCACCGAGCAGGGCAGGCAGGCGGGGGGCGGCTGGGGCGCAGGCGGTCATGGTCGCTCTCCTTCTTTGTTCAGGTGCCTGGTTGGTCGTCCGGGATGTTCAGGGCAATGCCCATGCGCTGTCCCTCGGCGAGGATGTGCTGGCGCATTTGCTGGCTGGCCTTGGCGCTGTTGCGTTCGCGGATGGCGCGCACCACCGCTTCGTTCTCGCTCAGGCGCGCGGCCAGGTGCTCGGGCGAGTTGCGCAGCATGGCGGCGCTCTGCTTGAGGGCATTGCCGGTCTGCTGCACCACGCTCTGGAAGATCGGGTTGGTGGTCAGGGCGAACAGCGCTTCGTGGAAAGTGATGTAGGCGTTGATGCCGGCCTCGCTGTCACCGGCCTCGAGGGCTTCGCGCATGTCCATCAGGATCAGGCGCAGTTGGCCGATGTCCTGGCTGCCGGCCGATTGCGCCACCAGCCCGGCGATGAAGGGTTCGAGGGTGTAGCGCAGCTCGAGCACGTCGGCCAGGCTGGCCTCGGCCACGGTGTCCGCTTCCTGCGCCAGGGCCGCGTCGGCATCCAGCACCAGCACGCCCTTGCCGGGCATCGAGCGCACCAGGCCCAGGGTTTCCAGGACAATCACCGCTTCGCGCAGGCTTGGCCGGCTGATCCCCAGTTGTTCGGCCAGCTCGCGCTGGCCGGGCAGCATGTCGCCGCTGCGCCACTGGCCACGGGCCAGGGCCTGGCGGAGTTTCTCCACCACTGAATTGACTACGGTCGAAGAGCTGATCACGGTTCGCTCCTTGGTTGACGCGGCATCTTTGCGCTTGGCCGGCCGGCGCTGGGCGCCGGCGGCCTTGGGCTTAGAATTCCTGTTGATGGGGTTGGCCCTGCTTGCGGGTGATCGGGGCGAAGCCAGGCTTGTTGGCCAGCACGTTGTGGGCGCGTTCCAGGTCGATGTCTTTCTCCCAGCGGGCGATGGCCACGGTGGCGACGCAGTTGCCGATCAGGTTGGTCAGCGCCCGGCCGATCCCCATGAACCAGTCCACCGCCAGTACCAGCACCAGGCCCACCACCGGAATCGCCGGTACCGCGGTCAGGGTGGCGGCAAGGATCACCAGGGCCGAGCCTGGGATGCCGTGGGCACCTTTGGAAGTCACCAGCGACACCAGAAGAATGGTCAGCAGGTCGGTCATCGCCAGCGGCGTACCGGTGGCATTGGCGATGAACACGATGGCCAGGGTCAGGTAGATGGAGAACCCATCGAGGTTGAACGAGTAGCCGGTGGGAATCACCAGGCCGACGGTGGAGCTGCCGATGCCGAGGTGTTCGAGCTTGCGCATCACCTGGGGCAGCACGGCGTCGGAGGAGGCGGTGCCGAGGACAATGGACAGCTCCTCGCGCAGGTACTTGATGAACGGCAGCAGTTTCAGGCCCGACAGGCGCATCACCGTGCCGAGGACAATCAGCACGAAACCGGCGCAGGTCAGGTAGAACAGCGCCACCAGACCGCCCAGGTGCTGCAGCGAGCTCAGGCCGTACTTGCTGGTGGTGAAGGCAATGGCGCCGAATACGCCGATCGGGGCCAGGCGCACGATCATGCCCATGATGCGGAAGATCACGTGGCTGAGTTCGTTGATCAGCCGCGAGATGCCCGAGGCCGACTCACCCACCAGGTTCAGCGCGCTGCCGAACAGCACCGAGAACAGCAGCACCTGGAGGATGTTGTTATCGGCGAAGGCGCCCACCACCGAGGTGGGGATCAGGTCCATGAGGAAGGTGGTGGTGGTGTGGAGGTGCGCGCCGCGCTCGGCCAGGGCGCCGGCATCGGCGCTGGACAGCTGGTCGAGGTGGATGTTGGCGCCGCTGCCGATGCCGGTGGAGAAGGCGAACACCAGGCCGATCACCAGGGCCAGGGTGGTCAGCACTTCGAAGTAGATCACCGATTTCAGGCCGATGCGCCCGACCTTCTTCAGGTCGCCGGCGCCGGAAATGCCGCTGACCACCACGCAGAACACGATCAGGCCGATGAGCATCTTGATCAGCTTGATGAAGCCGTCGCCCAGGGGTTTGAGTTGCAGGGACAGGTCGGGGAAGCTCAGGCCGCAGACAATGCCGAGGGCAAGGCCGAGCACAACCTGGAGGAAGATCGAACGCGAACACCATTTGAGCATGGGAGGAGTCTCTGGTCGGTGTCCTTGCCCCCCAAGCCACACGGAGCGAAAGAGCGCAGGACTTAATTATTGTGGTCTTACCGGTTTGTTCACTGCCGAGCCATAAAACTCCGAAATTTCCTCCATTGCAAGCAATTTTGGCCTTACCGGTCTTACCAGTTAAGGTGCACTGACACGGCTTCTGCTCTAGCGTGGTGCCTGTGGAGATTTCATGGCTTTGCCAGCACCTGATCGACGGCGGCGATCAGCTTGCCGAGGTCCTTGGGGGGGGCGTTATGGATCACGCCGAAGAGGTAGGCGCGTTGTTCTTCTTCGTCTTCGGGGTCGCTGAAGAACACTTTTGGCTTGACCCCCAGGGCATCGGCGAAGCCCACCAACGACTCGACGCTGGGGGTATAGGTGCCGGTCTCGAAGCGGCTGATGGTCTTGGGGTCGAAGCCGGTTCGCTCGCCCAGTTGCGCCTGAGTGAGGCCCGCCAGTTTGCGGTAGCGGCGCAGGGCTGGACCTAGACCTGTTCTCGTCATCGCTCAATTCCCATTTAGAATCAAGCACTTAACGATATATGTCGATATGGCGCAACGCCATGATTCGTCACCTTTATTTGCAAAATGTGATGGAATTCGTAGAATTCGCCGCTTTGATTGATCAGTCATTCAAGTCGTCGTCCAAGGCGATCCGGCCATTTGCCGGCCCGTGTGCAAGCGTTGTCGGACATTGGAACTGATCCAGGATGACCGGTTCCGGCGCACCTGGCCTCCTGTCAGGCCATGCGTCGGCCCGTATATGAATGGAGTCTCATCGTGCGTCAGAACCTGCCGGTCAATCCGGTCGAGCAAAGCTTCCCCGAGCACCAGCGGCTGATTTCGGCAACCGATACGGCCAGCCTGATCACCTACTGCAACGCCGAGTTCGCCGCCATCAGCGGCTACAGCCAGGAGGAGCTGATCGGCAGCCCGCACAACCTGGTGCGTCACCCGGACATGCCCGAGGCGGTGTTCGAGCTGATGTGGCAGTACCTCAAGGCCGGTCGCAGCTGGATGGGTATCGTCAAGAACCGCTGCAGCAACGGCAACTTCTATTGGGTCAACGCCTACGTCACGCCGATGCTCGACAACGGCCAGGTGGTCGGCTACGAGTCGGTGCGCGTGCGTCCGACCCGCGAGCAGGTGGCCCGTGCCGAAGCCCTGTACGCCCGGCTGCGTGACGGCCAGGCGGCGCTATCGCCGACCCGGCGCCTGGCCCTGCTGGGGCGGGCCATGGCGTTGCCGCTGCTGGCGGGGGCCGTGGCCATTGGCGCCGGCCAGGTATTGCCGGACCTGCCCGCCCAAGGTCTGACCCTGGCGCTGTTCGCCGGCGTCGGCCTGTGGGCGCAGAGCCGCATGGGGCGCCACTTGCGGCGCATCGTCCAGGTTGCGGACAACACCTTCAGCGACCCGGTCGCGGCCTTGACCTATAGCGACCTGCCTGGTGCCGCCGGGCAGCTGGAGCTGATCCTGGTCAGCGAGGAGGCGCGCTTGAAGACTGCGCTCACCCGCCTGAGCGACCTCGCGGTGCAGATGGCCGGCGCCGCACAGGATGCCGGACGGTTGTCGCGCAGTACCGAGTCGGCGCTGCTCGAACAGCGTGCCGAGACCGACCTCACCGCCACCGCCATGACCGAGATGGCCGCTTCCATCGGCGAGGTCGCCGGCCATGTGCAACTGACCGCCGAGCAGGCGCACACCGCGCACCTGCTGGCCGGTCAGGGCAGTCAGGTGGCTGACGCCACCGGCGCGGCGATCCAGAGCCTGGCCGGCACGGTCGGACAGATCAACCAGGCGGTCAACGACCTGGCCGGTCAGACCGGTGCCATTGCCGAGGCAGCCGGAATGATCCGCGCCATCGCCGAGCAGACCAACCTGCTGGCGCTCAACGCCGCCATCGAGGCGGCGCGCGCCGGCGAGCAGGGGCGCGGCTTCGCGGTGGTCGCTGACGAGGTCCGTGCCCTGGCCGACAAGACCCGTCAGTCGACCCTGCATATCCAGTCGATCATCGACAGCCTGCGCGGCGGTGCCGAGCAGGCGGTAAGCATCGCCAGCCAGGGCCTGGAGGGCGCGCAGCAGGGTGTGGCCCAGGTTGCCTTGACCCAGGAGGCGCTGCAGGGCATCCAGCACGCGGTGCAGCGTATCAGCGACATGAGCCAGCAGATGGCTGCGGCCTCGCAGGAGCAGTCCAGCGTGGCCGAGGATGTCTCGCGGCAGATCAACGGTGTGGCCGGCACGGTGCAGCAGAGCGCCCGCCGCGCCAATGCCGCGGCCGTGCGCGGCGCGGAACTGGAGCAAGTGTGCGCCGGGCTGCGCGCCCTGGTGGAGCGCTTCAACCGCTAGGTTGCGAGGCTTATGGACGACAACTACCGCGCGGCCGTCGATGCGGCCGCGATCTTTTCCGAGACCGACCTGCGCGGTTGCATCACCTACGTCAACCAGCAGTTCTGCAGCATCTCCGGCTACAGTCGCGAGGAACTGCTGGGGGCCAACCACCGCATCCTCAATTCCGGGCTGCACGAGCCGACTTTCTTCCTCGAAATGTGGCGCGCCCTGGCCGCCGGCCGGGTGTGGAAAGGCGAGATCTGCAACCGTGCCAAGGACGGTTCGCTGTACTGGGTGGACAGCACCATGGTGCCGCTGATCGACCCGCACACCGGCCAGGTGCGCAAGTACGTGTCGATCCGCTTCGACGTCACCGAGAAGCGCCAGTTGCTGCACACCCTGCAGTGGCGAGTGGGGCATGACGTGCTGACCGGCCTGCCGAACCGCGCCTACCTCTCCGACCTGCTCAACCAGGCCTTGGCGTTCTCCCGGCGGGAGAGTATTCCGTTGGCGGTGTGCATGCTCGACCTCGATGGCTTCAAGGCGGTCAACGACGGCTACGGCCACGCCACCGGCGACCTGCTGCTGGTGGAGGTCGCCCAACGCCTGCAGGACATCCTGCGTGGCGGTGATGCGGTGGCGCGGCTGTCGGGCGACGAGTTCGTGCTGATTTTGCGCCATATCGAAGGCCCGCAGCAGTTGCACGCCGCGTTGCAGCGTATCCTCCAGGCGCTGGCTGCGCCCTATGTGGTGCGCGAGCACTCGCTTAGCCTGAGCGCGAGCATCGGCGTGACCCTGTTCCCGCAGGATGACGAGGATGCCGACACCCTGGTGCGCCACGCCGACCAGGCCATGTACGTGGCCAAGCAGCGCGGACGCAACCGCTACCACCTGTTCGACGTGTCCCAGGAGCTCGAGCTCAAGGCCACCCACCAGACCGTGGCGCGGGTGCGCCAGGCCCTGCGCCAGGGCGAACTGTGCCTGCACTACCAGCCCAAGGTGAACATGCGCAGCGGTCAGGTGATCGGGTTCGAAGCCTTGCTGCGCTGGATGCATCCATCCAAGGGGCCGGTACCGCCGGGGGAATTCCTGCCCTTCGTGGAGCAGACCGACCTGATCGTCGAACTGGGCGAGTGGGTCATCGACCAGGCCCTGACCCAATTGCAGCAGTGGCAACTGTCCGGACGCGACTGGTCACTGAGTGTCAACATCGCCGCCCGCCAGCTGCAGCGCGGCGACTTTGCCCAGCGCCTAGAGCACCTTTTGGCGCGCCATCCTGGGGTGTCGCCAGGGCGACTGGACCTTGAAATCGTAGAGTCGGTGGCAATCGACAACCTGCCGCGGGTTGGCCATTGCCTGGATGCCTGCCGAGCCCTGGGCGTGCGTTTTTCGCTGGACGACTTCGGTACCGGCTATTCCTCGTTGAGCTACCTCAAGCGCCTGCCGGCGCAGACCATCAAGATCGACAAGTCCTTCGTGCGCGACATCCTTCATGATCATGACGACCTGGCCCTGACCGGCGCGGTGATCGGACTGGCGCGGGCGTTTGGTCGTGAGGTGGTGGCCGAAGGGGTGGAGACTGTCGAGCACGGGCGGGTGCTGATGGGGCTGGGCTGCGAACTGGCCCAAGGTTATGGCATCGCCCGGCCGATGCCGGTAGAGGCGGTGGCGCAGTGGGTGGCGGACTACCGGCAGCCTCAGGCGTGGCGCTGAACTTGCCCCCTGCAGGAACGGACAAACCCATTCCTGCAGGGGCCTTGCCTGTTCACGCCTGCGGCGCCGTGCTCTTCACCGCCGCCAGCTCCGGATGCGCCACCAGCTTGTCGATATGCAGCTCGTCGTTGTTCATCCAGGTCTCGGTCAGCACCCGGTAATGCTCCATGTCGCGGCAGCGCATGCGCAGGCTGTAGTCGAAGTGCCCGCTGATCAGCTGGCACTCGTAGACCTGCGGGCAGGCGCGCACGGTGGCCTCGAATGCCCGTTGCGCCGAGCGCCCGCTCTGGTTGGACAAGGCCACCAGCACCAGCAACGACAACCCGGGGGAGACCTGCTGCAGGTCGATGATTGCCCCGTAACCGCGGATCACCCCGCGCCGCTCCAGCTTGCGCACCCGTTCCAGGCAGGGCCTGGGGGTCAGGTGCACGAGGGTGGAGAGCTTCTCGTAGGTGATCCTTCCTTGGTGTCGCAGCACGTCGATGATCGCTTCGTCGATGCGATCCAGCGGTGTAGCTGCGGGGGTGATGGCCTTGGTATCCATAGGCGGCGTGACTTCACTTCAGACGATTGGAGAGGAACTGCCGCAGGCGCTCGCTCTGTGGCCGGTCGAGGATCTCGGCGCTGCCGCTTTCCTCGACCAGGCCCTGGTGCAGGAACAGCACCTGGCTCGACACCTGGCGGGCGAACCCCATTTCATGGGTGACCATGAGCATGGTACGTCCTTCCTCGGCGAGCGTCTGTATCACCTTGAGCACTTCGCCGACCAGCTCGGGGTCCAGCGCCGAGGTGGGCTCGTCGAACAGGATGATCTCCGGCTCCATCGCCAGCGCCCGGGCGATGGCCACGCGCTGTTGCTGGCCGCCGGAGAGAAACGCCGGGTACTGGTCGGCGGCGCGGGCCGGCAGGCCGACCTTGTCCAGGTACTTGCGCGCCCGCGCCTCGGCTTCGCCGGCGCTGATGCCCAGCACCTTGCGCGGCGCCAGGCAGATGTTCTCCAGCACCGTCAGGTGGCTCCACAGGTTGAAATGCTGGAACACCATGGCCAGGCGCGTGCGCAGGTTCTGCAGCTGGGCCGCTGGCGGCGTGCTCTTGCTCAGGTCGAGGGTCTGGCCGTCGAGGGTGATGCTGCCGGCGTTGGGCTTTTCGAGGAAATTGATGCAGCGCAGGAAGGTGCTCTTGCCCGAGCCGCTGGCGCCGATCAGGCTGATCACGTCGCCCTTGCGCGCCTGCAGCGAGACACCCTTGAGCACCTGGTGCTCGCCGTAGTGCTTGTGCAGGCCGTCGACGCTGAGCTTGAGGGTGCCGGTATGGGCACGCGCCTTGGGGGCCTGTTCGAAGGTGGTGAGTGGCAGTGCGGTAGCGGTCATGGGTTCAGCCTCGGGCAGGGTCAAGAAAGCGCATCCAGCGACGTTCGGCCACGCGGAACAGGCCGACCAGGGCGAAGGACAGCAGCATGTACAGCAGGGCGGCGATGCCGAAGGCCTGGAAGGTCAGGAAGGTCGCGGCGTTGGCGTCGCGGGCCACCTTGAGGATGTCGGCGACGGTGGCGGTGAAGGCCAGCGAGGTGGCGTGCAGCATCAGGATCAACTCGTTGCTGTAGGCTGGCAGCGAGCGGCGCAGGGCTGCTGGCAGGATCAGGAACAGGTTGAGCCTCCAGCCACGCAGGCCATAGGCCTGGGCCGCTTCCAGCTCGCCGGCGGGCAGGTTGCGGATGGCCCCGGCGAAGATCTCCACGGTGTAGGCACAGGTGTTGAGCACGAACGCCAGCAGGGTGCAGTTGAGCGCGTTGCGGAAGAACTGGTCGAGCAGGGCGTGCTCGCGCACCACCTGCAGGCCGTAGAGCCCGGTGTAGCAGATAAGCAGCTGGATATAGAGCGGCGTGCCGCGGAACACGAAGGTGTACAGCTGCACCGGCAGGCGCAGCCAGGCGTGGCGCGAGGTGCGTGCCAGGGCCAGCGGCAGCGACAGGGCGAAGCCCAGCACCATGCTGGCCAGGAACAGCCAGAGGGTCATGGCCAGGCCCGACAGGCCGCTGCCATCGTGGTACAGGTAGGCCAGGCCGTATTCCTGAAGGAGTTCGATCATCGCGCCAGCTCCTTGATGCCGATGTTGTAGCGCCGCTCCAGGTGCTTGAGCAGGCGGTTGGACAAGGTGGTGATGACCAGGTACACCAGGCCCGCCAGGCACAGGAAGAACAACACATCGTTGGTGCTCTTGCCGGCGTTCTGCGCGGCCTTGACCAGGTCGGCCAGGCCGATGATCGACACCAGCGCGGTGGACTTGAGCAGCACCAGCCAGTTGTTGCCCAGCCCCGGCAGGGCGAAGCGCATCAGTTGCGGGAACAGCACCAGCCGAAACCGCTGCGCCCGGCTCAGGCCGTAGGCGGTGGCGGCCTCCAGCTGGCCGGCGGGCACGCTGAGGATGGCGCCGCGAAAGTTCTCGGTGAAGTACGCGCCGTAGATGAAGCCCAGGGTGATGACCCCGGCGCCGAACGGATCAATCTCGACATAGTCCCAGCCCAGCGCCTCGGTCAGGTCGTTGAGCCAGATCTGCATGCTGTAGAAGATCAGCAGGATCAGCACCAGGTCCGGGACGCTGCGGATCAGCGTGGTGTAGAGGGTGGCCGGCAAGCGCAGCAGCCGGGACCGTGACAGCTTGGCGCTGGCGCCGATCAGGCCGAGCGCGAGGCTCAACGCCAGTGACAGCAAGGCCAGCTTGACGGTCATCCAGGTGCCTTGGGCCAGCAGCGGGCCGAAGCCTTGCAGGCCGCTTGTGAGGAAGTCGTGCATGACGGGGATCTCGCGGTGGTTTCTTCGCGGGTGAACCCGCTCCCACAGGAAGTGTGCAGGCCGAAGGCTGGTGGTTACTTGTGGGAGCGGGCTTGCCCGCGAAGAGGCCGGTGGGAACTCACTCGTTATAGATGTCCAGGTCGCCGACGTACTTTTTCTGGATCTGGGCGTAGGTGCCGTCGGCGTGGATCATGGCGATGCCCTTGTCGAGCAGGGCCTTGAGCTCGGGGTCGGTCTTGCGCAGGCCCATGGCGATGTCCAGCGGCAGGGTCGGGTCCTTGATGGCCGGGCCGCTCCTGAAGTCGGCGCCCTCGGGCTTGGAGAGGAAGTTCAGCTGGGCTTCGAGCTTGTCGGTGACGGTGGCGTCGAGGCGGCCGTTGAGCAGGTCGGCGTAGTTCTGGTCCTGGCCCTGGTAGGCCTTGACCTGCGCGCCCAGCGGCGCCAGCACGGCGCGGGCGTAGGCCTCCTGCAGCGAGCCCTGGAGCACGCCGACCTGCTTGCCCTTGAGCGATTCGGCGCTGTCGCCGAAGTCGGCCGACTTGCGCACGATCACCGAGGTGGGGCTGAGGAACAGGCGGTTGCTGAAGTCGATCTGCTTCAGGCGGGCCGGGGTGACGGCCATCGACGACATGATGGCGTCGAACTTGCGGGCGCGCAGGGCGGGGATCATGCCGTCGAATTCGTTGTGCACCCAGGTGCACTTGACCTGCAGCTTGGCGCAGATGGCATTGCCCAGGTCGATGTCGAAGCCTTGCAGGCTGCCATCGGCGGCGACGGATTCGAACGGTGGGTATTCGGGGAAGACGCCGAAGCGGATCTCGGTCCACTCCTTGGCCTGGGTGAGGGTGGTGGCGCACAACGAGAACAGCAGCACGCCGAGGCGTTTTCGCATGGAGGGCATGGTCTTGGGTCCCTGGGTGTTGTTATTGGTAGTAGGGCGATTAGCGCGTGTAGGTCCGTCGGTGACTCATGGGTCGGGCTCAGAATGCGCGAGATAGACAGGTTTTTTGTGTCGTTTGCCTGCGCATGGGCTGCCGGATTCGGCTGTAAAGTTTCCTTCTGCAGCCGAATCGGCTGCTGCGACAAAGTTTTATGGAAGTGCGACAGCGGTTTCTGTCAGGCCGAGAGGCTGACATGCTTGTCGGCCACTGTTTACGCGGGCCCTGGAGCGGCCTTGCCGAGGCGTCGGACCGGTCGGAAAGGGCCGCAGAGCGGCCCCGGCAATATCGGCTGCGTAGCTCAAACCCTGGGGCCGCTTCGCAGCCCTTTCCGACCGGTCCGACGCCTCGGCAAGGCCGCTCCCACAGGGGTTGCGTATAGCCGGTCAGGCGGCGCTGGCTTTGCGTTGCGCCACTTTCGGCTGCAGCAGGGCAAACAGGTCCTTCGGGTTCTCCAACTGCGGCACCAGCGCGATGTCGCGCCCGATGTCCAGCGCCTTGGCCACATCCAGCATATAGCGCAGCGCCGAATAGTCCTCCAGGGCGAAGCCGACCGAGTCGAACAGCGTTACTTGCGCGGTACTCTCGCGCCCGGCGGCGATCCCCTCGACCACCTGCCAGAACTCGGTGGTCGGCGAGTCCGCAGGCATCTGCTGGATCTCGCCCTCGATCCGGCTCTGCGGTTCGTACTCGACGATCACCCGCGCCCGCTCGACGATGTCGCGGTGCAGCTCGGTCTTGCCCGGGCAGTCGCCGCCCACGGCGTTGAGGTGCATGCCTGGCTCGATCATCCCTGGGGTGAGGATGGTGGCGTAGGCCTTGTCGGCGGTGACCGTGGTGACGATGTCGGCGCCGCGTACCGCCTCGGCCACACTGTCGGCAATGATCAGCTTCAGCTGTGGGAAACCGGCCAGGTTGGCCAACAGTTTCGCCGAGGCCTTGCGGTCGATGTCGAACAGGCGGATCTCCTCGATGCCGAGCAAGGCATGGAAGGCGATGGCCTGGAACTCGCTCTGCGAGCCGTTGCCGATCAGCGCCATGCGTTTACTGTCCGGGCGTGCCAGGTAGCGGGCGGCCAGGGCCGAGGTGGCGGCGGTGCGGATCGCGGTGGTCAGGGTCATCTCGCTGAGCAGCACCGGCGCGCCGGTGTCGACATCGCCCAGGGCGCCGAAGGCCATCACCGTGAGCATCCCGTTGCGGGTGTTCTTCGGGTGGCCGTTGACGTACTTGAAGGCGTACAGGTTGGCGTCGGATACCGGCATCAGCTCGATCACCCCGTCCGCCGAGTGGTTGGCCAGGCGCGGGCATTTCTCGAAGTCATGCCAGCGCAGGTAGTCCTGGCGGATGTACTCGGCCATCTCTGCCAGGCAGGTGGGCAATCCCTTGCGGTTGACCAGGTGGGCGAGGTCGTGCACGTCGATGTAGCGGGTCATGATGATTTTCCTTGTCGAGTCAGTGGCGCGAGGGCAGGTGGACTTCGGCGAGCATGCAGCGCGCGCTGCCGCCGCCGATGCGTTCGATATGGTCGATGTTCACCACCAGTGGGTGGCTGTGCCGCTCGACCTGGCGGCGCTGGTCGGCGTCGAGCGCATGCCAGGCGCTGCGCGACATCACCAGCAGGGAGCGGCCGTCACGGTCGTGGACTTCGAGCATGTTGCCGGCGAAGTTCTCCAGCTGGTCGAAGTTCAGCGCCAGCACCTGCTTGCCGGTATCGCGCAGCGAATGCTCCAGGGCACGGCGTTCATCGTGGCGGGGCAGGGCGTCGAGGCAGGCCGCGGCGAGCTGGCGGCCGACGTTCATCATTACGTTGCTGTGGTAGATCGGCGCTTGGCGGCGGTCCACGGCGTGGAACAGGCACAGGCGATAGTCCAGGCGCTCGGCGAACTGGCGCAGGGCATGTTCATGGGTGCGCCCGGAGTGGCAGGCGTAGCTGATGCGGTGTTCGCGGTCCAGGACCATGCTGCCGGTACCTTCGAGGAACAGATTCTGCTGTTCCAGCGGGCTCAGGTCGATGGTGCGCTGGATGGCGAAGCGCTCCCGCAGCACGGCCAGCACGCCCTTGCTGCGCTCCAGGCGGCGGTTCTCGCCCTCCATCGGGTACAGCACCAGGCTGCCGTCGGCGTGGCTGCTCCACCAGTTGTTGGGGAAGATCGAGTCGGGGGTGTGAGGTTCAGGGGTGTCCTGCACCACCAGCACATCGACGCCGTGCTGGCGCAGGGTGTCGACGTAGCCGTCGAATTCTTCCAGGGCCTTTTCGCTGGCGGCCTGAGGGTCCGACGGCGCCTGCTGGAAGCGGTTGTTGGCGGCGGTGTCGGGGTTGAAGGCGAACCGCGCCGGGCGAATCATGAGGACGGTATTTGTTGTTTGCATTGGGCACGCATCCACGGGTGGGCTGTGTGACCATTGTCAGGGGGATCGCGAGGCAATCCCGGCTGAAGCGTGAGAGGTGGGCAGCCGGTCCAGCTGAAATGGATGGGTTGCCAGCCGAATCGGCTGTGGCTCCGTGGAGACGGGCATTCAAACGAAAACGGCGCCTCGAGAGGCGCCGTTGCGTCATTGCCGGAACAACCTACTTGTGCAGCTCTTCAGCCGCATACAGGGTGTTCTCCAGCAGGCAGGCGCGGGTCATCGGGCCTACGCCGCCCGGCACCGGGGTGATCCAGCCGGCGCGGGGCAGGGCGGTCTCGTAGACCACGTCGCCGACCAGCTTGCCGTCGTCCTGGCGGTTGATGCCGACGTCGATGACGATGGCGCCTTCCTTGACCCATTCACCCTTGACCAGGCCCGGCTTGCCGGCGGCGACCACCACCAGGTCGGCGCGGCCGACGTGGCCGGCCAGGTCCTTGGTGAAGCGGTGGCAGACGCTGACGGTGCAGCCGGCCAGCAGCAGCTCCATGGCCATTGGCCGGCCGACGATGTTGGATGCGCCGACGATCACCGCGTTCATGCCGTACAGGTCCTGGCCGGTGCTCTCCAGCAAGGTCATGATGCCCTTCGGCGTGCACGGGCGCAGCAGCGGGATGCGCTGGGCCAGACGGCCGATGTTGTAGGGGTGGAAACCGTCCACGTCCTTGTCCGGGCGGATGCGCTCGAGCAGCAGGGAGGCGTCCAGGTGCTCGGGCAGCGGCAGCTGCAGCAGGATACCGTCGACGGCCGGGTCATCGTTGAGGCGATCGATCAGGTCGGTCAGGGCTTGCTGCGTGGTCTCGCTGGGCAGGTCGAATGCCTGGGAGATGAAGCCGACCTCTTCACAGTCCTTGCGCTTGTGCGAGACATAGACTTGGGAGGCCGGGTCGGTACCGACCAGGATCACCGCCAGGCCAGGCGTGCGCAGGCCCTGCTGGCGGCGCTCGGCGACACGTTGGGCGATCTGCTGGCGCAGGTTGGCGGCGATCGCCTTGCCATCGATTAGGTGTGCAGTCATAGACGCGTGATTAACCATCGAGAAGGGAACATATATAAGAAGCGCGCATTCTCGCACGACACGGCCCAAGGGCAAAGGCGAGTGGTCGGGCAAATCCCCTAACCCCTTCAATAATTTAAATTTTTTTGCGAAAGGTGTTGACGACCTGCAGGGTCGCCTATAAGATTCGCCGCACTTGTCGGGCACTGCCTGGCACGGGTTGGCAAAGTCGGGCAGAATAAGCGGTTCGTTTGTTCGGCTGGACTGTAAGCTTAAGCGCCCGTAGCTCAGCTGGATAGAGCATCCGCCTTCTAAGCGGATGGTCGCAGGTTCGAGTCCTGCCGGGTGCGCCATTAAGGCCTGGGCAAGTAAGCAGTACCGCAATATGGTGGGCGTAGCTCAGTTGGTAGAGCGCCGGATTGTGATTCCGGTTGTCGTGGGTTCGATTCCCATCGTCCACCCCAGATTCTGCAGGGGCGCCTCGATTTAATGATCCGGCGCCTTTGTTTTTGAGTTTCATGCGGACGTGGTGAAATTGGTAGACACACTGGATTTAGGTTCCAGCGGCGCAAGCTGTAAGAGTTCGAGTCTCTTCGTCCGCACCATGTTTCTGTAAGGCTGTACCGCAACACTGCATTATGGTGGGCGTAGCTCAGTTGGTAGAGCGCCGGATTGTGATTCCGGTTGTCGTGGGTTCGATTCCCATCGTCCACCCCATATTTGAAGAAGGCGCCCGCATCGGATGATCGGGCGCCTTTTTCGTTTCTGCCGTACGGGCCTTGTGGCTACTGGTGGCGGAGCGATAAAAGCTGATAAATTTCAGCCGGTTGAAGGGCTGGCCGAGATGCCGGCAGAGGAATAGCGCACATGATCGCAAAAGAAGCGCGCCAGGCCCTGGCGCTGCAACGTTTCGCCGAGGCCAATCCGCAGCTGCTCGAGGAGATCCGCGAGCTGGATGCCCGCGAGCAGGCCCAGCAGATCGAGTGGGCGTTCGAGGATGCGGCGCAGGAGCAGGGCGTCGAGCCCTGGGAGTATGCCTTGCAACTGATCGCCGAGTCGCCGGAGCAACTGCAGGCCATGCGCCTGGAGACTCATCGCGAGGTGGCCGAGGCGCTGGGCATGGCCTGGGAAGAATACTGCCAGTTCAACGACCTCGATCCGCAGTAAGGCGGACGATCTTTCTGGCTGTTGTTTGTTTGACAAGGTTTTACAACCGCGCGGGCCACAAGGGCCTGCGCGGCCGTGAATGAAACAGGCTCGACGCCAAGGCGGGCGGGCCTTTCAAGGAAATCGACCGGCGCGGCCCGCCGACAATCCGGGTGGGGTGACTTCTGCTTGATGAGTCACTAGAATGTTTGCCCTTGATTCTGGAGTCGGGCTATCGCCGGCTAACGTCTGTGCAACGAGGAATATCCATGCAAGTTTCTGTTGAAAACACTTCCGCTCTCGAGCGCCGCATGACCATCGCCGTTCCGGCCGAGCGCGTCGAGAACGAAGTCAACAAGCGTCTGCAGCAGACTGCCAAGCGCGCCAAGGTTGCCGGCTTCCGTCCGGGCAAGGTGCCGATGAGCGTGATCCGCCAGCGTTTCGAAGCCGATGCCCGTCAAGAGGCCTTCGGTGACCTGGTCCAGGCTTCCTTCTACGAAGCCATTGTCGAGCAGAAGCTGAACCCGGCTGGCGCGCCTGCCGTAGAGCCGAAGTCGTTCGAGAAAGGCAAGGACCTCGAGTTCGTCGCCATCTTCGAAGTCTTCCCTGAATTCACCGTTGCCGGTTTCGAGTCGATCGCCGTCGAGCGCCTGAGCGCCGAAGTGGCTGACGCCGACCTGGACAACATGCTGGAAGTCCTGCGCAAGCAGAACACCCGTTTCGAGGCCGTCGAGCGCGCTGCTGCCAACGATGACCAAGTCAACATCGACTTCGTTGGCAAGATCGACGGCGAAGCCTTCGCCGGCGGTTCGGCCAAGGGCACCCAGCTGGTGCTGGGTTCCGGCCGCATGATCCCGGGCTTCGAAGAAGGCCTGGTTGGCGCCAAGGCCGGTGAAGAGCGCGTGGTCAGCGTGACCTTCCCAGAGGACTACCAGAACCTGGACCTGGCCGGCAAGGCCGCCGAGTTCACCATCACCGTCAACAGCGTTTCCGCCCCTGTGCTGCCTGAGCTGAACGAAGCCTTCTTCGCCCAGTTCGGCATCAAGGAGTCGACCCTGGAAGGTTTCCGCGCCGAAGTTCGCAAGAACATGGAGCGTGAACTGCGCCAGGCCATCAAGGCCAAGGTCAAGAACCAGGTCATGGACGGTCTGCTGGCCGCCAACCCGGTCGACGTGCCTAAGGCCCTGCTGGAAAACGAAGTCAATCGTCTGCGCGTGCAGGCCGTCCAGCAGTTCGGTGGCAACATCAAGCCTGACCAACTGCCAGCCGAACTGTTCGAAGAGCAAGCCAAGCGTCGCGTCGTGCTGGGCCTGATCGTCGCCGAAGTGGTCAAGCAGTTCGACCTGAAGCCGGACGAAGCCAAGGTTCGCGAAGTCATCGAAGAGATGGCCTCGGCCTACCAGGAGCCCGAGCAGGTCATCGCCTGGTACTACAAGAACGACCAGCAACTGAACGAAGTCCGTTCGGTTGTGCTGGAAGAGCAAGTTGTAGATACTGTCCTGCAGAAAGCGACTGTGACTGACAAATCGGTCTCGTACGAAGAAGCCGTCAAGCCAGCACAGGCTGCTGCCGACGCTGAGTAACAGGCTACTCTCGTAGGAAACCCCCACAAGCCAGCCTTCGCGCTGGCTTGTGCGTATTCAAGCCATGACTATTTGGGAGTGAGTGCAGGACATGTCCCGCAATTCTTATATTCAGCAGAGCTCTGACATCCAGGCCGCAGGCGGCCTGGTCCCGATGGTTATCGAGCAGTCCGCCCGTGGCGAACGCGCCTACGACATCTATTCGCGCCTCCTGAAGGAGCGCGTGATCTTCCTGGTTGGCCCCGTAGAAGACTACATGGCCAACCTGGTGGTGGCGCAGCTGCTGTTCCTTGAGGCGGAAAACCCGGACAAGGATATCCATCTCTATATCAACTCCCCGGGTGGCTCGGTAACTGCCGGCATGTCGATCTACGACACCATGCAGTTCATCAAGCCGGATGTCTCGACCATCTGCATCGGCCAGGCCTGCAGCATGGGTGCTTTCCTGCTCGCGGCCGGTGCCGCCGGCAAGCGCCACTGCCTGCCCAACTCGCGGGTGATGATTCACCAGCCGTTGGGCGGCTTCCAGGGCCAGGCGACCGACATCGAGATCCATGCCCAGGAAATCCTCAACATCAAGGCGCGCCTGAACGAGTTGCTGGCCCATCACACCGGTCAGGACCTCGAGACCATCAAGCGCGACACCGAGCGCGACAACTTCATGAGCGCCGCGCGCGCGGCCGAGTACGGCCTGATCGACTCGGTCTACGACAAGCGGCAACTGGCATCCTGAAGCAATACGCCAGAGCGTTCGGGCGCGGATTGCGCCCGAGCGCGGACTTGAAAAAGCCAGCGATTGCCTTCATCTTGTGTTTCAAGCCTACCGGATTGGATCGATCGAATGACTGACACCCGTAACGGCGAGGACAACGGCAAATTGCTCTACTGCTCCTTCTGCGGCAAAAGCCAGCATGAAGTGCGTAAATTGATTGCCGGCCCCTCGGTATTTATCTGCGACGAGTGCGTCGACCTGTGCAATGACATCATCCGTGAGGAGGTGCAGGAAGCCCAGGCCGAGAGCAACGCGCACAAGTTACCCTCGCCGAAAGAAATCAGCGGCATCCTGGACCAGTACGTGATTGGTCAGGAGCGCGCGAAAAAGGTCCTGGCAGTAGCGGTGTACAACCACTACAAGCGCCTGAACCAGCGTGACAAGAAAGGCGACGAAGTCGAACTGGGTAAAAGCAACATCCTGCTGATCGGGCCGACCGGCTCGGGCAAGACGCTGCTCGCCGAGACGCTCGCGCGCCTGTTGAACGTGCCGTTCACCATTGCCGACGCCACCACCCTGACTGAAGCTGGTTATGTCGGTGAGGACGTCGAGAACATCATTCAGAAGCTGCTGCAAAAGTGCGACTACGATGTGGAAAAGGCCCAGATGGGCATTGTCTACATCGACGAGATCGACAAGATCTCGCGCAAGTCGGACAACCCGTCCATCACCCGTGACGTTTCGGGCGAGGGCGTGCAGCAGGCGCTGCTGAAGCTGATCGAAGGCACCGTGGCCTCCGTGCCGCCGCAAGGGGGGCGCAAGCACCCGCAACAGGAGTTCCTGCAGGTCGATACCCGCAATATCCTGTTTATCTGCGGTGGCGCCTTCTCGGGCCTGGAAAAGGTCATCCAGAACCGCTCGACCAAAGGCGGCATCGGCTTCAGCGCCGAAGTACGCAGCAAGGAAGAGGGCAAGAAGGTCGGTGAGTCGCTGCGTGAGGTCGAGCCGGACGATCTGGTCAAGTTCGGCCTGATCCCGGAGTTCGTCGGCCGCCTGCCGGTGCTGGCGACCCTGGACGAGCTGGACGAGGCTGCGCTGATGCAGATCCTCACCGAGCCGAAGAACGCGCTGACCAAACAGTACGCCAAGTTGTTCGAGATGGAAGACGTCGACCTCGAGTTCCGCAGCGATGCACTCAAGGCCGTCGCGCGCAAGGCACTGGAGCGCAAGACCGGCGCCCGTGGCCTGCGTTCGATCCTCGAAGGCGTGCTGCTCGACACCATGTACGAGATCCCTTCGCAGAAGGATGTCAGCAAGGTGGTGATCGACGAAAGCGTCATCGAAGGCTCGTCGCAGCCGCTGCTCATCTATGAGAACAGCGAGCCGCAGGCCAAGGCCGCCCCCGACGCCTGATCGGGCAAGGGGCAGCACGCACGAAGGGGCCTTTTTGGCCCCTTTTTGCATTTCATGGCCTGGGTGCTTGTAATTTGCCAGGCCTGCCCCCACATTAGCCCCAAGCACCATTTCCAACGGTTTCCGGCCACCAAGGCCGCTGTAGAGGCGAAATCATGAAGACCACCCTCGACTTGCCTCTTTTGCCATTGCGCGACGTCGTCGTCTATCCGCACATGGTCATCCCACTGTTCGTGGGGCGTGAGAAGTCCATCGAAGCCCTCGAGGCGGCGATGACGGGCGAGAAGCAGATCCTCCTGCTGGCCCAGAAGAATCCGGCCGACGATGATCCGGGCGAAGACGCCCTGTATCGCGTCGGTACCGTCGCCACCGTGCTGCAACTGCTCAAGCTGCCCGATGGCACCGTCAAGGTGCTGGTCGAGGGTGAGCAGCGCGGCGCCGTGGAGCGTTTCAACGAAGTCGACGGCCATATCCGCGCCGAAGTCAGCCTGATCGACGAAGCCGAGACCGCCGAGCGCGAGTCCGAAGTGTTCGTGCGGACCTTGCTGTCGCAGTTCGAGCAGTACGTGCAGCTGGGCAAGAAGGTCCCGGCCGAAGTGCTGTCCTCGCTCAACAGCATCGAGGAACCGGGCCGCCTGGTCGACACCATGGCCGCGCACATGGCGCTGAAGATCGAGCAGAAGCAGGAGATCCTCGAGATCGTCGACCTGCAGGCCCGCGTCGAGCATGTGCTGGCGCTGCTGGACGCCGAGATCGACCTGCTGCAGGTCGAGAAGCGCATCCGTGGCCGGGTCAAGAAGCAGATGGAGCGCAGCCAGCGCGAGTACTACCTGAATGAGCAGATGAAGGCCATTCAGAAAGAGCTCGGCGATGGCGACGAAGGCCACAACGAAGTCGAGGAACTGAAAAAGCGCATCGACGCCGCCGGCCTGCCGAAAGACGCCCTGGCCAAGGCCCAGGCCGAGCTGAACAAGCTCAAGCAGATGTCGCCGATGTCGGCCGAGGCCACCGTGGTGCGTTCGTACCTCGACTGGCTGGTGCAGGTGCCGTGGAAGGCCCAGAGCAAGGTGCGCCTGGACCTGGCCAAGGCCGAAGAGATCCTCGATGCCGACCACTACGGCCTGGAAGAGGTCAAGGAACGTATCCTCGAGTACCTCGCCGTACAGAAGCGCGTGAAGAAGATCCGAGGCCCGGTGCTGTGCCTGGTCGGTCCGCCCGGCGTGGGCAAGACCTCGCTGGCCGAATCGATCGCCGCCGCCACCAACCGCAAGTTCGTGCGCATGGCCTTGGGCGGCGTGCGTGACGAGGCCGAGATCCGTGGCCACCGTCGTACCTACATCGGTTCGATGCCCGGTCGTCTGATTCAGAAAATGACCAAGGTCGGTGTACGCAATCCGCTGTTCCTGCTCGACGAGATCGACAAGATGGGCAGCGACATGCGCGGCGATCCGGCTTCGGCGCTGCTGGAGGTGCTCGACCCCGAGCAGAACCACAATTTCAACGACCACTACCTGGAAGTCGACTACGACCTCTCGGACGTGATGTTCCTGTGCACCTCGAACTCGATGAACATCCCGCCGGCGCTGCTCGACCGCATGGAAGTCATCCGCCTGCCGGGTTACACCGAGGACGAGAAGATCAACATCGCGGTCAAGTACCTGGTGCCCAAGCAGGTCAAGGCCAACGGCCTGAAGAAGGACGAGTTGGAGGTCGAGGTGTCGGCCATCCGCGACATCATTCGCTACTACACCCGTGAAGCTGGCGTGCGTGGCCTGGAGCGCCAGATCGCCAAGGTTTGCCGCAAGGTGGTCAAGGAGCACGCAGGGTCCAAGCAGGTGAAGGTCAAGGTCAGCGGCGAGCAGCTCGAGCAACTGCTGGGCGTGCGCAAGTTCCGTTATGGCCTGGCCGAGCAGCAGGACCAGATCGGCCAGGTCACCGGTCTTGCCTGGACCCAGGTGGGCGGCGAGCTGCTGACCATCGAGGCCGTGGTGATCCCGGGCAAGGGCCAACTGATCAAGACCGGCTCGCTCGGCGACGTCATGGTCGAGTCGATCACCGCCGCGCAGACGGTGGTGCGCAGCCGTGCCCAGAGCCTGGGGATCGCCGCAGATTTCCACGAGAAGCGCGACGTTCACATCCATATGCCCGAAGGCGCCACGCCCAAGGACGGCCCAAGCGCTGGTATCGGCATGTGCACCGCACTGGTGTCGGCCCTGACCCAGATCCCGGTCCGCGCCGATGTGGCGATGACCGGTGAGATCACCCTGCGCGGCCAAGTCCTGGCCATCGGTGGCCTCAAGGAAAAACTGCTGGCGGCACACCGCGGTGGGATCAAGACGGTGATCATTCCCGAGGAGAATGTTCGCGACTTGAAGGAGATTCCGGAAAATATCAAACAGGATCTTCAGATCAAACCGGTCAAATGGATTGACGAAGTCCTCCAAATTGCGCTGCAATACGCCCCGGAGCCCTTGCCAGATGTGGCTCCGGAGATTGTCGCGAAAGATGAGAAGCGCGACGGCGATGCTAAGGAAAGAATCAGCACGCACTAGTACGTATTTCGCTGGGGGGCGTTGGTTGACAGTATTTTCCGGCCCTTGCTATAAAACGGCACGCCAGTGTCAACAGGCCACCCAGCGCTCGTTTCATAAGCTTTTCATTACATACTTAGAAACAAACTCAATAGAGAAATAAGGGGACTTAGAGTGAACAAGTCGGAACTGATTGACGCTATCGCCGCATCTGCTGACATCCCGAAAGCTGTAGCCGGCCGCGCGCTGGACGCAGTTATCGAATCCGTTCAGGGCGCCCTGCAGAAAGGCGACGATGTTGTCCTGGTTGGCTTCGGTACCTTCTCGGTCAAGGATCGCGCCGAGCGCACCGGCCGCAACCCGCAAACCGGCAAGGCGATCAAGATCGCTGCCGCCAAGGTTCCAGGCTTCAAGGCTGGCAAGGGCCTGAAAGACGCCGTCAACTAAGTCGTCTTTCAGCCGGCCCGGGCATCGTCAGGGCCGACCGCGTGACGGCGGGTCGCAAACGTTCCCGCTGGCACGCTCGCTTCGAAAAGGCGCATCCACTGGATGCGCCTTTCTTCTATCAGGATTCTACCCACGCTCCGCGGTTGTCGACGCAGTGGTACAGCCGTTTCTGGGGGACGCATGCTGCAGAATATCAGGGACAATTCACAAGGTTGGATTGCCAAGACCATCATCGGCCTTATCGTCGTGTTGATGGCGTTGACCGGTTTCGAGGCCATTTTCCAGGCCGCCAGCCATAGCCAGGACGCTGCCAAGGTGAACGGCCAGACCATCAGCCAGAACGAGCTGAGTCAGGCCGTGGACATGCAGCGCCGCCAGCTGATGCAACAGCTGGGCAAGGATTTCGACCCTGCGCTGCTGGACGAGAAGATGCTGCGCGAAGCCGCGCTCAAGGGGCTGATCGATCGCAAGCTGCTGTTGCAGGGTGCCGAAGACGCCAAGTTCGCTTTTTCCGAGGCCGCGCTGGATCAGCTGATCCTGCAGACGCCTGAATTCCAGGTCGATGGCAAGTTCAGCGCCGAGCGCTTCGACTCGGTCATCCGCCAGATGGGCTACGGCCGCATGCAGTTCCGCGAGATGCTCGCCCAGGAAATGCTGATCGGCCAGATGCGCACCGGCCTTGCCGGTAGCAGCTTCGTCACCGACAAGCAGGTCGAGGCCTTCGCCCGCCTCGAGAAGCAGACCCGTGATTTCGCTTCGCAGACCTTCAAGGCCGACCCGGCCGCAGTCAAGGTGAGCGATGACGAGGTCAAGGCGCACTACGACCAGCACGCCAAGGAATTCATGACCCCGGACCAGGTGGTCATCGACTACCTCGAGCTGAAGAAGTCGGCCTTCTTTGACCAGGTCAAGGTCGATGACGGCGAGCTCAAGGCCCTGTACGAGAAGGAGATCGCCAACCTTGGCGAGCAGCGCCATGCCGCGCACATCCTGATCGAGGTCAACGACAAGACCGACGATGCCAAGGCCAAGGCCCGTATCGAAGAGATCCAGCAGCGCCTGGACAAGGGTGAGGACTTTGCCAAGCTGGCCAAGGAATTCTCCCAGGACCCAGGTTCGGCCAATACCGGTGGCGACCTCGGCTTCGCCGGCCCCGGCGTTTACGACCCGGCCTTCGAGGACGCGCTGTACAAGCTGAACAAGGACCAGGTGTCCGCACCCGTGCGCACCGAGTTCGGCTACCACCTGATCAAGCTGTTGGGTGTGCAGGCGCCGGACGTGCCGAGCTTCGCCAGCCTGAAGGACAAGCTGACCCACGAGCTGAAGACCCAGCAGGTGGAGCAGCGCTTCGTCGAGGCCACCAAGCAGCTCGAGGACACCGCCTTCGAAGCCTCCGACCTGGCCCAGCCGGCCCAGGACCTGGGCCTGAAGGTACACACCTCGGCGGCCTTCGGTCGCGAGGGTGGCGAAGGCATCACCGCCAACCGTGCGGTGATCCAGGCCGCGTTCAGCGAGCAGGTGCTGGAAGAGGGTGCCAACAGCAACGCCATCGAGCTGGATCCGGAGACCGTGGTGGTACTGCGCGTCAAGGAGCATCGCAAGCCTGAGCAACTGCCGCTGGAGGCCGTGGCCAAGAACATCAGCCAGCACCTGGCCAAGGAGAAGGCGATTGCCGAACTCAAGACCAAGGCTGACAAGCTGATCGCCGGTCTGCGCGAGGGTTCGACCAAGGCCGAAGGTCAGGGTTGGAAGGTCCACGAAGCGGTCACCCGTGGCCAGGACGGTATCGACCCGGCCGAGCTGCAGGCGGTGTTCCGCCTCGGCAAGCCTGCGTCCAAGGACAAGCCGGTCTACGGCAGCGTGGTCCTGGGCGACGGCAGCCTGGTGGTCCTGCAGCTCAAGGGCGTCAACGAAGGCGCCGCCGCCACCGACGAAGAGAAGGCGCAGATCCGTCGCTACCTCACGTCGCGTGCCGGTTCGCAGGACTTCGCGGCCTATCGCAAGCTGCTTGAGGGCAGTGCCGACATCACGCGCTACTGAGTGGCGCGCTGATCACGAAACAGGCCGCACATGCGGCCTGTTTCGTTTCCAATGACCAAGACCTTCGCATATCTCCCACAGGGGCTGCACGCGGCCTGAAGAGAGACCTACCGCCGAACCCCCTCATGATTGTCCAGCGTATCCCGGGCAATCTCCCGTCCCAGGGCGATCAGCTCCGGTGCCTTGTAGAACTCGAAGAACCGGCACACGCGCTTGGGCACGTTGATCAGTACATCCGGCGGGTAGCCGGCGATCTTGTATTGCGCCAGTGACGTCTGCATCACCTCGAAGCTCTGGTTGATCAGGTCGAGCAGGGAGGCGGGGCCGACGTTGTCGACGATGAACGAACCCGTGGCCGATTTCGGCGCCCCCTCGCTCTGCGGCGCGGCCGCCGGCTGCTGGCCCTCGGGGGCGGCGCTTTCAGCGAGCCACGGGTTGGGGCTGGCCAGCCCCTCGGCAGTGATTTCCTGCTCCAGGCGGATCAGTTGCTCGGCCGGCTTGCGGCGAAACGGCAGGCGCGAGCCGAGCGAACTGATCAAGGCATCGAAGCGCATCTTGAACGCCGCCGGGCGTTCGATCACCGGCAGTTGGTACTGCTTCTGGTTGGTGGCGTTGAGGTTGACGGCGATGATCAGGTCGCAATGGCTGGACACCACCGGCACGATCGGCAGCGGGTTGAGGATGCCGCCATCGACCAGCGTGCGGTTGCCTTGCACCACCGGGGTGAACAGGCTGGGAATGGCCGCCGAGGCGCGCATGGCCTGGTGCAGGCAGCCCTCCTGGAACCAGATCTCCTGCTGGTTGGTGAGGTCGGTGGCGACCGCGGTGTAGGGGATGCGCAACTGCTCGATGTTGATCTCGCCAACGATCTTGCGGATCTGCCCGAACACCTTGTCGCCACGGATCGCCCCCAGGCGAAAGCTGACATCCACCAGGCGCAGCACGTCGAGGTAGTCCAGGCTCTCGATCCAGCTGCGGTATTCGTCGAGTTTGCCGGCGGCGTAGATACCGCCGATCACTGCGCCCATCGAGCAGCCAGCGATGCAGCCGATCTCATAGCCGCGCCGTTCGATCTCCTCGATCACGCCGATGTGCGCGTACCCTCGGGCACCACCGGAGCCCAGCACCAATGCCACGCGTTTGCCCATGACCTTTTCCCCCGCAGCTGTGCCACCATGGTCCAACAATGCACCCATTGCCACCTGTGCTTCAATGTAGTCCGCGCTGGACTACGCTGAGCAGGGCACTTTTCGTTTGCTTTGCCGTCGAACGGCCACCTTAGTTTTTCACCCTTGAGGTATTACCGATGAAAGCCTGGATCACCCTTCCTCTGATTGCCCTGGCCCTGGTCGGCTGCGCGGGCAAGACGGCCTATCGCGACAGTTGCGCGACCCAGCTCGATGCCGCCTGGAAGGAATTGGACCTGGCCAAGGCCGAAGGCTTTGCCGGCACCGTGAGTTATTCCAAGGCGCTGTCGCTGTTGACCGGCGCCAAGACCCAGCAGCAGTTCGAAGGTTTCGAAGGCTGCACCCGCAAGGCCGAGAAGGCCCGTTTCTACATTCGTGAATCCCGCGCCGGGCGTTGATCGAGGAGCTGCCCATGTCCGCCATGCTCGATCATGTGGTCGGCCAGATCCTGGCGCTGCAGGTGCGCCTGCTGGCCTGCCGCGAACGCCTGGCCGCCGACACCGACCGCGAGGCGTTGCACGATCTGCGCATCACCTTGCGGCGTCTGCGCAGCCTGCTGCGGCCGTTGCGTGGCTTGCCAGGCGTCGAACAGCTCGAGCAGGCGGCTGGGGCGCTGGGCACGCTGACCACGCCGCTGCGTGACCGCGAGGTGCTGGCGGCGCAACTGATCGGCCGTGGGCGCGCGCAGGCAGGCCAGCGTCGCCAGGAGGGCAGGGCGCGCACCTATGCCAGTGTCGCGGCCAGTGCCCAGCTCATTCGCGTGCTGGCGATTCTCGATGCCTTCCCGATGTTCCTGCGTGCTGCTGGCCGTGAGGGGTTGGCGCAGAAGCTGGGGCAGCGCATCGACAAGCGCCTGCACAAGCAATGGCACAAGCTGCAGGCGGCCCTGTCGGACCCTGGCCACGACCGCCACCGCCTGCGCCTGCTGATCAAGCGGGTGCGCTATGGTGATCAGGCCTACCCGCAACTCGAACACGCCGGCAGCAAGCTGCAGCGACTGCTCAAGGCGGCCCAGGGTGACCTGGGTGACTGGCACGACCGTGTGCAGTGGTTGCTGCAGGTGCGCGAGCACAGCGACCTGCTCGGCTGCAAGGTGGCCTGGGAGCATGAGCTGCATGCTGCCGAGGCGCGTTCCGACCTCACCCTCGAAGCGCTGCAAAAGGCTCTGGCGCGCCGTTAGTCCTGGCAAATGACCGATATGCGGGCTGTGGCTGGCGTGATCGCTGGTTACTATCCGTTCTTTTTTGCGCAGGAGCCCTGGCACATGAACTTCACAGAATTGCTGACTGCCGCCCGCACACACCCCGAGGCGATCAGCGTACCCGCCGGCTGGGCCCAGGGACGCGCGGTGTTCGGCGGCCTGATGGCGGCGATGGTGCACGAAGCGATGCGCCAGAAGCTGGGCGACGACCGCCCGGTGCGTTCGCTGGCCATCACCTTCGTCGGCCCCGCGGCGCCGGATATGCCGATCAGCCTGGAGGTGGAGGTGCTGCGCGAGGGCAAGGCGGTCAGCACCTTGCTGGGGCGCGCCGTGCAGGATGGCCAGGTGGTGACCCTGGTGCAGGGCAGCTTCGGTGCTGGTCGCCCTTCGGTGGTGGCGGTCGACGCGCCTGCCGCGATGCCGATGAAGCCGCTGCAGGAGGCGGCGCCGGAGTTGCCCTTTATCAAGGGCATTACACCGGCGTTCATGCAGCATGTGGCGTTTCGCTGGGCGGTGGGCGGCCTGCCGTTCAGTGGCAACGACTCGCGCCATATGGGGGGCTGGGTACGCCTGCGCGATGTCGCCGAGGAGCCGGTCGGGGTGGCGCACCTGCTGGCATTGGTCGATGCCTGGCCGCCCAGCCTGCTGCCGTACCTCAAGCAGCCCGCCGCGGGCAGCACGCTGACCTGGACCATCGAGTTCGTGCAGCCCGCGCCGCAGCTGTCGACCCTCGACTGGTGCCGCTATGTGGTCGAGACCGAGTATGCCCGGGATGGCTATGGTCATGCGGCCGCGGCATTGTGGACGGCTGAAGGGGAGTTGCTGGCGTTGAGCCGGCAGACGGTGACCGTGTTCGCTTGAGCCATCTTCATCAAGCCAATCGCGGGGCAAGCCCGCTCCCACGCCGGGTGATGTTTTCAGTCAGTGGCGGTGCTTGTGGCGTTCGCGCCAGGCTCGCCACCAGGCACCGCTCAGCACGAAGCGCGGGAAGGTGATGAACTGCTCGGTGAGCAGTCGCTGCACGGCGTCCTTGCGACCACTGAACGGCTCGGGTTGCTCATCTTCCAGACGGTGCCCCTGACGTTGCAGGCCCAGCCCGGCCACCAGGGCGATGATGCCCACGGCGATCTGCGACAGGTCCAGTCCAAACAGCCCCGACAACACCAGCAGCGCGCCCAGGATGAACAGCGGCACGGCGATCAGGTGCAGCACCAGATTGGCGGGGTGGCGATGGTTGTGGTGATAGCCGCGCCATTGCCAGGCGGGCAGGTTGGGCAGTCGTTTGCTCATGGACAGATCCTCTGGGGCCTGTCCAAAGCTTAGTGCGGCCCCCGGGCGGGGGCCAATCGAGGTTGGCTATGGTGGCCATAGCCGGGGCGGGTCACAGCTTGAGCTGGCCGATCGCCTTGTTCAGCTCGCCGGCGAGGGTCGCCAGCTCGCTGCTGGTGGTGGCCGAGCCGACGGTCTGCTGCACGGTCTCCTCGGTCACGTCGCGGATACTGACCACGGCGCGGTTCATCTCCTCGGCCACCTGGCTCTGCTGCTCGGCAGCCACGGCGATCTGGGTGTTGCTTTCGCGCATCTGTGCCACGGCGCTGGTGATCTCGGCCAGGGCCTCGCCGGCCTCGCGGGCCTGCTTGACGCAATCGTCGGCCTTGAACGAGCTTTCCTGCATGAAATCCACCGCGTCGCGGGTGCCGGCCTGCAGGTCGGCGACCATGGTGGTGATCTCGTCGGTGGAGGTCTGCACGCGCTTGGCGAGGTTGCGCACCTCGTCGGCGACCACGGCAAAGCCCCGGCCCAGGTCACCGGCCCGGGCCGCCTCGATGGCGGCGTTGAGGGCGAGCAGGTTGGTCTGTTCGGCGATGCTGTGGATGACGCCGACCACGCCGTTGATCTTCTGGCTGTCGTCGGCCAGTTGGCGGATCATCTCGGCGGTCTGCTGCACACCGCTGGAGAGCCCGGCAATCGAGTCCTGCACGCGGCTGACCACGGCCTGGCCGCTGCCGGCCAGGGTGTCGGCGGTCTGCGACAGGTCGCGGGTGGCGCCGGCATGCTGGGCGATATGGTGGACAGTGGCGGTCATTTCGTTGATGGCGGTGGCGGCCTGGTCGGTCTCGCTTTGCTGGCCGATCATGCCGTGGCGCACTTCATCCATGCTGCCGGCCAGACGCGCGGCGCCGGAGTCCAGCTGCGCGGCGGTGCGCGCCACGGTGCTGACCACGCGGTGGTAGGTGGTCTGCATGGCGTTGAACGCGCCGGCCATCTGCCCGACTTCGTCGCCGCAGGCCAGGGGCACCCGGGCCGAGAGGTCGCCGGTCTTCTCCACGTGCAGCATCACATCCTTGAGGGTGTTGAGCTGGCTGAGCAGGAAACGGATCAACAACTGTGAAGCGCAGAGCATCGCCAGCATGAGGATCAGCACGCACACGGCGTAGTTGCTGAAGCGATCGAAATAGACCTGGCGCAGGCTCGGCGACTGGGCGATTACCGCGAGCTGCTGGTCGCCCCGGCGCAGCACCTGGGCGCCACGCAGCGGGTTGTCGCCGAGGATCCAGGCACCGGACAGTTCGACCCAGCCCTGGCCATCGCGCAGGGCCTCGAGGGGGGCGCCGGCGAACTGCGGCGTTTGCCCATTGCGCCAGGTGATCAGGTTGGCCTGGGTGGGCAGGGCCTGCCCGGCGGGCCATGCCGCCAGCAGTTCGGCCTGGGCCTGGGCTTGCGCCTGGGCGCCGGTGGCGCGGGCCTGTTGCTCCAGGTACACCGCGTAGAGCACCAGCAGCAGGGTGGTGACGAAGGCCACGGCATTGACGGCCCAGAACTTGTATTTGAGGGAAACGTTGCTAAGCCAGGCACCCATGGTAGGTCTTCTCTGAGTTGGCGGAAACATTATTGGCAAGGTGCCATCATTGTGCCCGCCAACGCCAGGGGCCTTGTTGATATGCGTCAAGAAACCTCAGGCAGGCCAAAGAACGCGCGGGCGCAGGCGCTGGTGTGGGCGGCGGTGTGCGCTGCGGTTTCATGGCGATGCAGGGCTACCTCGCGCAGCACCTCGGGCAGGAAGGCCGGCTCGTTGCGGCCGTTCTTCGGCTTGGGCCGCAGGCTGCGGGGCAGCAGATAGGGCGCATCGCTTTCGAGCATCAGGCGGCCCTCGGGGATGTTGCCGACCAGGGGGTGCAGGTGGGTACCGCGGCGCTCGTCGCAGATCCAGCCGGTGATGCCGATGTGCAGGTCCTGGTCGAGGTAGGCGAACAGTGCCTGGCGCTCGCCGGTGAAGCAGTGCACCACGGCGGCGGGCAACTGGTCGCGGTAGTCCTTGAGGATTGCCAGCAGGCGCTCGCTGGCCTCACGCTCGTGGAGGAACACTGGCAGGCGCAGCTCGACCGCCAGCGCCAGCTGCGCTTCCAGGGCCTTTTCCTGGGCCGGGCGCGGGGAAAAGTCGCGATTGAAGTCCAGGCCGCATTCGCCCACGGCCACCACCCGTGGCTGGGCAAGCAGTTCACGCAGTTGGCGTTCGCTGCCGCTGTTCCAGTGGCTGGCGTCGTGAGGGTGCACGCCGGCGGTACTGAACAGGCGCTGGCCGGGCTCGTCCAGGCGCTGGCACAGCTCCAGGGTCTCGGCGCTGACCTCCAGGCTGGTGCCGGTAAGGACCATCTGTGCCACGCCGGCCTCCACGGCGCGCTCGACGATGGCGGCCTGCTGGTCGTGGAAACTGCTGTTGGTCAGGTTGACGCCGATATCGATCAGTTGCATGGTGCTACCTCGTGCCGCGGGGCGGCCAGCATAGCAAAAACCGGGATATCGAGAAAAAACCCAGAACTTCAAACGTTTGCCGTGGTCTGTTGCGGTCATTTGTCACGGATCGATCACAGCACCATGGTGCCCGCCAACCGCTCTCGGACCCTTTTCCCATGTTGCGAACCTTTTTGACGTGCCTGTTGCTGTCCGGGCTGCTGACCGCCGGGCCGGTCGCTGCCGGCGAAGCCGGGCCGCAGCAGCATGTGCCGGCCAGCCAGGCGCGCGACCTGGCGCAGATCCGCTCGAGCAAGGTGCTGCGGGTGCTGGTCAACCAGAGCCGCAATAGCTCCGGCGAGGTCAAGGGCGAGCCGGTGGGCGTCGAGTACTATCGCTTGCGCGCCCTGGAGCACGCCCTCAATGCCCGGGTCGCCGACGGCCAGGAAATCACCCTGAAGATCATCCCCCGCGCCAAGGAGCAGCTGCTCGCGGCATTGCAGCGGGGTGAGGGCGATCTTGCCGCCCCCGGCGAGCTGCTCGACCCGAGCGTGGTGCGCGGTGTCGGCGTCAGCGCCCCGGTGGTCGACCAGGTGCCGCTGCAACTGGTCGGGCGCAAGGGTGAGCGCGGCTACAGCCGCCCCGAGCAGTTGTCCGGGCGCACCGTCGCCCTGACCACGGCCAGTGCCGCGGGCGCGGCGATCCAGGCGATCAACCAGCGGCTGGCCTTGCGCAAGCGGGCACCGATCAAGGTGGAGTGGGTCGACCCGACGCTGGCGGTGGAGGATGTGCTGGAAATGGTTCAGGCCGGTATCTACCCGCTGACAGTAGTTGAGCGGCCGATCGCCCAGCGCTGGGCGCGGGTGATGCCGCGTCTGCGGGTGGACAGCAAGCTGCAGTTGGCCCAGCCCCAGGCCATGCGCTGGTATGTGCGCCAGGACGCACCGGTGCTGCAGGCGGCGGTGGATCGTTTCCTCGCCACCTATCGCGCGCCGGACAACCAGGACGCGGCCTTCGAGCGCATCTACCGGCGCCAGTACAGGGTGCACAACCCGCTGGCCCGCCGGGACCGCCAGCGTCTGGAGTCGGTGCGCCCGGTGCTGCAGAAGCACGGTGGCGACCAACAGTTCGACTGGCTCAACCTGGCCGCCCTGGCGTTCAAGGAGTCGACCCTCGATCCCAAGGCGCGCGGCACCGGTGGCGCCCACGGGCTGATGCAGATCACCCCTTCTGCGGCCCAGCGGGTGGGAGTGAGCAACACCGCCACGCTGGACGGCAATGTCCAGGCCAGCGCCCGTTACCTGGCGCTGATCCGCCGCAAGTTCTTTGCCAGCCCCCAGCTCAACGAGCGTGAGCGCATGGCGTTTATCCTGGCCGCCTACAACCTCGGGCCGGAGCGGGTCCAGGCCATGCGTGCCGAGGCCCGGCGGCGTGGGCTCAATGGCAACCAGTGGTTCTTCCAGACCGAGCGCATCGCGATGGAGCAGGTGGGCATGGGGCCGGTGAACTTCGTCAACAGCGTCAACAAGTACTTCCTCGCGTTCAACCGCGAGCGAGCTTCCCTGGAGCGTGTGGCGAAGCGCTAGATAAATCCAATAATTCGATAGATTATACGCGATTATTGCGATTTTATTATTCGATGATTTGATTAAGATGGCGCTCATCCAACACACACCTGCTCAAACAAGGAAGCAAACATGAACAACTCCCTCAAAGCCCTGTTCACCACCCGCGCCGGTTATGGCCTGAGCGTCGTGCGTATCCTGATCGGCGTCATCTTCATGGCCCACGGCGCGCAGAAACTGTTCGGCCTGTTCGGCGGCTACGGCCTGGAAGGCACCGGCCAGTGGATGGAAAGCATCGGCCTGGCCCCAGGCTACCTGATGGCCCTGCTGTCCGGCAGCGCCGAGTTCTTCGGCGGCCTGGCCCTGGTGGTCGGCCTGCTGGCCCGCCCGGCGGCGCTGGCGCTGAGCGTGACCCTGGTGGTGGCGATCTTCTCGGTGCATATCGGCAACGGGCTGTTCATGTCCAACAACGGTTACGAGTTCGCCCTGGCGCTGATGGCCGGTACCGTGGCGGTGCTGATCGAGGGCGCGGGCCGGCTGTCGCTGGACCGCCTGATCGCACGCTGATCGTCAATCGCGGGGCCAGCCCGCTCCCACGAAGCGTGTGGGAGCGGGCTGGCCCCGCGATTGCTTTTGCGCAAGCGCTTGTAACTTCAAGCGTCTGCCTCTAGCATACCGATTGCGCCGATTTAAACAGCTACTTGCGGGGCGCAGGAGAGGCCCTGACGGGTCATCCGAAATACCGCTAAAGCGCTGGTTCGGTGACGCCTCCCACCGCTGCCCAGCGGGAACAGCGAGGCGGAGAGAGACTCCATGAGTTGCCCACGTACCAGTGTCTGCTTGACCCCCCTGGCCAAGAACCAGGCTTCCCGTACCCCGCGCATCCTGCTCGGCGGCCAGCATCAACCCACGCTTTTGCGCAATCTCGATGGCTTTTCCCGACGCAAGGGCCAGGCCTGTGCCTTCCTTATCCAGTTCTCCGACAGCTGTGAACAGCTCGACCAGTACGGCAACGACCGCTTCGACCTGGCCGTGATCCAGGCGCCTGAGGCCGAAGTGGCCGCCGAGGTTATCGGCCAGCTCACCCGCATTGCCCGCCAGGGCCTGATTACCCGCCGTTGAGCGGCGTGTCGCGTCCAGCCGTTTTTCGCTAAGCTCGGTCTCCCGGTGGGCGCCTGTCGTCCGCCGCGGATGCACTGAGGAGACAGTCGTTGAGCACCAACATCATCACCATCGAAGGCCATGCAGCGCTGAAGCAGGAGCTTGATCACCTGTGGCGGGTCTATCGCCCGGAGATCACCCAGAAGGTCACCTGGGCGGCCTCGCTGGGCGATCGCAGCGAGAACGCCGACTACCAGTACAACAAGAAGCTGCTGCGCGAGATCGACCGCCGCGTGCGCTACCTGCGCAAGCGCCTCGAAGACGTCAAGGTCGTCGAGTACTCGCCCCAGCAGGAAGGCAAGGTGTTCTTCGGTGCCTGGGTGGAAATCGAGAACGATGACGGCGAGCAGCTGCGTTTTCGCATCGTCGGCTATGACGAGATCCACGGGCGCAACGACTACATCTCCATCGACTCGCCCATGGCCCGGGCCTTGCTCAAGAAGGAGGAGGGCGACGAGGTGGTGGTGCACACGCCCACCGGTGAGGCGACCTGGTATGTGAACAGCATCCGCTACAACCTCTAGCAGGCGCAGAACTCAAGGCCATACTCGATCCCTGTAGGAGCGGCCTTGTGTCGCGAAAGGGCCGCATAGCGGCCCCGGGATATCAGCATCAAGGCAACGATTGCTGGGGCCGCTGCGCGGCCCTTTCGCGACACAAGGCCGCTCCTACAGGGAAAAGCGCAAACCCTCGATCATTCGCAATGCTTCATTTCTTCACCCCTCGCGCAACACCGCCAACGGACTGGCATTGAGCGCGCGACGTGTACCGATCACCCCGGCTCCGCCCACCAGCACCGTCCCGGCCAGTGGTAGCGCCAGCAGCCACGGATGGGGTGCCCAGTGCAGGTCGAAGGCATAGCGGTACAGCGCCCAGGTGATCAGCTCGCAACCCAGTGCCGCGAGCACGCCGCTTGCCGCGCCGAGCAGGCCGAACTCGATGCGCCTAGCCTTGACCAGCAGCTGGCGCGCCGCCCCCAGCGCCCGCAGCAGGGCGCCCTGGCGGATGCGCTCGTCGAGGGTTGCCTGCAGGCCGGCGAACAGCACCGCCAGCCCAGCCGCCAGCACGAACAGCAGCACGTACTCCACCGCCAGGGTGACCTGGGCGAGGATGCTGCGCAGTTGCGCCAGCAACGCGTCGACCTGCAGCACGGTCACCGCCGGGAACGCGCGGGACAGCGCGACGATCTCCTGGTCGTGGCCCGGTGCCAGATAGAAGCTGGTGAGGTAGGTGGTGGGCAGGCCTTGTAGCGTTCCTGGCTGGAAGATCATGTAGAAGTTGGGCTGGAAACTGTCCCAGTGCACGCTGCGCAGGCTGCTGACCCGGGCCTGGCGCTGCTGGCCGCCGATGTCGAATGTCAGCAGGTCACCCAGTTGCAGGTGCAGGCTCTGCGCCAGTTCCGCCTCCACGGAAACCCCAGGCACGTCATCGCTGGCGGGCGCCTGTTGCCACCATTGGCCCGCGCTCAGGGCGTTGCCCTGGGGCAGCTCGGCGGCCCAGGTCAGGCTGAGGTCGCGCTGGATGGCGCGCTCGCCGGTGGAGTCCTTGCTGACCAGCTGGCGCACCGGCTGCTCGTTGATATGGGTCAGGCGGCCAGGGATCACCGGGTACAGCGGTGCGGCGGTGGCGTTGATCTGGGCCAGGCGCTCGGCGAACGGCTGGCGCTCGTCGGGCAGGATGTTCAAGGCGAAATGGTTGGGTGCGTCCTTGGGCAACTGCGCCTGCCAGGTGTCGAGCAGTTCCGCCCGCAACAGGGCGACCAGGCCCATGGCCAGGAGGATCAGGCCGAAGGCCAGGGCCTGGCCGGCGGCGGCCAGCGGGTGGCGCAGCAACTGCCCGAGCCCCAGGCGCCAGGCCAGCGGCGCGCCGGCCAGCAGCCGGCGCAAGCTGCGCAGGCCGAGCAACAGCAATCCACCTAGCAGCAAGGCGGCGATCAGCCCGCCGCCGAGCAGGGCGAAGGTCAGCAGCAGGTCCAGGCTCAGGCGCCACATGATCAGGCCCAGGGCGAGCAGGGCGGCGCCGTACACCAGCCAGCTGCTCGGTGGCAGCGGCAGCAGGTCGCGGCGCAAGACCCGCAGCGGCGGCACGCGACCAAGGGCCGCCAGCGGCGGCAGGGCGAAGCCGGCCAGGGCCACCAGCCCGGTGCTGATGCCGGCCAGCGCCGGGGTGAGGCCGCCGGGTGGCACCTGGCTGGGTAGCAAGCCTTCCAGCAGACGGAACAGCCCAAGCTGCGCCAGCCACCCGAGCAGGGCGCCGGCCAGCGCGGCGATGCCGCCGAGCATGGCCAGTTGCAGGCTGAAGAGAGCGAGGGCCTGATGGCGGGACAATCCCAGGCAGCGCAGCAGGGCGCTGGCGTCCAGGCGCCGCGCGGCGTAGCGGCTGGCCGAGAGGGCCACGGCGACGCCGGCCAGCAGCACCGCCACCAGGCTGGCCATGTTCAGGTAGCGTTCGGCCTTGCCCAGGGCGCCGCCGATCTGCCGGTTGCCGTCACGGGTGTCGAGCAGGCGCTGGTTGGCTGCCAGGTTTTTTTCCGCTGTTTGCCGGTACTGTTGCAGGGCGTCGAGATCGCCGCGCCACAGGTCGCGGTAGCTGACCCGGCTGCCGGGCTGAATCACGCCCGTGGCGTCGAGGTCGGCGAGGTTCATCAGCACCCGTGGCGTGAGGCTGTAGAAATTGTTGGCGCGGTCGGGTTCGTAGGTCAGTACGCGGCTCATGCGCAGCGTCTTCATGCCCACGTCGATGCTGTCGCCGATGGCCAGGCCCAGCGCCGCGAGCAGGCGCGGCTCGACCCAGGCCTCGCCCGGCGCGGGGCCGCCGCCAGGCGTTTCCTCGGCGTAGGGCGCTGCCGCGCTGCGCAGCTGGCCGCGCAGGGGATAGGCGGGGTCGGCGGCCTTGATGCTGGACAGCTGGATGCCGCTTTCGCCGCCGACCACGCTGGTGAATTCCACTACCCGCGCATGGCCCAGGCCCAGCGCCGTGCCTTCGGCGATCTGCTGCGCGCTGGGCGGGGCGCTGCCCTGCAGGACCAGGTCGGCGCCGAGGAACTCGCTGGCGCGCAGTTGCATGGCACCGTTGAGGCGGGCGCCGAAGTAGCCGATGGCGGTACTGGCCGCCACTGCCACGAGCAAGGCAAAGAACAGCACGCGCACTTCGCTGGCGCGGGCATCACGCAGTAGCTGGCGTAGGGCCAGGACACACAGTCGCGGGAGCGATAGGCGAGTCATCAGGGCTCCAGGGGCGCGACCAGGCGACCGGCATCCAGGCGGATCAGGCGGCGGCAGCGCTTGGCCAGGCGCTCGTCGTGGGTCACCAGCACCAGGGTGGTGCCGCGCTCCTGGTTCAGTTCGAACAACAGGTCGCTGATGCGCTCGCCGGTATGGCTGTCGAGGTTGCCGGTGGGCTCATCGGCGAACAGCACCGCCGGCTGCGCGGCGAAGGCGCGGGCGATTGCCACCCGCTGCTGCTCGCCGCCGGAGAGCTGGCGCGGGGTGTGGCTCAGGCGCTTGCCCAGGCCGACCCGCTCGAGCAGGTCGCGGGCGTGCTCGCGGGCATCGCGCCGACCGTCGAGCTCCAGCGGCAGCATGACGTTCTCCAGGGCGTTGAGGCTGTCGAGCAACTGGAACGACTGGAACACGAAGCCCACGTGCTCGGCGCGCACCCGGGCGCGCTGGTCCTCGTCGAGTGGGCCGAGGTCGTGGCCGGCGAGGATCATCTTGCCGGCGCTGGGCCGGTCGAGTCCAGCGAGCAAGCCCAGCAGCGTGGACTTGCCGGAGCCGGAGGCACCGACGATGGCCAGGCTGTCGCCCTGGGCGAGATCGAGGGAGAGGGCGTGGAGGATGGTCAGGTCGCCTTCCGCGCTGGGGACCACTTTGCTAAGGTTCTGCGCAACGAGAATGCTGGGGCCCATGGAGAATCCGATGCGAATGTGGTGGTTGAGTGCCGGCCTGGCCCTGTGTTGCCTGGCCCAGGGCGCGGCGGCGGGAACGCTGCTTGTCGTCGGTGATAGTATCAGCGCCGGTTTTGGCCTGGATACCCGCCAGGGGTGGGTCAGCCTGCTGCAACAGCAGCTGAAGAAGGAGGGTTTCGACGATCAGGTGGTCAATGCCTCGATCAGCGGCGACACCAGCGCAGGTGGCCAGGCGCGGCTGCCGGCGCTGCTTGCGGCGCACAAGCCGGACCTGGTGGTGCTGGAGCTTGGAGGCAACGACGGCCTGCGCGGGCAGTCGCCGCAACAATTGCAACAGAATCTTGCCGCGATGATCGACCAGTCCCGCCAGGCCGGTGCCAAGGTGGTGCTGTTGGGCATGCGCCTGCCGCCGAACTACGGCGTGCGCTACACCAGTGCGTTCGCCCAGGTCTATGAGCAGCTGGCCGCCGATAAAAAGGTACCGCTGGTGCCGTTCTTCCTCGATGGCGTGGGCGGGGTGCCGGAGTTGATGCAGGCCGATGGCATCCATCCGGCGGCGGCCGCCCAGCAACGCCTGCTGGAAAATGCCTGGCCGACGATAAAACCCTTGCTGTGACGCTTTTATCGGGGGCCGCTTTCGGCTAATGTTGCGCCCCCCGTTTCGAGTGCCCCCGATGCCGCGCCCCGCCTGGTCCCTGTACGCCTACCAACTGATCGAGCCCGATGAGCAGCTCGACCTGTTTGCCTGCCAGGAAGTGCGCATCCACCTGGCCGCCCGCCAGCTCGAACTGGGCGTGCCGGTCGACCGTACCTTGTGCGGTGGCCTGCTGCCGGCGCAGCCGCGCTGGTCGGGGGTGGAGCGGGCGATCTACCGCGACGAGCGCCTGTGCCCGCTGTGCCGGGCGATCCTCGATGCCCAGCGGCGCGGCATGCGCCCGGTGTGGCCGGAACTCTGAGCGCCTTTCATCATCTGAAACGCATGCGCCTCCCGCTCGTTTCGGCGCGGGTGTACAATCGTTTTCTTGACTGATCTTTCGAAGGATTTCCCGGATGTTGCCGCGCTTTCCCGCCGTCACCCGTAGCCTGACCCTGGCCGCCATGCTGGCGACAGGCCCCGCTGTTGCGCTGGAACTGCCGTTGCCACCTCCCGGTGAAGACGTCGTCGGCCAGGTTCATACCATCAAGGCCAAGTACGAGGACACCTTCGCCGACATCGGCACCGCCAATGACCTCGGCTACCTCGAGATGATCGCCGCCAACCCGGGCGTCGACCCCTGGCTGCCAGGCGCCGGCACCGAGATCGTCCTGCCTACCCGCTACATCTTGCCGCCGGGCCCGCGTGAGGGCATCGTCATCAACCTGGCCGAGTACCGCCTGTACTACTACCCGAAAGGGCAGAACGTGGTACACACTTTCCCGCTGGGCATCGGTCGCGAGGGCTGGGGTTCGCCGATCGCCAACACCAAGATCACCGCCAAGACGCCGAACCCGACCTGGACACCGCCGGCCTCGATCCGCGCCGAGCACGCTGCCGATGGCGACATCCTGCCGGCCGTGGTGCCGGCCGGGCCGGACAACCCGCTGGGCCCATTCAAGTTCACCCTGGGGGTGCCGGGTTACCTGATCCATGGCTCGAACAAGAAGTTCGGCATTGGCATGCGTACCAGTCACGGTTGCTTCCGCATGCTCAACAACAACGTCCTGACCTTGTCGAAGATGGTCCCTGTGGGCACGCCGGTGCGCATCATCAACGAGCCCTACAAGTTTGGCATCAGCGCCGGCAAGGTCTACCTCGAGGCGCACACGCCGCTGGACGACCACGGCAACCCGTCGGTGGTCGACAAGCACACTGCGGTCATCAACGCCTTGCTCAAGCGTGAAGACCTGGCCAACAACTTGCGCATGAACTGGGACATGGTTCGCGATGTGGTGGCGGCCGAAGACGGCATGCCAGTCGAAATTGCCGTGCCGGTCAATGGCTCGAGTGCGCCGATGGTGTCGAGCATTCCGCCAGAACTGCAGTAAGCGATTGCCCGCTGGCAACTAGCAGTGCACTTTGGGGCCGCCTTGCGGCCCATCGCGGGACACGCCCGCTCCTGCAGGTACGGCGAACGCCATGCCTTTGGGTGCAGGGTTGTCCCGCGATGGGTCGCAAGGCGGCCCCAGTTGTTTGGCTGGCATCGCCTGCTTTTCTCCCAGGCAATAAAAAAGCCGACCCACAAGTGGGTCGGCTCCATAACAATCCGTGAGGATTATTACTTGCGGCTGGCTTTGTCCAGCATACGCAGAGCGCGCTCGTTGGCTTCGTCAGCGGTCTGCTGAGCCTTCTGAGCAGCTGCCAGAGCGTCGTCAGCTTTGCGGTAGGCTTCGTCTGCACGAGCCTGGGCGCGAGCTGCTGCGTCTTCGGTAGCAGTCAGGCGAGCTTCGGTTTCTTTGGATACGCTGCTGCAACCGGTAGCCAGAACTGCGGCCAGAGCCAGAGCAGAGAATTTCAGAACGTTGTTCATCGTGTTCCCCTTCAAGGACTTTCTATTAAATAGCCATCTCTCGGAAAAGAGAAACTGGCCGGCGTACATAGTACCCATTACTTGTAGTAAGTAAACTGACTGAGCGCAAGAACTGCAAAAAAAATGCTCTGGACGGCCCCGGCGACGGGGTTTGTAAACAAAGTGTGAAAATCCTGGGCAGCGTTCGCAAGCGATTGTAGTACAGGAACTTTTTGTTGAACTAAGGGTGACTTTAACTGTCCACGAGCGTCATAGCCCAAGAACATCCGGTTGCTGTTGCCGGGCCTCGGGCGGGTGGCTGTCAGTATTTTCATTCTGCGCAGCTTGAGCATTCTCGCTGGCGCCGCCTACTATTTGAGGGGGCCTCGACGCAGAACGATCCCAGTCGGGCTGCTGTCCAAGGGGCAACAGGTGGCGTAGGCTTTGTGCGAAAAGTCGCCGAGCGGCGATCAGGCAAGGCGAAAACAGGCGAGGAAGCGCAGTTTACGGGTTGTAAATGAGCATTCCGAGCCTGTTTTCAACGCAGCATGATCGTCGCGCAGGCACTTTTCGCGCAAAGCCTGGAGGTTCCTCCGCCGGATAAACCATATCGGTAAGGTAAGGGTCTGCCGACAAGACCTGCGAGGAGTAGTGATGAGCGAAACGCTGACCATCCACCATGACCAGGCCGGTCATCAGTTCGAGACCACCGTGGACGGTCACCGGGCCTATCTGACGTACATGGACCTGGGCAAGCAGACGCTGGACATCTATCGCACCTTCGTCCCCAATGCCCTGCGCGGTCGCGGGATCGCCGCGGCGCTCACCGAGCAGGCCTTGGCCTATGCCGAGCAGATGGGCTATACCGTGATTCCCTCTTGCTCTTACGTCGAGCGCTATATGGAGCGCCAGCAGCGCCACTCGAGCAAGGTCTGAACGGCCGTACACATGAAAAACGCCGGGCATTGCCCGGCGTTTTCGTTTGCGCAGGATTTCAGCCGCGCTGGCGCTTGGGCAGCACGTCCTTGAGCTTGGCGTGCATGCTGCGCAGGGTCTTCTCGGTGGCCGCCCAGTCGATGCAGGCATCGGTGACCGACACGCCGTATTGCAGCTCGTCGAGGTTCTTCGGAATAGCCTGGCAGCCCCAGTTCAGGTGACTCTCGACCATCAGGCCGATGATCGACTGGTTGCCTTCGAGGATCTGGTTGGCGACGTTCTCCATGACCAGGGGTTGCAGGGCCGGGTCCTTGTTGGAGTTGGCGTGGCTGCAGTCGACCATGATGTTGGGCTTGATCTTGGCCTTGACCAGGTCCTGCTCGCACAGGGCAACGCTGACCGAGTCGTAGTTGGGCTTGCCGTTGCCGCCGCGCAGTACCACGTGGCCGTAGGCGTTGCCCTTGGTAGTGACGATGGACACGCCGCCTTCCTGGTTGATGCCCAGGAAACGGTGCGGCTTGGACACCGACTGCAGGGCGTTGATGGCCACGGTCAGGCCGCCATCGGTGCCGTTCTTGAAGCCGACCGCCGAGGACAGGCCCGAGGCCATCTCGCGGTGGGTCTGGGATTCGGTGGTGCGGGCGCCGATGGCCGACCAGCTGATCAGGTCCTGCAGGTACTGCGGGGAGATCGGGTCAAGCGCTTCGGTGGCGGTGGGGAGGCCCTTCTCGGCCAGGTCCAGCAGCAGTTGGCGACCAATGTGCAGGCCGTCCTGGATCTTGAACGAGTCGTCCAGGTACGGGTCGTTGATCAGGCCTTTCCAGCCGACGGTGGTTCGCGGCTTCTCGAAGTACACGCGCATGACCAGGTACAGGGTGTCGGACACTTCCTCGGCCAGTACTTTCAGGCGCTCGGCATACTCGTGGGCGGCCTTGATGTCGTGGATCGAGCAGGGGCCGACCACCACGAACAGGCGATGGTCCTTGCCGTCGAGGATGTTGCGCACCACTTCGCGGCCGGCAGTCACGGTCTGCAGGGCCTTGGCGCTGAGGGGGATTTCCTTCTTGAGCTGATCGGGGGTGATCAAGGTCTCGTTGGAGGCAACGTTAAGGTCATCGATCGGTAAATCAGCCATCGTGTTACTCGTCAGGTCACGGGTGCCGGCCGCCAGCGTTCCCCGTGCGGCCCAGCAGCAGATTATTCGCAGCGGGGAGGCCGAACCTTAGCGCGTTAGCAGGGGGCGCGACAATGGGCTGGGGCCCGTCGATACGGGGTTTTTACCCATCAGACGGCATTTGCGGGCAAGCGCCGCGCCTTATGGGGAGGATTTGGCCGCGATGGCCGGCACGCGGGTATAGTGGCTGACTCACAATAATGACTCTCGACCAGGAGCACGGCATGGCGTCCCTTGACCCTCGCATTGGCAATCCCCGCATCGGTATCATCGGCAGCGGCGCAATCGGTGGCTTCTACGGCCTGATGCTGGCCCGTGCCGGCTTCGACGTGCACTTCCTGCTGCGCAGCGAATACCAGGCCGTGCGCGAGCAGGGGCTGCGCCTGGACAGCGCGGTGCATGGCCAGTTGCACATGCCGGTGCAGGCGTACGCCCGTGCCGCCGACATGCCGCCCTGCGACTGGCTGCTGGTGGGGGCCAAGGCCACCAGCAACGCGGAGCTGGCGCCCTTGATCGTGCAGGCAGCAGCGCCCGAAGCCCGGGTGGTGTTGCTGCAGAACGGCCTTGGGGTCGAGGAGCAGTTGCGCCCGGCCTTGCGCCCGGACCTGCACCTGCTCGGCGGCCTGTGCTTCATCTGCGTCAATCGCGAGGGTCCCGGAGAAATCCGCCACCAGTCGCTGGGCGCGGTGAACCTGGGCTATCACAGTGGCCCGGCGCAGGGCGGCGGGGCCGCCGTGGTGGAGGAGGGCGCCGGGCTGTTCCGGGCCGCGGGCATCGACTCCCAGGCCATGGCCGACCTCGACCAGGCGCGCTGGCAGAAACTGGTGTGGAACGTGCCCTACAACGGCCTTTCGGTGTTGCTGCAGGCCAGCACCACGCCCTTGATGGGCGATGCCGACAGCCGCGCGCTGATCCAGGCGCTGATGGCCGAAGTGGTGGCGGGCGCCAAGGCCTGTGGCCGCGAGCTGCCGGCGGGCTATGCCGAGCACCTGTTCCGCATTACCGAGAAGATGCCCGACTACTGGCCGAGCATGTACCACGACCATGTCCAGCAGCGGCCCCTGGAGCTGCAGGCGATCTATGCCGAGCCCCTGGCTCGGGCCCGCGCGGCCGGTTGCGCGCTGCCGCGCATGGAGGCGTTGTACCAGGCACTGGCGTTCATCGACCGGCGTAGCCGGCAGGCCTGAAGCCCGCGGCGGCTGCACGCCCGATGGCCAGGCGACCGCCGAAGGCGCTGCTAAGCTCAAGCTTGCTCTGCCGTCGCGGCAGTCGAGGAGGTCGAATGATCCGTTCCATGCTGTTTGCCACTGACCTCGGTGTCTATGCGCCCTTCGTCATGCAGCACGCCCTGGCCCTGGCGCGGACCTTCAACGCAGAGCTGTATGTGATCCACGCCGTGGAGCCCATGGGGCAGTTCGCCGAATCGCTGCTGCAGAGCTACCTCGACGAGCAGACCCTCGACGCGCTGCACAGCGAGGGCGTAAACACGGTCATGGCCAATATCGAGCAGCGGGTGCTGGAGAACTTTCGCGACGAGATGACCGAACCGGCCGACCTGGCATTGATCCGCGCGGTGCGGGTGCGCCAGGGCGATCCGGCCCAGGTGATCCTCGAGCAGGCCCAGCGGTTGTCGGTCGACTTGCTGATCTTCGGTAGCCACAGCGCCGGCGCGGGAGTGGATGTGCCGATCGGTCGCACGGCGGTGCGGCTGCTGCAGTTGTCACCGGTGCCGGTGTACATGGTGCCGCTGGCTCACCATCTTGGGCGTAGGAAATCATGAGCCTAGCGGTAGGACTTTTTCCGGCGAACGTAACAAAATAGTTCTAGATTTATTTATCAAGCCACTAATATAGTTATAACTCGTCGCTGCCGGCGCGCCGGTGACCTACCGCCTTTGAGGGATATCTATGAAGCTTCAGCAACTGCGCTACATCTGGGAAGTGGCGCACCATGACCTCAACGTTTCCGCGACGGCGCAGAGTCTGTACACCTCCCAACCGGGTATCAGCAAGCAGATCCGCCTGCTCGAGGATGAGCTGGGCGTCGAGGTCTTCGCCCGCAGCGGCAAGCACCTGACCCGCGTCACCCCGGCTGGCGAGCGCATCATCAACACCGCCGGCGAGATCCTGCGCAAGGTCGAGAGCATCAAGCAGATTGCCCAGGAATTCTCCAACGAGAAGAAGGGCACCCTGTCGATCGCCACCACCCACACCCAGGCGCGCTACGCGCTGCCGCCGGTGATCAGCAACTTCATCAAGCAGTACCCGGAAGTCGCCCTGCACATGCACCAGGGCTCGCCGATGCAGATCGCCGAGATGGCGGCCGACGGCACCGTCGACTTCGCCATCGCCACCGAGGCGCTGGAGTTGTTCGGCGACCTGATCATGATGCCGTGCTACAAGTGGAACCGCTGCGTGGTGGTGCCCCAGGGCCATCCGCTGACCAAGCTGCCGAAGCTGACCCTGGAAGCGGTGGCCGAGTACCCGATCGTCACCTACGTGTTCGGCTTCACCGGTCGCTCCAAGCTTGACGAGGCGTTCAATCACCGTGGCCTGACGCCGAAGGTGGTGTTCACCGCCGCCGACGCCGACGTGATCAAGACCTATGTGCGTCTGGGTCTGGGCGTGGGCATCGTGGCCAAGATGGCGGTGGACCCGAAGCTCGACAGCGACCTGGTGTGCCTGGACGCCAGCGAGCTGTTCGAGGCCAGCATCACCAAGATCGGCTTCCGTCGCGGCACCTTCCTGCGCGGTTTCATGTGCGACTTCATCGAGAAGTTCGCGCCGCACCTGACCCGTGAGGTGATGGCCAAGGCGATCCAGTGCCATAACAAGCAGGAGCTCGAAGAGCTGTTCGAAGGGGTCGAACTGCCGGTGCACTGATCTGAAATAGCGGGGCCGCTTTGCGGCCCCCGCTATTTCAAGCCTTGCTGATCAGGTTGCCGGCATGCAACCCGCACTCCTTCTGCGTCGACTCTTCCCACCACCAACGCCCTTCGCGCTCGTGCTGGTTCGGCAGCACCGGTCGGGTGCACGGCTCGCAACCGATGCTGATGAAGCCGCGCTCATGCAGGCTGTTGTAGGGCAGCTCGAGCATGCGGATGTAGCCCCAGACTTCCTCGCTGGTCATCTGCGCCAGCGGGTTGAACTTGTACAGGGTGCGCTCCGGGGTGGAGAAGGCGCTGTCGATCTCCAGGGCAGCCACCTGGCTGCGGGTACCGGGGCTCTGGTCGCGGCGCTGGCCGGTGGCCCAGGCGCTGACGGTGGCCAGCTTGCGGCGCAGCGGCTCGATCTTGCGGATGCCGCAGCACTCGCCGTGGCCGTCCTTGTAGAAGCTGAACAGGCCTTTTTCCTTGACGAACGGGTCGAGCTTTTCGCGATCCGGGCTGAGGATCTCGATGGGCAGGTTGTACTGCTCGCGTACCTGGTCGATGAACCGGTAGGTTTCCGGGTGCAGGCGGCCGGTGTCGAGGCTGAACACCTTGACCTGCTTGTTCAGTTTCCAGGCCATGTCCACCAGCACCACATCCTCGGCGCCGCTGAAGGAGATGCACAGGTCGTCGCCAAAATGCTCGAAGGCGAGCTTGAGGATCTCCTGCGGGGACTTGCTGGCATAGGTCGCGGCCAGGGCGGCGACGTCGAAGGGTTGGCTCATCAGGCGGTTTCCATCGGTTGAGTGGCGCTGTGCGCTCGTAGTGGTCAGATGGTAACAAAAAATGGCGGGGCAGACGCCTGGCGATCGCGGGGCAAGCCCGCTCCCACCGAGTCTTACAAGGCCTGCAGCGTTTCCATCAGCACCCGCACCTTTGCGATCGACTCCTCGTACTCGGCCTGCCAGTCCGAGTCGGCCACCACCGCGCCGCCGCCCCAGCAACTGACCTGGCCATCCTTGACCAGCAGGCTGCGGATGGCGATGGAGCTGTCCATCTCGCCGCGCACGTCGACATACAGCAGCGAGCCGCAGTACAGCGCCCGGCGCGCCGGCTCCAGCTCGTCGATGATCTGCATGGCGCGGATCTTCGGCGCGCCGGTGATCGAACCGCCGGGGAAGCTGCCGGCGATCAGGTCCAGGGCGTCCTTGCCGGCAGCCAGGCGGCCGACCACGCTGCTGACCAGGTGATGAACGTTGGGGTAGCTCTCCAGGCTGAACAGCTCCGGTACCTTCACCGAGCCGGTCTGGCAGGTGCGGCCGATGTCGTTGCGCAGCAAGTCGACGATCATCAGGTTTTCCGAGCGGTCCTTGGGGCTGGCCAGCAGCTCGGCGGCGTTGCGTGCGTCCTCCACCGGGTCGGCGGCGCGCGGGCGGGTGCCCTTGATCGGACGGGTCTCGACCTCGCCCTGGCAGACACGGATGAAGCGCTCGGGGGAGAAGCTCAGCAGCGCCGTGCCTTCATCCAGCTGCTGGTAACCGGAGAACGGCGTCGGGCAGGCAGCGCGCAGGGCCTGGTAGGCGCGCCACGGGTCGCCCTGGCAGGGGGCGCGAAAGCGCTGGGTGAGGTTGATCTGGTAGCAGTCGCCGGCCTGGATGTAGCGCTGCACCTGGTCGAACGCCGCCCGATACTGCTCGGGGTGAAGATCGCCGGTCATGGGGGCGAGCAGGTGGAAGTCGCCGGTGTCGCCCGGGGTGCTGGCGTCGAACAGCGCGATGAGCCGTTGCCGTTCGGTCTGTGGCAGGCTTGGGTGAAAGACCAGTTGGCTCCTGCCCAGCCGATGGTCGGACACCAGCGCCCAGGCATACAGCCCCAGCCGGGCATCGGGCAGGCCGAGGTCGTCGACCGCGTGTGTCGGCAACTGCTCCAGGCGCCGGCCGAAGTCGTAGCTCAGGTAGCCGATCAGGCCGCCGGCGAACGGCAGCTCGATGCCCTCGGGCAATTGTGCCGTCCCCAGGTCGGCCAGGGCCTGGCGTAGCCGCTGCAGGTAGTCGCGACCGTCTTCCTCGGGATTTGCCTGCAACTGCTGCAACGGCCAGGCGCTGAGCAGGTCGTAGCGACCGCGTTCGGCACCCGGGCGGGCGCTGTCGAGCAGGATCGCACCGGGCGCGCGGCGCAGGCGTTCGAAGTAGAAGGCGGGGTCGGGCTGGTAAGGCAGGGGGTGGAGCGTACAGGTCGGCATCAGGATGGACGGCGATGAACAAGCGAGGTGGGCGATTGTAGACCCGTGGGGGAAATGCGCCTAGCGCTGGCAGCGACATTCATCGTCCGGTTCTGCGCAGTTCCCCTGTAGGAGCGGCCTTGTGTCGCGAAAGGGCCGCTCCTACAGGGATTGCGCAGGGCCTGGGCTATAGCGGATTGACGTGTCCGAACAAGCCCTGCGAGACCTTCACGCGCTGCTCGGCATCCTCGCTGCGACCTTCCTTGGCCAGCATCTCCAGGTGCGCCTCGATGGCGTGGGTGCGCTGGGTCAGGCCGCAGTCGTTGGCGATCTGGATGTTCAGGCCGGGGCGGGCGTTGAGCTCGAGGATCAGCGGGCCCTTGTCCTGGTCCAGAACCATGTCCACGCCGATGTAGCCCAGGCCGCACAGCTCGTAGCAGCTGGCGGCAAGCTTCATGAAGCCGTCCCAGTTCGGCAACTGCACGCCGTCCACCGCGTTGGTGGTGTCCGGGTGCTTGCTGATGATCTTGTTCAGCCAGGTGCCGCGCAGGGTGAGGCCGGTGGCCAGGTCAACGCCCACGCCGATGGCGCCCTGGTGCAGGTTGGCCTTGCCGCCGGACTGGCGGGTCGGCAGGCGCAGCATGGCCATCACCGGGTAGCCCATCAGCACGATGATGCGGATGTCCGGCACGCCTTCGTAGCTGATGCTCTTGAAGATCTGGTCCGGGGTGACCCGGTACTCGATCAGCGCGCGGTCGCGGTGCCCGCCCAGCGAGTACAGGCCGGTAAGGATGCTGGAGATCTGGTGCTCGATCTCCTCGTGGCTGATGATCTTGCCGGAGACCGTGCGGTAGCGGTCCTCGAAGCGGTCGGCGATCACCAGGATGCCGTCACCGCCGGCGCCCTGGGCCGGCTTGATGACGAAGTCGCTGCGCCCGCCGATGATCTCGTCGAGTTTCTCGATCTGCTTCTCGGTCTCGATGATGCCGTACATCTCCGGTACATGGATGCCGGCCGCCAGGGCACGCTCCTTGGTGATGATCTTGTCGTCGACGATCGGGTACAGGTGGCGCTTGTTGTACTTCAGCACGTAGTCCGCGTTGCGCCGGTTGATACCCATGATGCCCCGGGCCTCCAGGGCTTTCCACGTCTTGATCAGGCCGAACATCAGGCGTCAGCCTTCTTCAGGAATGCCTTGAAGCGTACGAGCTCGGTCAGGCGGTAGCCGCGGTAGCGACCCATCGCCAGCATGAAGCCCACCAGGATCAGCAGTACCGCCGGGAAGGTGAAGACGAAGTACACCGCTTCCGGCACGGTCATCAGCAGGTGCGCGATGGAGGCGGCGAACAGGGTGCCAACGGCCACTTTCATGGCATGGCCGCCGCCACGCTCTTCCCAGGTGATCGACAGGCGTTCGATGGTCATGGTCAGGATCACCATCGGGAACAGTGCCACCGACAGGCCGCGCTCCAGGCCCAGCTTGTGGCTGAACAGGCTGATGGCGGCGATCAGCACCACGACGAAGGTCAGTACCACCGACAGGCGCGGCAGCATCTGCAGCTTGAGATGCTCAAGGTACGAGCGCAGCGACAGGCCCAGGGCGGTGATCACCGTGAACAGGATGATGCCGAAGCCCAGCTGGGTCTCGCGGAAGGCCAGGGCGATCAGCACCGGGGTGAAGGTACCCAGGGTCTGGATGCCGATCAGGTTGCGCAGCACCAGGATCACCAGCACGCCGATCGGGATCATCACCATGATCATGAAGGTCTGCTGGGTCTGCAGCGGCAGGCCGTACAGCGAGTATTCGAGGAAGTCGGCGTCGGTGTTCTCGTCGGTCAGCTTGGCCAGGCGGATGGCGTTCATCTCGCTGTTGTTCATGCTGAAGGTGACGGTGGCCTTCTTGCCGCCATCGACGGTGATCAGGTTGTCGTCACCGGTCCACCACAGCAGGCGGTCGCTGGGCAGGCCCTGCTCGCCGGTCTCCGGGTTGAAGTACAGCCAGTCGTTGCCGTTGAAGCTGCGCAGCCACAGTTCGGGGCTCTGCGGGGTGTCGGCCACCAGGCGGATGGTGTGAACCTTCTCCAGCGGCACGTGGGCGATGGACAGCAGCAGGTCGATGACCTGGGCCTTCTTCAGCGGTGAGTTGTCGCCGGCCAGCAGCAGCTTGGCGTTGTCGTCGTTGACATTGTTGACACGCTTGATGGTCTCGCTGACGAAGGTCTCGACGTCGGCCGAGTGCTGGCGGATCGGTGCCATCAGCGCTTCGGCGGCGATCTTCTCCGGGCCCTCGACGGCCAGGCTGTCGCGGAAGGTCGGGCCCTTGATCTTGGTCTTTTCGTTGCTGTAGCGCTTGGTCAGCACCAGGCGGTAGTAGAGGGTCTGGTTGCCGCTGGCGCGACGGGCCGACCAGGTCACCTTGCGGTTGCCGTCGGCGCGGTTGACGCTGACCCCGTAGTTGTTGGAGATGAAGCTCTCGTTGAGGCTCACGTAGTCACGGTTCAGCGGGGGCACGAACATCTGCACCTTGACCGGATCCTTGGCGCTGGCGACGAACTCGACCTTGGCGTCGATGTTCCACAGGTCGTCGGTCTCATCCTCGGTCACCGGGATGCCGAGGGCGAAGATCTGGTAGGCCGTGATCGCGATGCCCAGCAGCACCAGGACGGTGATCAGGACTTTCAGGTGAAGGGTAAGAGAGCGCATCGGAATTACTCTGCTTTGGGAGCTTCGGTGGCGCAGGCAGGTTTGCCGGCCGCGTATTTAAGGCTTGGGTCGACCAGCGCACCGAAGTGCTTGAGGGCCTCGGAACCGATCAGCAGCGGGAACTGGAAGGCGCTGCGGTCGGTGAGGTTGACCTCGATGGTACGTTGCGTCTGGCCCATGCAGATCTCGAGTTCGATGACCGGGCGGGCAGTGTAGGCCTTGCCCGAGTCGGCATCATAGTCCCCGGCGCGGCGCTTGATCTTGCTGACGCGGGCCAGGGGGCGTTCGATGGGGTGCTTGTGCGCGGCGTCGATGGCCAGGTAGAAGCGCACCCAGCTCTCGCCGTTGCGCTTGAAACGCTTGATGTCGCGGGCGCTGAGCGAGGCGGTCTTGGCGCCGGTGTCGAGCTTGGCAGCCACTTCCAGGTCAAGGTCGCCCAGGCGGGCGTATTCGTTCAGGCCGTACACGGTTTTCTCGGCCGCGGGCGCGAGCGCCGGCAGCAGGGTCAGGCAGAGCAGCAATAAAGCGGGTTTGAGTCTCATAATCCTGGCGCGGTGCTGTGCAGGTTTCAGGGCAAGGCGACTGGCCAAGCGTCCTCATTGATCTGTCAACAACATGAAATGATGACAGACACACTATCCATGCTCCCGAAGGAGCGCGGCATTCTATCACGCTGATGTCTTGACGCCAGCGCGCCCGCGATCAGACCCCATGAAGGCGGGGTAAGTTCGTTATTAGACGATTGTCGACAATATTCTTTTTGTCTTTGACTCCATTCCTCTATTTGGCTAGTTTTGGCGTCACTGATTTTGAAGGTGTCGACAATCATGCTGGACACAGCCCCGGCCACCACGCTGCCTCAGGACGAGACCGAGACCCTCTCGGAGCACGTCTTCCGGCGCATCCAGGCCGCCATCGTCAAGGGCGAGATCGCCCCCGGCAGCAAGATCTCCGAGCCGGAGCTGGCGCGCACCTACGGCATCAGCCGCGGCCCGCTGCGCGAGGCGATCCACCGCCTGGAGGGCCAGCGCCTGCTGGTGCGCGTGCCCCATGTCGGCGCCCGGGTGGTGTCGCTCAGCCATGCCGAGTTGATCGAGCTGTACGAAATCCGCGAATCCCTTGAAGGCATGGCCTGCCGCCTGGCCGCCGAACGCATGAGCCAGGCGGCCATCGACGAGTTGCGCCATGTGCTCGACACCCACGAGCGCGACGCCGCGTTCCAGGCCGGGCAGGGCTACTACCAGCAGGAAGGCGACTACGACTTCCACTACCGGATCATCCAGGGCAGCGGCAACCAGACCCTGTACAAGATGCTCTGCGGCGAGCTTTACCAACTGGTGCGCATGTACCGCATCCAGTTCTCCAGCACGCCCAACCGCCCGCGCCAGGCCTTCGCCGAGCACCATCGCATCCTCGATGCAATCGAAGCCCGCGACGGCGAACTGGCAGAACTCCTGATGCGCCGCCACATCGGCGCGTCCAAACGCAATATCGAGCGCCACTACCAAGGTGCCGACAACAATAGCCCACGAGGTGAGTCATGACAGTGAAGAGCACGCCCGGCCAGCGTTTCCGTGACGCGGTCGCCGCCGAACATCCGCTGCAGGTGGTCGGGACCATCAACGCCAACCACGCCCTGCTGGCCAAGCGTGCCGGCTTCAAGGCCATCTACCTGTCCGGCGGTGGTGTCGCCGCCGGCTCCCTGGGCCTGCCGGACCTGGGTATCAGCGGCCTGGACGACGTGCTCACCGACGTACGGCGCATCACCGATGTGTGCGACCTGCCGCTGCTGGTGGATGTCGACACCGGCTTCGGCGCCTCGGCCTTCAACGTCGCCCGCACCGTCAAGTCGATGAGCAAGTTCGGCGCCGCGGCCATTCATATCGAGGACCAGGTCGGCGCCAAGCGCTGTGGCCATCGCCCGAACAAGGAGATCGTCTCGCAGCAGGAGATGGTCGACCGCATCAAGGCCGCCGTGGATGCTCGCAGCGACGACAGTTTCGTGATCATGGCGCGCACCGACGCGCTGGCGGTGGAAGGCCTGAACGCCGCCCTGGACCGCGCTGCCGCCTGCATCGAGGCCGGCGCCGACATGATCTTCCCGGAAGCCATTACCGAGCTTTCGATGTACAAGACCTTCGCCGACCGGGTGAAGGCGCCGATCCTGGCCAACATCACCGAGTTCGGCGCCACGCCGCTGTACACCACCGAGGAGCTGGCCTCGGTCGACGTGTCGCTGGTGCTCTACCCGCTGTCGGCTTTCCGCGCCATGAACAAGGCGGCCGAGAACGTCTACACCGCGCTGCGCCGTGACGGCACGCAGAAGAACGTGATCGACACCATGCAGACCCGCATGGAGCTCTACGATGCCATCGGCTACCACGCCTTCGAGCAGAGCCTCGATGCGCTGTTCGCGCAGAAGAAGGGATGATTCAAGCGCACGTCGCCCTGTAGAAGCCGGCTTGCCGGCGAACAGGCCCGATATCCGATTAGCCAGAAAAGACTTCGATAACAAATTCAAGAAAGGAGAAACACCATGGCCGAAGCAAAAGTACTCAGTGGCGCGGGCCTGCGTGGCCAGGTGGCCGGCCAGACCGCGCTGTCGACCGTCGGCCAGGCCGGGGCCGGCCTGACCTACCGCGGCTATGACGTGCGCGACCTGGCCGCCGGCGCCGAGTTCGAGGAAGTCGCCTACCTGCTGCTGTACGGCGAGCTGCCGAGCGAGGCGGAGCTTGCCGACTACAAGCGCAAGCTCAAGGGCCTGCGCGACCTGCCGCAAGCGCTGAAGGAAGTGCTCGAGCGCATCCCGCGCGATGCCCACCCGATGGACGTGATGCGCACCGGCTGCTCGGTGCTCGGCACCCTGGAGCCGGAACTGACCTTCGACGCCCAGCGCGAGAAGACCGACCGCCTGCTGGCGCTGTTCCCGGCGGTGATGTGCTATTGGTACCGCTTCACCCACCACGGCGTGCGCATCGACTGCACCAGCGACGAGGACACCCTCGGCGGCCACTTCCTGCACCTGCTGCACGGCAAGAAACCGAGCGAGTTGCACGTCAAGGTGATGAACGTCTCGCTGATCCTCTACGCCGAGCACGAGTTCAACGCCTCGACCTTCACCGCCCGGGTCTGCGCCTCGACCCTGTCCGACCTGTACTCCTGCGTGACTGCGGCCATCGGCTCGCTGCGCGGCCCGCTGCACGGCGGCGCCAACGAAGCGGCGATGGAGCTGATCGAACGCTTCCAGACTCCGCAGGAAGCCACTGCCGAGCTGCTGCGCATGCTCGAGCGCAAGGACAAGATCATGGGCTTCGGCCACGCCATCTATAAAGAGTCCGATCCGCGCAACGAGGTGATCAAGGGCTGGGCCAAGCAACTCGCCGATGAAGTGGGCGACAAGGTCCTGTACCCGGTTTCCGAAGCCATCGACAAGACTATGTGGGAGCAGAAGCGCCTGTTCCCCAACGCCGACTTCTACCATGCCTCGGCGTACCACTTCATGGGCATTCCGACCAAGCTGTTCACCCCGATCTTCGTCTGCTCGCGCCTGACTGGTTGGGCCGCGCACGTGTTCGAACAGCGCGCCAACAACCGCATCATCCGCCCGAGCGCCGAGTACGTCGGCGTCGAGCAGCGCCAGTTCGTGCCGATCGAGCAGCGTTGAGTCATAGCTCGCTGGGGCTGCTGCGCAGCCCCCCAAGGCCAGACCTGCCTACTGAACACCGTGACCGAGCCCGATAACGATATGAACACCGCATTCCGCAAGAACCTGCCAGGCACCGCCCTGGACTACTTCGACGCCCGTGCCGCGGTCGAGGCGATCAAGCCCGGCGCCTACGACGGCCTGCCGTACACCTCCCGCGTGCTGGCCGAAAACCTGGTGCGCCGCTGTGATCCGGCCACGCTCAACGCCTCGCTGGAGCAGCTGATCGAGCGCAAGCGCGACCTCGACTTTCCCTGGTTCCCCGCCCGCGTGGTCTGCCACGACATCCTCGGCCAGACCGCCCTGGTCGACCTGGCCGGCCTGCGCGATGCCATTGCAGACAAAGGCGGCGACCCGGCCCAGGTCAACCCGGTGGTGCCGGTGCAACTGATCGTCGACCACTCGCTGGCCGTGGAGTGCGGCGGCTTCGACCCGCAGGCGTTCGAGAAGAACCGTGCCATTGAGGATCGCCGCAACGAAGACCGTTTCCACTTCATCAACTGGACCAAGCAGGCCTTCAAGAACGTCGACGTGATCCAGCCGGGCAACGGCATCATGCACCAGATCAACCTGGAGAAGATGTCGCCGGTGGTCCACAACGATCGCGGCGTGGCCTACCCGGACACCTGTGTCGGCACCGACAGCCACACCCCGCACGTGGATGCCCTGGGTGTGATCGCCATTGGCGTCGGCGGCCTGGAGGCCGAGAACGTTATGCTCGGCCGCGCCTCGTGGATGCGCCTGCCGGAGATCGTCGGCGTCGAGCTGACCGGTCGCCTGGCGCCGAACATCACCGCCACCGACCTGGTGCTGGCGCTCACCGAGTTCCTGCGCAAGCAGAAGGTGGTCGGCGCCTACCTGGAGTTCCACGGCGCCGGCGCCAGCGCGCTGACCCTGGGCGACCGCGCCACCATCTCCAACATGGCCCCGGAATACGGCGCCACCGCGGCGATGTTCGCCATCGACCAGCAGACCATCGACTACCTCAAGCTCACCGGCCGCGATGACCAGCAAGTGCAGCTGGTGGAAACCTATGCCAAGGCCACCGGCCTGTGGGCCGACAGCCTGGCCAAGGTCGAGTACGAGCGCGCCCTGAGCTTCGACCTGTCGAGCGTGGTGCGCAACATGGCCGGCCCGTCCAACCCGCACGCCCGCGTGGCCACCAGCGACCTGGCGGCCAAGGGCATCGCCGGCCAATGGGAAGAAGTGCCTGGGCAGATGCCCGATGGCGCGGTGATCATCGCCGCCATCACCAGCTGCACCAACACCAGCAACCCGCGCAACGTGATCGCCGCCGGCCTGCTGGCGCGCAACGCCAACAAGCTCGGCCTGGTCCGCAAACCATGGGTCAAGTCGTCGCTGGCGCCGGGCTCCAAGGCCGTGCAGTTGTACCTCAAGGAAGCAGGGCTGGAGCAGGAATTGGAGCAGCTGGGCTTCGGCATCGTCGCCTTCGCCTGCACCACCTGCAACGGCATGTCCGGCGCGCTGGACCCGGTGATCCAGCAGGAAATCATCGACCGCGACCTGTACGCCACCGCCGTGCTATCGGGCAACCGCAACTTCGACGGGCGCATCCACCCGTACGCCAAGCAGGCGTTCCTGGCTTCGCCGCCGCTGGTGGTGGCCTACGCCATCGCCGGCACCATCCGCTTCGATATCGAGAAGGATGTGCTGGGCGTGGTCGACGGCAAGGAGATTCGCCTGAAGGACATCTGGCCGAGCGATGAAGAGATCGACGCCGTGGTGCGCGCCTCGGTCAAGCCTGAGCAGTTCCGCCAGGTGTACATCCCGATGTTCACCATCGAGGAAGACAAGGGGCCGAAAGTCGCGCCGCTGTATGAATGGCGCCCGATGAGCACCTACATCCGCCGTCCGCCGTATTGGGAAGGCGCCCTGGCCGGTGAGCGTACCCTGCGTGGCATGCGCCCGCTGGCGGTGCTGCCGGACAACATCACCACCGACCACCTGTCACCGTCCAATGCCATCATGCTCGACAGCGCCGCGGGTGAGTACCTGGCGAAGATGGGCCTGCCGGAGGAGGACTTCAACTCCTACGCCACCCACCGCGGTGACCACCTGACCGCCCAGCGCGCCACCTTCGCCAACCCCAAGCTGTTCAACGAGATGGTGTGCAAGGACGATGGCAGCGTGAAGCAGGGTTCGCTGGCGCGCCTTGAGCCGGAAGGCAAGGTGACCCGCATGTGGGAGGCCATCGAGACCTACATGGAGCGCAAGCAGCCGCTGATCATCGTCGCCGGTGCCGACTACGGCCAGGGCTCGTCCCGTGACTGGGCGGCCAAAGGCGTGCGTCTGGCCGGAGTCGAGGCCATCGTCGCCGAAGGCTTCGAACGTATCCACCGCACCAACCTGGTGGGCATGGGCGTGCTGCCGCTGGAGTTCAAGCCGGGCACCGACCGCAAGACCCTGGGCCTGGACGGCAGCGAGACCTACGATGTGCTCGGCGAGCGCACGCCACGGGCGACGCTGACCCTGGTGGTGACGCGGCGCAATGGCGAGCGTGTGGAGGTGCCGGTGACCTGTCGCCTGGATACCGCCGAAGAGGTATCGATCTACGAGGCGGGTGGGGTGCTGCAGCGCTTTGCCCAGGACTTCCTGGAGGGGGCGGCCTGAGCATGAAACGGGGGCCGCTTTGCGGCCCTTTCGCGACACAAGGCCGCTCCCACAACGAGCGGCGCAGTACCTGTGGGAGCGGCCTTGTGTCGCGAAAGGGCTGCAGGGCAGCCCCAGGGTACTTCACCGGACTATCAGGATGCCCAAGACAATGGCTCACGTACCCCAGATCAAAATTCCCGCCACCTATATTCGCGGCGGCACCAGCAAAGGTGTGTTCTTCCGCCTCCAGGACCTGCCCGAGCAGACGCAGATTCCTGGTCCTGCCCGCGACGCCCTGCTGCTGCGGGTGATCGGCAGCCCCGACCCGTACGGCAAGCAGATCGACGGCATGGGCGGCGCCACCTCCAGCACCAGCAAGACGGTGATCCTGTCCAAGAGCATCAAGCCCGACCACGACGTCGACTACCTGTTCGGCCAGGTGTCGATCGACAAGGCCTTCGTCGACTGGAGCGGCAACTGCGGCAACCTGTCCGCCGCGGTCGGCTCGTTCGCCATCAGCAGCGGGCTGGTCGATGCCAGTCGGATTCCGCGCAATGGTATCGCCACCGTGCGGATCTGGCAGGCCAATATCGGCAAGACCATCATCGCCCATGTGCCGATCACCGAAGGCGAGGTGCAGGAAACCGGCGATTTCGAGCTCGATGGCGTGACCTTCCCGGCCGCCGAGGTGCAGCTGGAATTCCTTGATCCGGCCGCCGACGAGGACGGTGACGGCGGGGCGATGTTCCCCACCGGCAACCTGGTCGATGATCTCGAGGTGCCGGGTGTCGGCACCTTCAAGGCGACCCTGATCAACGCCGGCATCCCGACCATCTTCGTCAATGCCGCCGATATCGGCTATACCGGAACCGAGCTGCAGGACGCGATCAACGGCGATGCCGCGGCATTGCAGCGTTTCGAGATCATCCGTGCCCATGGCGCGGTGCGCATGGGGCTGATCGAGCACATCGACCAGGCCGCCGGGCGCCAGCACACGCCGAAGGTCGCGTTCGTCGCGGCGCCGACCGGCTATACCTCCTCCAGTGGCAAGGTTGTCGCAGCCGAGGACGTCGACCTGCTGGTGCGTGCGTTGTCGATGGGCAAGCTGCACCACGCGATGATGGGCACCGCGGCGGTCGCCATCGGCACCGCCGCGGCGATCCCGGGGACGCTGGTCAACCTTGCCGCCGGTGGCGGTGAACGCAGTGCCGTGCGTTTCGGTCATCCGTCCGGGACGTTGCGGGTCGGGGCCGAGGCGCGTCAGGTGGATGGGCAGTGGACCGTGACCAAGGCAATCATGAGCCGAAGTGCTCGGGTGCTGATGGAGGGCTGGGTGCGCGTGCCCGGTGATAGTTTCTAGGGCATCTAGCGTTCGGCTTTCGTTGGTTGGGGCTGCAGAGCAGCCCCGGCAATCTTGAAGGGAGCTGTATATGAGCGCAAACGTAGACCTCAACACCCGCCCCGACTACGACCAGGTCCTGCAGACCCTCGCCGACTACGTGCTTGGCTATCGCGTCGATTCCGCCGAAGCCCTGAACACCGCCCGCTATTGCCTGATGGACACCCTGGGCTGCGGCCTGCTGGCCCTGCGCTTTCCTGAATGCACCAAGCACCTAGGCCCGCTGGTCGAGGGCACCCTTGTCCCCCATGGCGCCCGCGTGCCTGGTACCAGCTATCGCCTCGATCCGGTCAAGGCCGCCTGGGACATTGGCTGCATCGTCCGCTGGCTGGACTACAACGACACCTGGCTGGCGGCGGAGTGGGGCCACCCCTCGGACAACCTCGGCGGCATCCTGGCGGTCACCGACCACCTCTCGCAAAAGCGTGTGGCCAATGGCGAGGCGCCCCTGGTCATGCGCGAGGTACTCGATGCCATGGTCATGGCCCACGAGATCCAGGGCGTGCTGGCGCTGGAGAATTCGTTCAACCGGGTCGGCCTGGATCATGTGCTGCTGGTCAAGGTCGCCTCCGCGGCGGTCTGCGCCAGGCTCATGGGCGCCAATCGCGAGCAGTTGCTGTCGGCGCTGTCCCACGCCTTCGTCGATGGCCAGGCCCTGCGCACCTACCGTCACGCGCCCAACGCCGGGTCGCGCAAGTCGTGGGCGGCGGGGGATGCTTCCAGCCGCGGCGTGCGCCTGGCCGATATTGCCCTGCGTGGCGAGATGGGCGTGCCCGGTGCGCTGACCGCCAGACAGTGGGGCTTCTACGATGTGTCGTTCAGCCACACCAACAAGGACTTGGCGCTCAAGCCCGAGCCGCTGCGTGAACTGCGCCTGCCGCAGCCGTTGGGCAGCTACGTGATGGAAAACGTGCTGTTCAAGATCAGTTTCCCCGCCGAGTTCCACGCCCAGACCGCCTGCGAGGCTGCAGTGACCCTGCACCCGCAGGTGCGCAACCGCCTGCACGAGATCGACCGGATCGTCATTACCACCCATGAGTCGGCGATCCGCATCATTTCCAAGGAGGGGCCGCTGGCCAACGCCGCCGACCGCGACCACTGCCTGCAGTACATGACCGCCGTGCCGCTGATCTTCGGTGACTTGGTGGCGGAGCACTACGAGGATGCCTTCCACGCCGCGCACCCGAGCATCGATCGCCTGCGCGAGAAGATGGTGATCGTCGAGGAGCCGCGCTTCACTCGCGAGTACCTGGAGGCCGACAAGCGCTCCATCGCCAATGGCGTGCAAGTGTTCTTCAAGGATGGCTCGCACACGCCGCAGGTGGTGGTGGAGTACCCGATCGGGCATCGGCGGCGGCGGGAGGAGGGGATGCCCTTGCTCGAGGCCAAGTTCCGCGAGAACCTGGCGACGCGGTTCGCGCGGCAGCGCTGTGAGGCGATCCTGGACGTGTGCAAGGATCAGCAGGCGCTGGAGGTGATGCCGGTGCACAGGTTCGTTGATCTGTTCGTGATCTGACGACAATCGCGGGGCAAGCCCGCTCCCGCGGGGGGAAATTCATGTTGACGTGGGAGCGGGCTTGCCCCGCGACAGGATCGTAAATCCAACAAAAAAGCCCCGGTATCGCTACCGGGGCTTTCTTCTACAACGTACTGCTCAGCTTACGCCTGAACCACCGGGATCTTGGCGTTGGCCGCCGCTTCGCGGAACTCGGCGATCTGGTCGAAGCTCAGGTAGCGGTAGACGTCGGCAGCCATGCTGTCGATGTCTTTCGCGTACTGCATGTACTCCTCGACGGTCGGCAGCTTGCCGATGATCGAAGCGACAGCAGCCAGCTCGGCCGAGGCCAGGTACACGTTGGTGGCGTCGCCCAGACGGTTCGGGAAGTTACGGGTCGAGGTGGAGACCACGGTCGAACCGGTCTGCACACGTGCCTGGTTACCCATGCACAGCGAGCAGCCTGGCATTTCCATGCGCGCGCCAGCCTTGCCGTAGATGCCGTAGTAGCCTTCTTCGGTCAGCTGGTGGGCGTCCATCTTGGTTGGCGGAGCCAGCCACAGACGGGTCGGAATACCGCCCTTGACCTTGTCCAGCAGCTTCCCGGCAGCGCGGAAGTGACCGATGTTGGTCATGCACGAGCCGATGAACACTTCGTCGATCTTCTCGCCTTGTACCGAGGACAGCAGGCGGGCATCGTCCGGGTCGTTCGGCGCGCAGAGCACAGGCTCCTTGACGTCGGCCAGGTCGATCTCGATGATCTCGGCGTACTCGGCGTCGGCGTCGGCCGACAGCAGCTCAGGCTTGGCCAGCCAGGCTTCCATGGCCTGGGCGCGGCGCTCCAGGGTGCGGGCATCGCCGTAGCCTTCGCCGATCATCCAGCGCAGCAGGGTGATGTTGGACTGCAGGTACTCGGCGATGGCCTTCTCTGGCAGCTTGATGGTGCAACCGGCAGCGGAACGTTCGGCCGAGGCGTCGGACAGCTCGAAGGCTTGCTCGACGGTCAGCTCGTTCAGGCCTTCGATCTCGAGGATGCGGCCGGAGAAGATGTTCTTCTTGCCCTTCTTCTCGACGGTCAGCAGGCCCTTCTGGATGGCGTAGTAAGGGATCGCGTGGACCAGGTCACGCAGGGTGATGCCTGGCTGCAGTTTGCCCTTGAAGCGCACCAGCACGGATTCTGGCATGTCCAGCGGCATGACGCCGGTGGCGGCGGCGAAGGCCACCAGGCCGGAACCTGCCGGGAACGAGATGCCGATCGGGAAGCGGGTGTGCGAGTCGCCACCGGTACCCACGGTGTCAGGCATCAGCATGCGGTTCAGCCAGCTGTGGATGATGCCGTCGCCCGGGCGCAGCGACACGCCGCCACGGGTGCGGATGAAGTCTGGCAGGGTGTGGTGGGTGGTGACGTCGATCGGCTTCGGATAGGCCGCGGTGTGGCAGAACGACTGCATCACCAGGTCGGCGGAGAAGCCCAGGCACGCCAGGTCTTTCAGCTCGTCGCGGGTCATCGGGCCCGTGGTGTCCTGGGAGCCGACGGTGGTCATCTTCGGCTCGCAGTAGGCGCCTGGACGCACGCCCTGGCCTTCCGGCAGGCCGCAGGCGCGACCGACCATCTTCTGCGCCAGGGTGAAGCCCTTGGTCGAAGCGGCTGGCTGCTCGGGTTTCTTGAACAGGTCCGATGGGGCCTGGCCCAGTTCGGCGCGGGCCTTCTCGGTCAGGCCACGGCCGACGATCAGCGGGATACGGCCGCCGGCGCGGACTTCGTCGAGCAGTACTTCGGTCTTCAGCTCGAAGTTGGTGACCAGTTCGTCGCTGCCGTGGCGGCGCACTTCACCTTTGAACGGGTAGACGTCGATGACGTCGCCCATGGCCAGGTTGGTGCAGTCGAACTCGATCGGCAGGGCGCCGGCGTCTTCCATGGTGTTGTAGAAGATCGGGGCGATCTTGGTGCCGAAGCAGAAACCACCGGCGCGCTTGTTCGGCACGTACGGGATGTCGTCGCCGAAGAACCACAGCACCGAGTTGGTGGCGGATTTGCGCGAGGAACCGGTGCCGACCACGTCACCGACGTAGGCAACCGGGAAGCCTTTGGCTTTCATGGCTTCGATCTGGGCCAGCGGGCCGACCGAACCTGGCTGCGAAGGCTCGATGCCGTCGCGGGCCATCTTCAGCATGGCCAGGGCGTGCAGCGGGATGTCAGGGCGCGACCAGGCGTCAGGGGCAGGGGACAGGTCGTCGGTGTTGGTTTCGCCAGGCACCTTGAACACGGTCAGGGTGTACTTGTCGGCGATCGCCGGACGGCTGGTGAACCACTCGCCGGCAGCCCAGGATTCCAGCACGGCCTTGGCGTGGGCGTTGCCCGCCTTGGCTTTTTCGGCCACATCGTGGAAGGCATCGAACATCAGCAGGGTGTGCTTGAGCTGTTCGGCCGCGACGGCGCCCAGTTCGGCGTCGTCCAGCAGCGCGACCAGCGTCTCGATGTTGTAGCCGCCCTGCATGGTGCCCAGCAGCTCGGTGGCGTGCTTGCGGTCGATCAGCGGGGATTTGGCTTCACCCTTGGCGACGGCGGAGAGGAACGCGGCCTTGACGTAGGCGGCTTCGTCCACTCCTGGCGGAACGCGGTTGGTGATCAGGTCTACGAGGAAGGCTTCTTCGCCGGCCGGCGGGTTTTTCAGCAGCTCGACCAGGCCTGCAGTTTGTTCGGCGTTCAGCGGCTGGGGCACGATACCCAGAGCGGCACGCTCTTCGATGTGTTTGCGGTAGGCTTCAAGCACAGTTATTACCCTCATCAGTGGTCCCTAAAGGGAGTCCGGGACGCTCATCCAGCATTCCCATGCACCCATGCGCTCAAGACGGCTTTTTGGGCCGGCAAGCCAGGGTCGCAGAGAATCCTTACAGAAGCTGCTTTCAAAGTTTTACGCCTGTAGAACGGAAGGCTGATGAGGGGTTGGCCATGGCCATGCGCGCTTGCATGGACAGGGCCAACGCCGTTCTACCGGATCAACTGTGCTCGTGACGCTTTGAAAACAGCTTCCAACGGACATTGTTGCCTAGAAAAGGCGGAGTGATTCTACGGCAAAAATAAGCCGAAGGTAAGGCGGCGTAGATGACTTTAACGGGTGACCCTGGTTAGACAAAGGGCTAACATGAACCGGTGTTCCACCGCCAAGCTGTTGTTTCTACATGTCCAACCAATCCATCAAGACCCCTTGCGTCGGCCTGTGCTCCACGGTCTACGGCGACCTGGTGTGCCGCGGCTGCAAGCGCTTTCACCACGAAGTGATCCACTGGAACGGCTACGACGACGAGCAGAAGCGCGCGGTGTGGCTGCGCCTGGAGCAACTGCTGGTGCAGGTGATGATGGCCAAGCTGGAAGTGTTCGACAAAGCGCTGCTGCGCCAGCAGCTGGAGCAGCGCTCGGTCCGCTTCGTCGCGCACCAGTCCGAGTATTGCTGGGCGTATCAGCTGATCGCCCGTGGGGCGCGGATGATCCGTGACCTGGAGGCGTACGGGATGGCGCTGCTGCCGGAGTTCCGCGACTGGGAACTGCCGCAGTTGCGCGATGCCATCGACCGGGAGTTTTTCCTGTTGTCGGAGGCGCATTACCAGCGCTATATCGCGCCGAGCTTTTTGCGAGACGCCCTGGACCGCGGGCAGGGCTGAAGCTCTGGGGTAACGGTGCTGGCCTCTTCGCGGGTTACCCGCGAAAAGGCCGGTGCAGATCAGTCGCCGGTGTACTCGCACCCGCTGGTGCAGGTCTCATGGATGCGCACCTTCGACAGCTCCGGCAGCAGCGGCTTGACCTGGTCCCAGATCCACTTGGCGATCACTTCGCTGGTGGGGTTTTCCAAGCCTGGAATATCGTTCAGGTAGTTGTGGTCCAACTGCTCGTAGATCGGCTTGAAGATCGCCTTTATCTCGGAGAAATCGCGGATCCAGCCGGTGTGCGGATCGAGCGGGCCGGTCAGGTGCAGGGCAACCTTGAACGAGTGGCCATGCAGGCGACCGCACTTGTGGCCGGCAGGGACGTTGGGCAGGCGGTGAGCCGATTCGAAGGTAAATTCCTTAAAGATTTCCACGCTGGCATAACTCTGTGTGAATCAACGATGCGCGCAGTCTACCAGCATGCCCGCTACAAGGCTTGCAACCGATCCTGCAACCGCCCGGTGGCGATCAGTTCCAGCAGTTCGTCGCCCAGGCGCCGGCTTTCGGCCATGGCCTGGTACCAGTAGCGCCTGCGGCCCGGCGCATCGCCCATGAAACGCTTGAAGTCGTTGCGGTCTGGCAGCTTGCCGTAGGGCAGGGCGGCCAGGTACTGCGGCGACGGGGTCATCAGCAGCACGTTCTGCAGGCGCGTGGCGTCGCCCTTGCGCCAGGGCAGGGCCTTGTCGAACCAGCCGGGCACCACCTTGTCGGTGAAGTGCGGGTAGAGCACCAGGTCGTCGCCCTGGTAGGGCAGGTCCAGGTGATAGTCGAGCAGGCCGCCGTCGCGGTAGGTGCCGGCCCCGGCGCCGGGGATGTCGCGCACGCCTTCCATGACCATGGGGATCGAGCCCGAGGCGAGCAGGGCGTGGCGCAGGTTGGCCAGGTCCAGCGGCAGGCTGCGCGACGGGAAATCGGTCAGTGGCTCCAGCGGCGGCGCGGCGCGTTGGTCGTGGAGGATGACCCGCTCGAAATGCCGGCCCAGGCGCGCGCGCCCCAGCAGGTTGCTGGCGATCACCGAGGACAGGCCCATGCCCAGGCGGCCGCGGTGGTCGTGGGCGAGCTGGCCATGGCTCTTCACCACCAGGATGTTCAGGCGGTAGTGCGGGTTGGTCAGGACCTGCCCGTCGCGGCCTTGCAGCAGGTCGTCGAGCATGCGCTGGCAGCTCTGGCTGATCTCTTTTGGTGTCACGCCCTTGGCGAAGTCCTGCTCGGTGTACAGCTCGCCCAGGCGGCGGATGCCGGCGACCGGATCGTCGAGGCAGGCGCTGGCGAAGCGCCAGGCACCGATCGAGGCGCCGATCAGCGCACGCTGGCGCGGCGCGCTGGTCAGCCATTCACCGAACAACGCCAGGTCCAGGCCCTGGATCCCCAGCGGCTTGGGGCCACCGGCAGCGCCCGGCAACACACCGACATCTTCGGCCCGCAGGCCGCGTTCGCGGATCTGCCGCAGGGCACGCTGGCCGGCCTTGAAGGTCAGGGCGGGGTACTTGATGTGAATCGCGCTCATGGCGGGGTCTCGGGTGGGGCAGGCGGGCAGTATAGGGGATTTGCCGGCCTTGCCGAGGTGCTCCTGCAAGGGGCTGCGCATGGGCACCAAGAGCTGCGCTATCATGCGGCCAGCTGTTTTCAGGTTGAGTTAAGGGCCGGTGGTTAATCTTAACCCCGTAGACAAATTACACATCTCGCTGGAGAGAACCTCATGAAAACTTTGACTGCCCTTGTTACTGCCGCCGCCCTGACACTTGGCGCCAGTGTTGCCCTGGCCGATGTGCCGGCTCACGAGATCAGTGGCTTGGAAAAGGCGGGTACCGTTCAGTCGCTGCAAAAAATCGCAGACATCGCCAAGGCCAAACACCCAGACGCCACCATCACGGATTCCGAGCTGGAAAACACCTATGGCCGCTACGTGCTCAAGGTCGAGCTGCGTGATGCGCAAAAGGCAGAGTGGGACGTGGACGTCGATGCCAAGACCGGTGAAGTGCTGCGTGACGCCCGGGACAACTGATGAGCGATCTACCGCGAACGACGCGCTATCTTGCCTTCGCATTGATGACCGTATGCTCGCTGGCCGCCGCGCGCGACCTGGATCAGGATGAAGCCCTGGCGCTTCGGCAACAGGGCATCATCCTGCCGCTCGAGCAACTGCTCGAGTCCGCCCTGGGGCGTTACCCCGGGGCGCGGCTGCTGGAGGCGGAGCTGGAAGAAAAGCACGAGCGCTACGAGTACGAGGTCGAACTGCTGACCCCGGCCGGCGTGGTGCGCGAGATCAAGCTCGATGCCCGCACCGGCGAGTTGCTCAAAGACGAGGAAGACGACTGAGATGCGCCTGTTGCTTGTCGAGGACAATGTCCCCCTGGCCGATGAACTGACCGCCGCCCTGCAACGCCAGGGCTACGCCGTGGACTGGCTGGCCGATGGCCGCGACGCGGTGTACCAGGGCCAGAGCGAACCCTACGACCTGATCATCCTCGACCTCGGCCTGCCCGGTCTGCCGGGGCTCGAGGTGCTGGCGCAGTGGCGGGCGGGCGGCTTGGCCACTCCGGTGCTGATCCTCACCGCCCGTGGTTCCTGGGCCGAGCGGATCGAGGGGCTCAAGGCTGGCGCCGACGATTACCTGAGCAAGCCCTTCCACCCCGAGGAGCTGCAACTGCGCATCCAGGCCCTGCTGCGCCGGGCCAAGGGGTTGGCCAACCAGCCGAAGCTGGAAGCGGCCGGCCTGCACCTGGATGAATCGCGACAGTGCGTGAGCCGCGAGGGTGTCGATGTCCAACTCACCGCCGCCGAATTCCGCCTGCTGCGCTACTTCATGCTGCACCCGGGGCAGGTGCTGTCCAAGAGCCACCTGGCCGAGCACTTGTATGACGGTGAAACCGAGCGCGATTCCAATGTGCTGGAAGTTCACGTCAACCATCTGCGGCGCAAGCTGGGGCGCAGCGTGATCGAAACCCGCCGCGGCCAGGGTTACGTGTACGCGGGGAGCGCCGCGTGAAGTCGATCCAGGCGCGCCTGAGCCTGGGCCTGGTGGCGGTGCTGGTGGCGGTGGGGCTGGCCCTGGCGCAGTTGACCCTGTGGCTGTTCGAAGCCGGGCTGCAGCGCTATCTGGAAGCCGGCCTGCGCAAGGAAAGCGAGAACCTGCTGGTGGCGCTGGTGCGCGGCCCTTCCGGCTTGCAGTTGGACGAGCGACGGTTGTCGGCCGCCTACCAGCAGCCATTCTCGGGCTACTACTTTCGCATCGATTTCGACCAGGGCACCTGGCGCTCGCGTTCGTTGTGGGACATGGACATGCCCAAGCCCGGCAAGCCGGGGCTGGACGATGGCCACGAACTGGGGCCCGAGGGCCAGCAGCTGCTGGCCTATCGCGGCGATTACCGGCGTTTGGGGCAGGACATCTCGATCAGCGTGGCCCAGGACTATTCGCCGGTGCGCGAGGGCTTTCGGCGCATGCAGCAGATCGGCCTGGGCCTGGGCCTGGTGGCGCTGCTGCTGGTGTTGGTGCTGCAGCGCATCACCGTGACCCGTTCGCTGCGTCCACTGGAACGGGCGCGCCAGCAGATCGCCCAGTTGCAGCAGGGCCAGCGCTCGCAACTGGACGCCGAGGTGCCCAGCGAGCTGCAACCACTGGTGGACCAGATCAACCACCTGCTGGCCCACACCGAGGACAGCCTGCGGCGTTCGCGCAATGCCCTGGGCAACCTCGGCCATGCCTTGAAGACACCGTTGGCGGTCCTGCTCAGCCTGGCCGCCAGCGAGCGCCTCCAAGGATTGCCTGAGGTACGTGCGCAGATGCGCGAGCAGCTCGAGCAGATCCAGCAGCGCCTGGCCCGCGAGCTCAACCGCGCGCGCCTGGCCGGCGATGCGCTGCCGGGGGCGCAGTTCGACTGCGACGCTGAGTTGCCGGGGCTGCTGGCGACGCTGGGCATGATCCATGGCGAGGGCCTGCTGCTCGAGCGCGATGTACCGCCCGGGTTGTTGTTGCCTTGGGACCGCGAAGACCTGCTGGAACTGCTCGGCAACCTGCTGGACAACGCCTGCAAATGGGCCGACAGCGAGGTGCGCCTGGGTATCGCGCCGACCGCCGAGGGTTACCGGCTGTGGGTGGACGACGATGGCCCGGGCATCCCCGAGACGCAGCGCCTGCAGGTGCTTGAACGCGGTTCGCGGCTGGACGAGCAGGTCGATGGCCATGGCCTGGGACTGGGCATCGTGCGCGATATCGTCGAGGCCTGGAGCGGGCGGATTGCGCTGCTGGAAAGCCCCCAGGGCGGGTTGCGGGTCAGCATTGACCTGCCGCGCAAGGGGCGTTGATCGGCGAGGCCGTTCCCACAGGGATGGCGTATGCCTTGAAGAAAGGCGGATCAACCCTGCAAAAAAATTGCAGTACAGCCGCAGTTTTTTGAATTGGCCCATGGTCACCCGCGCCCGGCACAATCCTTCCCCACGAAACCCTGCGGTTTCCATTTATCCATGGACGGAGCCCTTGCGCGATTGCATTGCGCAACACAGGGCCCAGGCCGGTCGCGCTGGGCTTTCTTTTTTCGCACAAGAACACGATCCGAATACCTCGATGCCTGCCTCGCGTCCCCAATCCCGCTTGCAGCGCCTGCTCCCGGCGCCCCTGAACATTCCCCCCAGAGAGTGGTTGCGCGCTGGCCTCGGCGCGCTGCTGGGCCTGTTTCTCGCCGGCTACCTGTGCAGCCTGGCCTACGGCCCGTCCATCGCCCTGCACCTGCTTGGGCCGCTGGCGGCCTCGGCGGTGCTGGTATTCGCCGTGCACTCCGGGCCCCTGGCCCAGCCCTGGCCGGTGCTGGGCAGCTATGCCCTGGCTGGCGTGGTGGGCCTGGCCATGCGCCACGGTTTCGGTGACGGCCTGTGGGTGGCGGCGGCGGCGCTGGGTGTCGCGATCCTGGGGATGTGCCTGCTGCGCTGCCTGCACCCGCCCGCTGGCGGCGTGGCGGTGAGCACGGTGCTGGCCGATCCGGGCCTGGTGGCCATGGGGGACCATCTGCTCGAACCGGTGCTGCTCAATGGGCTGGTGCTGGTGACGGTGGCGGTGCTGTACAACCGCCTGACCGGCGTGCGCTATCCCAAGAATGCGGCGCCGCGCAAGGACCCGCACCATACCCACGACCCGCTGCCGGGCGAGCGGGTTGGTATCCGGGGCGAAGACCTGGACCAGGCCCTGGCAGAGATCGGCGAATTCGTCGACGTTACCCGTGACGAGCTGGAACGCATCATCCTGGCCACCGAGCAGCATGCCCTGCAGCGCAGCCTGGGCGGCATCACCGCGCGCTCGGTGATGTCCCGTGACGTGCAGGCCGCCACTCCGGCCACCACCTTGGAGCAGGCCTGGCGGATGCTGGCCGATCACCACCTGAAGACCTTGCCGGTGCTGGAAGATGGCCACCTGGTCGGCATGGTCAGCCTCACCGACCTGGTCGGCGCGGCCATGGCCCGTGGGCGATTCAGCTGGCGTGGCCTGTTCCGTCGCCAGCCCGTGCGTCTGGAACAGGTGATGAGTCGCCGGGTGGTCAGTGTCGACGGCGGGCAGCCCCTGGAACGCTTGCTGCCGTTGCTCGGCGAGCAAGGCTTGCACTGCCTGCCGGTACTCGACGGCGAGCGCCTGGTGGGGGTGATCACCCAGACCGACCTGATCGCCGGCCTCAAGCGACGCCTGCTTAGCGCCGCCGCGTCGGGTTCAGATCAGCGGGTCCCAGCGTTGTGACCAGTCGCTCTCGCCGGCGGCCACCAGCCGGCGCAGCACCCCGAAGGCCTGTTGCAGGGCCTCGCTGTCGCGCTCGCGGGCATGCACCAGGAAGGTCGGGTAGGTGAACTCCGGCGCCTGGGGCACGCGCTCGAACACGCCGTTCTGCAGGTAGGCCTGCACCACTCGCGTACGGAAATAGCCACTGCCGCCACGGTCGAGGATGAACTGCAGAGCCAGCGGCCCAAGGTTGAAGCTCAGGGCCGGGCGTGACAGCTCGGGCAGGGCCGCATCGTGCTGGCGACGGAAAGCCTCGCCCCAGTCGATGTAGACATAGGGATCGGGCGCATCGGCCCGACGCACGCGGATCAGCTTCTCTTCCATCAACTGCTCGACCTGCAGGCCCGGACCATAGGTCGGCTGGTAGACCAGCGCGGCGTCGAGCAGGCCCATCTGCACCTTGCGCAGCAGCGATTCGCCGTCGCTGACCTCGCTGCGGATGGCGTGGCTGGGCAGCTCGTGATGCAGGGCGCTGACCCAGTCGAGCAGCATCGGATTGCCCAGGCTCACTTCGGCGCCCACGTGCAGCACCTGTTGGCAGCCCTGGGGCAGCGGCAGGTCACGGCGTGCTGCTTCCCAGGTCTGCACCAGCTGGTTGGCATAGGGGACGAACGCCTCGCCGTCGCTGGTGAGGCTGGCGCCATTGCGGCTGCGCACGAACAGCTGGCAGCCCAGTTGCTGCTCCAGGCGCTGGACCCGGGCGGTGATCGCGGTCTGCGACACGAACAGGCGTTCGGCGGCGGCGACCAGGCTGCCGCAGCGGACGATTTCCAGGAAGGTACGGGCCTGATCAATGTCCATGGGAAGGTTCTGTGGCTGGAGAGACCGCCCATTCTAGTGACTTTGCACCGAGATGGGGCGACCGATGCCTGGATGACTGCGCATGCCAGGCATTTCGCCACTGCCCTGGAGGCTCCTGCCCGAAGCGGGCCTAGCCCCGCGCCAGCTCGGCCAGGTGCGCCTTGGCCTCCTCGCTCTTGAGCACCAGTACATCGCTTTCCAGCGAGTCCAGCACGACCTCCGCGGTGTTACCGATCAAGGCCCCCGAGATACCTGTTCGTGCCACGGTGCCGATAATGGTCACCACGGCATCGAGCTTCTTCTCGGTATGGGGAATCAACACATCCGCCGGCCCCTCGGCGATATGCAGTCGGTCATCGGTAATATCGAACTCCGCCTGGAACGCCAGGCATGCCTCGCGATAGCGTTTCTCGATGGTCTCCGTCAGCTGGTAGACCGGGTCGGACGCCGACAGCATGGGCGAGGGATGGGCACTGATCACGTGCAGTTCGCCCTTGGCCAGGCTGGCAATGTCATAGCCATGGTCGATGATGCTGGCATGCAGCAGGCGATGGGCTTCATCCTGGTTGCCGACATCCACGGCCGCCAGGATCCTGCCCCCCGTCCATGGCCGCTCGCTCTTGACCATCAGTACCGCGCACGGGCACTCGCGCAGCAGTTTCCAGTCGCTGGGGGTGAGCAAGGCCTTGCGCAGCGGATTGTCCGGCCGGTGCTCCTTGATCACCAGTTCGCAGCCTTCGGCTTGCTGCACATGGATGATCGACTTGTGCAGATTGTCCTTCCAGTGCTGCTCGTGGGTGACACTGTCGTAACCGTCGTCATGCAATTGGCTGCTGAGCAGGCTGAGCAGCGCGTCATGATCCTGTTTCTTGTCGCACATCAGCAGGTGCAGGCGCGCGCCGGTCACCCCGGCGATCAGCTTGGCCCGGGTCAGGGCAAGGCTGTGGGCGTGCTCGGGGTCGAGGACGACAAGAATGCTGCGTACGGCTTGCATGGGCGTGAACTCCGTTCAGAATGGCGGCCAATGCCTGACTATAGACGGCGCCGCTGCCGCCGCCGCTTGATATGTATCAAGCATAGTCACTGGTGCTCGACGCGGTCGCCGGTATAATCGCCGGTCCTGCCGATGTCCTGTGTGATTGTGAGTGCCATGTCCCTGATTCCCGAAATCGACGCCTTCCTCGGTTGCCGTACCCCTGATGCCTGGATCGAGGCGGCGCTGGCCGACCAGGAGACGCTGCTGATCGATCACAAGAACTGTGAATTCAAGGCCGCCAGCACTGCGCTAAGCCTGATCGCCAAGTACAACACCCACCTGGACCTGATCAACATGATGTCGCGCCTGGCCCGCGAGGAGCTGGTGCACCACGAGCAGGTGCTGCGCCTTATGAAGCGCCGTGGCGTGCCGCTGCGTCCGGTCTCGGCCGGGCGCTATGCCTCGGGCCTGCGGCGGCTGGTGCGTGCCCATGAGCCGGTCAAGCTGGTCGATACCTTGGTGGTGGGCGCCTTCATCGAGGCGCGCAGCTGCGAGCGCTTCGCCGCCCTGGTGCCGCACCTGGATGAAGAGCTCGGCACGTTCTACCACGGCTTGCTCAAGAGCGAGGCACGACACTACCAGGGCTATCTGAAACTGGCTCACCAGTACGGTGACGAGGCGGATATCGCCAAAGTAGTGGAGCAGGTGCGCGAGGCCGAGGCCGGGCTGATCACCTCACCCGACCAGGAACTGCGCTTCCACAGTGGGATCCCGATGGCGCAAGCCGCCTGAGCTATTGCCGGCGTCCGAGCAAGAGGCCGACCACCAGGCCGAAGCCCGCGGAGATCGCCACCGTCTGCCAGGGATGGCCGCCAATGTATTCCTGGGTCGCCTCGACCACCGGCTGCGCCTTCTCCCCCAGCCGGCCAGTGGCTTCGCGTGCCTGGCGCAGTTTCAGCCCCAGTTGCGCCCTCAGGCCCTCTGCTTCTTCCCCGACCAGCGACGCGCTGTCGCTGAGCAGTTTCTCCGACTCCTCGATCAATGCCTGCAGTTCGCTGAATACCTGATCCTTGATCTGGTCGTTGTCTGCTTGCGCGGCGGTTTTCCTGGCCATGTACACATCCTCATGAAGGGTTGGGCGTTGAACAGTGGATGCCACGGCGCCGGGAAAGTTGCAGCGGCGTACCGATGGCGCGTCGCTAAGTGTAAGATAGCGTCCATTTTCCAGCGGCAGGTAATACCCCCATGAGTTTCAATCTGGCCAACATGAGCTTCCAGGAACGGGCGCAGATCGAGGCAGAGAAGGCGCGTTTGTTCGAGTACTGGCAGAACAACCTGGCCAAGGCCAAGGGCGAGGCCGCGCGGCTGATCGCGGAAAAACCGCGGCGCAAGGGCAAGTGGGCCGAATGGGTGCGCGCCGAGCTCGACGGCATGTCGCCAGTGGAGTTCAACCAGCTGGTACGCAGTGAAGTGAACAAGATGATGGCCGCCGCCAGCGCCAACCGCTGAGTCAGGCGAGCACTTGCGCTGCGGCGGCGCGCACCTTTCGGCTTTCTTCTGACAGGAGTCTCCAAGATGCCAAGATCCATCGTTGCCGCCTTGCAGATCGGTTCGTTGCCGGCGGGCAAGGCCGCTACCCTGGCGCAGATCCTCGATTACGAGCAGCCCATCCGCGAGGCCGGCGCCAGCCTGGTGGTAATGCCCGAGGCGTTGCTCGGCGGTTATCCGAAAGGCGAGGGGTTTGGCACCCAGCTCGGTTATCGCCTGCCTGAAGGGCGCGAAGCCTTCGCCCGCTATTTCGCCAACGCCATCGATGTGCCGGGCGTCGAGACCGAGGCGCTGGCCGGGTTGGCGGCACGGACCGGCGCGAGCCTGGTGCTCGGGGTGATCGAGCGCAGCGGCAACACCCTGTACTGCACCGTGCTGTTCTTCGAGCCCGAGGGCGGTCTGGTGGCCAAGCACCGCAAGCTGATGCCCACCGGCACCGAGCGGCTGATCTGGGGCAAGGGCGATGGCTCCACGCTACCGGTGGTGGAGGGCCGCGCCGGGCGCATTGGCGCGGCGGTGTGCTGGGAGAACTACATGCCGCTGCTGCGCACCGCGATGTACGCCAAGGGCGTGCAACTGTGGTGCGCGCCGACGGTGGATGAGCGCGAACTGTGGCAGGTCAGCATGCGCCACATCGCCGCCGAAGGGCGTTGTTTCGTCATCAGCGCCTGCCAGGTGCAGGATTCTCCGGCGGCGCTGGGTCTTGAGGTGGCCAACTGGCCGGCCGAGCGGCCGTTGATCAACGGTGGCAGCGTGATCGTCGGCCCCCTCGGCGAGGTGCTGGCCGGGCCGCTGGTGGGCGAGCGCGGCCTGCTCTGCGCCGAAATCGATACCGACGAGCTGGTGCGTGCGCGCTACGACTTCGATGTGGTCGGCCACTATGCGCGGCCGGACGTGTTCGAGCTCAGCGTGGACGAGTGTCCGCGTCCCGGCGTGCGCTTTGTCGGTCAAGCCACTGCTGGCAAGTGATCGTTCGTTTGCTCGACAACAGGTTCACCATCCGGCGCTTGTGGCTGCGGGCAGGTCCAGTTTGCCTTTGTCGGTGAAGCGTACGGTGCCCAGCGGGCCGCTTGCCAGTTTGCCGCGCAATACATAGGGCAGGCCCTGCAGGGACTCCACCCGGCTCAGGCCATAGGCCTGGCGCAGAAAGGCAAAGGCGGTGATGCTCACCGGCACCACGATCACCGCTTCGTCGTAGCGGCCAATATGCCCGCGCTGGTCGCTCACCCCGGCGGCCAGGGGCTGGTCGTTGACTTCCAGGTTGAGGGCGATGCCGTTGAAGTCCACGGGGGTTTCGTTGGGGTTCTGCACGCGGATCTTGACCGCCATGCGCAGCTCCAGATCCTGGCCGGGCAGAGGATCGATACCGATCACGCTGATGTTCAGCGGATCACGCGCCTGGAACAGGGCGCAGGCACTCAGGCCAAGGGTCAGCAGCAGGATCAGGCAGAAGCGGGCATGCATGGTGATCTGGACCTCGGGGCACGGGCGAGTCCGCAGTGTGGCAAATGCGCGACGGCGAAGAAAGCGGGGCTCAGTGTGTTCCCTGTTCGACAAAGACACGGTGCAGATCCTCCATGAACGCCTGCTGCGCCTCACCGGGCTCCTGCCCACGGTGTCGCGCCAAAATGAACGGCACCTCGAAATCCAGTGTCGGGTCCAGTGCCCGCAACAGCCCCTGGGCTTCCCAGGGCGCGGCGCAGTGGCAGGGCAGGTAGCCGATATGCTGCCCTGACAGGATCAAGGTCAGCGCGCTGTCGATCTGTTCCGCCACTGCCAGGCTGTGTCGGCTCTGGAAGGGTTCACCCTGCTTGAGAAAGCGATAGGGATGACAGACCTGATCGGCCTCCAGCAAGTGCTCGCGACTGACCTGGGCCTGGTCGAACAGCTTATGCCCCAGGCCACAGTAGAGCCGCTGGCGCTCCTCGAACAACGGCAGGTAATCGAATGCCGCCTGGTTGCCGGAAAAATAGCTGATGGCGCAGTCCAGGCGCTGTTCCAGCAACAGCCGCTCGAGCTCGGCGGGGGGCGCACTGGTCAGCTCAAGGCGCACCTGCTGGTCGCGTTGACGGAACCGGGCGATGGTCCGGGCCAGGCGCAAGGTGACATCGCGGTCCTGGTTCTCGGCCAGGCCGATGCGCAACGTGCCCAGCAAGCGTCCGGCCACGCCGTTGGCCTGCTGGCGAAACTGCTCGATCTGCAGCAGCAGGCCACGGGTCGCCTGGAGCAGCAGCTCGCCTTTCTCGGTCAGCCGGAAGCCGCCCTTGCCACGGCTGCACAGGCGATAGCCCAGGCGGGTCTCGAGCCTGGCCATCTGCTGGCTGATGCTGGGCTGGCTGAGCCCGAGCACGCCCTGGGCGGCGCTGAAGCCGCCGGCCTCGACTACAGTGACGAACAGCCGCAGCAGGTGCAGGTCGAGGTCGTGCAATTGTCCGAGCATCACATTGGTCCTGATGAATGTCAGCTTTGAATAGTTGCCATTTTTACAATGTAACCCGGCAGGCATGCTGGCGGCATCCACCCCCAAGCCGAGGTGCCCGCCATGCGTCGAACGTTGTGCCTGCTTTCATTGCTGATCGCCCTGCCACTGCAGGCCGAGGAGAAGGTCGTCAACCTGTACAGCTGGGCCGATTATGTCGCCCCGCAAACCCTGGCGCGGTTCGAGCAGGAGACTGGCTACAAGGTCCGCTACGACACCTTCGACACCACCGAGGTGCTGGAAACCAAGCTGCTCACCGGCGGCAGTGGCTACGACGTGGTGGTGCCGTCGGCCACGGTGCTGGCCCGGGCACTCAAGGCCGGTGCCCTGCAGCCGCTCGATGCCCAGGCGATGCCCGGCTATGCCAACCTTGACCCGGACCTGCTGACCAAGCTGGCCGAGGCCGATCCCGGCAACCGCCATGCCGTGCCGTACACCTGGGGCACGCTGGGGCTGGGGGTGAATGTCGAGGCCGTGCGCCAGCGCCTGGGCGACGTCCCGCTGGACAGCCTCGACTTGCTGTTCAAGCCCGAATACGCCAGTCGCCTGAAGGACTGCGGGATCGCCATGCCGGACTCGCCCCAGGAGGTGATCGGGGTGACCCTCAACTACCTGGGCAAGGACCCGTACAGCCAGAGCAAGGCCGACCTGGACGCCGCCCAGGCGTTGTTGCAGCAGTTGCAGCCATCGATCAGCTACGTGGCCAACGGTCGCCAGATCAACGACCTGGCCAACGGCAGCGTATGCCTGGCGCTGACCTACAACGGCGATGCGGCCATGGCCGCCGACCAGGCCCGACGCGCCGGCAAGCCGTTCGAGCTGATCTACCGCATTCCCCGCGAGGGCACGCTGGTCTGGCAGGACAACCTGGTGATCCCCAAGGACGCGCCGCACCCCGAGGCGGCCCGCGCCTTCATCGCCTTCATGCTGCGCCCCGAGTCGGTGGCGGCACTGACCAACACGCTGTTCTTCGCCAACGCCAACCAGGCCGCCACGCCGCTGGTGGACGTGGCAATCCGCAATGACCCGGACATCTACCCATCGGCCGAGGTGCGCCAGCGCCTGTTTGCCGACCGCAGCATGGCGTTGTCCGACCTGCGCCAGCGCAACCGCCTGTGGACCACCTTCCGCAGCCGCCAGTGAACAACAACGACAGGAGACAGACCGTGGACCTCGCCCAGGACAACGACCAGGCCATGACCCGTGACAGCCTCTACGGCACCGCCGCCGAGAGCACCTACGCCGGTATCACCAGTTTTTCCCGGCGCCGCTACAGCCGCGACCTGCGCGGTGTCGACGTGGTGGTCAGCGGGGTGCCGTTCGACACCGCCACCAGCAACCGCCCCGGCGCGCGCTTCGGCCCGCGGGCGATCCGCGCCGCCTCGGTGCAGCAGGCGTGGGCCCGCCACTGGCCCTGGACGTTCGACCCGTTCGATCACCTGGCGGTGATCGACTACGGTGACTGCGCGTTCGACAGCGGCACGCCGGCCTCGGTGCCGGACAGCATCGAGGCGCACGCCGAGCATATCCTCGGGGCCGGCTGCGCCATGCTCACCCTCGGTGGCGACCACTTCATCAGCTACCCGCTGCTCAAGGCCAATGCTCGCCGGCACGGTCCGCTGGCGCTGATCCACTTCGACGCCCACAGCGACACCTGGCCGGACGAGGAGGGCAAGCGCATCGATCACGGCACCATGTTCTGGCACGCGGCGCGCGAAGGCCTGGTGGACCCGGCGCATTCGGTGCAGATCGGCCTGCGCACCACCAATGACGACAGCCAGGGCTTCGCCATCCTCGATGCCCGTCAGGTGCATCGCCAGGGCACCGAGGCGATCATCGCCGCGATCCGTCAGCGGGTGGGGGACAGGCCGGTCTACCTGACCTTCGATATCGACTGCCTGGATCCGGCCTTCGCGCCTGGCACCGGCACGCCGGTATGCGGCGGGCTGAGCACGGTGCAGGCACTGGAGATTCTCGGCGGCTTGCGCGGGATCAACCTGGTGGGGATGGACCTGGTGGAGGTGGCGCCGGCCTATGACCATGCCGATATCACTGCGCTGGCCGGGGCAACGCTGGCGATGGAGATGCTGTGCCTGTATGCGGCGCGGCACAAGGTGGACCAGGCCTGATCGACAACGCGACGCACGGCCTCATCGCAAACCTGCGATGAGGCCGAACCCGTCTACCAGCGCATTCTCACGCCAAGGCTGCCGATCAAGCCGTTGAGGTCGTTGTCATCCACGTCGGAGCTGTAGTCGGCGCTGACGAACAGCGCCACGTTCGGCGTCACCCGGGCCACCAGGCCCAAGCCCAGTTCCACCGTAGTGGCGCTGCGCGAACTGGAGATCTTGTCGACCTGGTCGAGCTTCACCGAATCGGCATCGCTGAAGTCGTACCAGACGTTGGTGCGCACATAGGGTTCGATGGGCATGCCGCGCACTTCGTAGCGCGCCGACAGCTTGGCACCGACCCGGCCACTCCAGCTGGGCTGGCTGTCGAAGGCCTGCAGGGTTTCCTCCTGTACCTGGCTACCCGGGAAGAACTGCTGGTTGATCAACTGCGCCTGGGGCTCGATCACCCAGCCGGCGCCCAGGCCGATGGGATAGCCGCCTTGCACCGAGAGCGTCATGGCATGACCGCTGTCGTCGACGCGCTGCCCCGCCTGGGAGCGGCCGTTGACATCGATGCGTGTGCCCATGGCCAGCGCATCCACGTGCCAGCCCTGTTCATGGGTCATGCTCCAGTACACCCCGAGGCTCTCGCCACTGAGGTTGACCGCGTCACGCTGCTTGTCGCCCAGCAGCGGGCGCATGCCGTTGAAGCTGCTCTGCAGGTTGTTGTGACCGACGAAGATCCCTGCGCGGTGCACGTTGCCGCCGCTGGTTTCACGCACGAACAGGTCCGGGCCGATCAGCATCTGCTGGCTGGGGGCCTCCACCTGCGCGGGCGGCTGGGCGCCCGGGCGCGGCGTGCCGGGGAAGAACTGCGCCCACTGGCTGGCGATAGGGTTGGTGTCGGGCTGGCCATGACGTTCATCCATGCGCTCGGAGAAGGCGCTGAGCAGGCCCTGGTTGAGGCCGCTGACACTGACCGGATCGAGCGACAATCGCGGCACCTCGGGCTGCGCCAGGACGGGGGCGAAGGGTTCGCCCTCCTGGGTTTCGAAGGCGAAGGTTTCCACCGGGGTTGCCAAGAGCAGCGACGTGGAAACCGCACAGAAAAAAGCGTCGAAGCGCGAAGGATTCGAGGTGCTTTTCATGGCGGATCTCCTGTTGGTGTGTGAAGTGAACAGCCCAAGACCTGGCCTGATGTCACGTGCTGTACGACAAGAACAGGGGCGACACGAACCAGCGCACCAACCTTCTGGAGAGCGCACGAAGGCGCGCGCTAGAGGCCCGGCACGAGTTTTTACGTCTGGTGATTACTGTTCAGCTAAGGAGAGGACAGCGCTTGCGTCAAGAAAGCGTGAATGGATTGCAAAATTACTGTTTGACCGCTCAACCTATTGAATTTATGTAATTTTTAAGCATGCATATCGAAAATGGTGATTTGCCGTGCGGCGGCTATGCCGAATCGTTGCTACAACCGCACTTCCACTGCCAGCGGCAGATGGTCGGAGAGGTGGGTCCAGGGTTTGTTGCCAAGGATTCTCGGGGCGTGGCTTTCGGCGTTGCGCAGGTAGATACGGTCCAGGCGCAGCAGCGGCAGGCGCGCGGGGTAGGTGCGGGCCAGCAGGCCATGGTGGCGCTCGAAGGCCTCGTGCAGACCATGCTCCAGCCCCAGGGTGTGGTTGCCGCGCAGCTGCCAGTCGTTGAAATCGCCGGCGATGATCACCGGGGCGTCGGCGGGCAGGGCGTCGAGCAGCCGGCGCAGCAGGTGCAGCTGTTGCTGGCGGTGGCGCTCGAGCAACGACAGGTGCACGCAGATGGCATGCACCTGGCGCCGCCCGGGTACGTCCAGCACGCAATGCAGCAGGCCGCGGCGCTCGGGGCCGGTGATCGACACGTCGAGGTTGCGGTGCTCGATGATCGGGTACTTGGACAGCAGCGCATTGCCGTGGTGGCCGTCGGGGTACACCGCGTTGCGGCCATAGGCGAAGTCGCTCCACATGCTGTCGGCGAGGAATTCGTACTGCGAGGTCCGTGGCCAGCCGGGGTAGCGCGCGGCGTGGCGGTCATGGCTGCCGAGCACCTCCTGGAGGAACACGATGTCGGCCCCGGTGCTGCGCACCGCCTCGCGCAACTCTGGCAGGATGAAGCGCCGGTTGAAGGCGGTGAAGCCCTTGTGGGTGTTGACCGTCAGCACCTTGACCCGGTGCACGGCCGGGGCCTGGTTGACGTTGGCGAAACCTGGACTGCCGGCTTCGAGGTTCACGAGTGCTCCTGGGTGAAGGGGGCCGCTTTGCAGCCCATCGCGACACAAGGCCGCTCCCACAGGAGATCGAGGCCTCTGTGGGAGCGGCCTTGTGTCGCGATGGGCTGCGCAGCAGCCCCAGGTTTGTACTGTCACAACACAGTCTAGGACAGGCCTTCCCCTTTGGGGTTCAGTCCTCCTCCCGCTGCAGCACCAGCAACAGCAGCGACCGCCCCTTGACCTCGAACACCGTGTCGAACGCCAGGTGCTGCGCTTTGCGCAGCTCGGGCCGGTCGGTGTCGACCAGGCAGCTCCAGTAGTCACCCTCCGGCACCGCCGGCAGGGTGAACGGCACCACGTCGTGGTAGGCGTTGACGATCAGCAGCATGGTCGCCTCGGCGCCAGGCCGGGCGATGCCGCTGACCTGGGCGCGGCCGTCCATCAGCATGCCCAGGCAACGCCCGTGCGGGTCTTCCCACTGCTCGACGGTCATCTCGCTGGCGTCCGGGGCCAGCCAGGTGACGTCCTTGACGCCAATCGCCTCGTTGTAGTCGCCGACCAGAAAGCGCGAGCGCCTCAGGATCGGATAGGCCAGGCGCAGCCGGGTCAGGCGCTTGACGAAGGCCATCAGCGCCTGGCCGTCCTCGTCCAGGTCCCAGTTCACCCAGCCGATCTCGCTGTCCTGGCAGTAGGCGTTGTTGTTGCCGTGCTGGGTGCGGCTGAATTCGTCGCCGGCGACGATCATCGGCGTGCCCTGGGCCAGCAGCAGGGTGGCGAAGAAGTTGCGCATCTGGCGCATACGCAGGGCGTTGATCGCCGGGTCGTCGGTGGGGCCTTCGACGCCGCAGTTCCACGACAGGTTGTTGTCGGTGCCGTCCTGGTTGTTCTCGTCGTTGTCCTCGTTGTGCTTGTCGTTGTACGACACCAGGTCGCGCAACGTGAAACCGTCGTGGGCGGTGACGAAGTTGACCGAGGCGTAGGGCCGCCGGCCGCGGTTGTTGAACAGGTCGCCCGAGGCGGTGATGCGCGCGGCGAAGTCGGCGAGCATGCCTTCGTCGCCTTTCCAGAAGCTGCGCACGGTGTCGCGGAAGCGGTCGTTCCATTCCGCCCAGCCCGGGGCGAAGTTGCCCACCTGGTAGCCGCCCGGGCCGCAGTCCCAGGGTTCGGCGATCAGCTTGGTCTGGCTGAGCATAGGATCCTGGCGACAGGCGACGAGGAAGCCGTGGCGCTCGCTGTAGCCGTCGTGATAGCGGCCAAGGATGGTCGCCAGGTCGAAGCGAAAGCCATCCACGTGCATCTCGCCGGCCCAGTAGCGCAGCGAGTCGGTGACCAGTTGCAGCACCCGTGGATGGCTCATGTCGAGGGTATTGCCGGTGCCCGAATCGTTAATGTAGAAGCGCCGGTCGTCGGGCATCAAACGATAGTACGAGGCGTTGTCGATGCCGCGCATAGACAGGGTCGGGCCGCGCTCGTTGCCCTCGGCGGTGTGGTTGTAGACTACATCGAGGATCACCTCGAGCCCGGCGTCGTGCAGGTGGGCAACCATTTCCTTGAACTCGGCGATCTTGCCGCTGGCCAGGTAGCGCGGGTGGGGGGCGAAGAAGGCGATGCTGTTGTAGCCCCAGTAGTTGTTCAGGCCCTTGTCCAGCAGGTGCTGGTCGTTGACGAAGGCGTGGATCGGCAGCAGCTCGATGCTCGATACGCCGAGTTCCTTGATATGCGCCAGCAGTTCGTCGTTGGCCAGCCCCGCGAAGGTGCCGCGCAGGTGCTCGGGCACCGCCGGGTGGCGCATGCTGATGCCGCGGGTATGGGCTTCATAGATGATGGTGCGCTCCCACGGGATCGACACGCGCTGGTCGCGGCCCCAGGTGAAGGCCGGGTCGATGACCTTGCACTTGGGCACGAACGCCGCGCTGTCGCGCTCATCGAACGACAGGTCGGCGTCCGGATGGCCGATGGTGTAGCCGAACAGCGCTTCGGACCACTTCAGCGAGCCGACCAGCTGCTTGGCGTAGGGGTCGATCAGCAGTTTGTTGGGATTGAAACGGTGGCCGTTCTCGGGGTCGTACGGGCCGTGCACACGGTAGCCGTAGACCAGGCCAGGGTGGGCGTCGGGCAAGTAGCCGTGATAGATCTCGTCGGTGTACTCGGGCAGTTCTATGCGCTCTATTTCCTGCTCGCCGCTGGCGTCGAACAGGCACAGCTCGACCTTGGTGGCGTTGGCCGAGAAAAGCGCGAAGTTGACCCCCAGGCCGTCCCAGGTGGCGCCGAGCGGAAAGGGCAGGCCTTCGCGAATGCGCGACGGGGCGACGGAGCGGGTCTTCTTCGGGGTGCGGGGGCTCATGGCGGTCCTCATGGTCCTTGGGGCGGAAGCGGGGCCGCTGTGCGGCCCATTGCTGGCACTAAAATGAAATCAGCCCGCCGCCGGCTTCTTCACTGCCCTGGGCTTCTTCACGGCAAGCGGTTTTTCCACGGGGGTGGCGGGCTTGGGCTTGGTCGCCGCCTTCTTGCGCGGCGCGGCCTTGGGCGCCAGCGCCTCGGCTTCGGCCAGCTTGCACGCCATCTCCCAATGGCGGTTCTCCTGACCCGCCGGTTTGCCTTCCGACTCCCAGATCTGATACGCAAACTCGCGAATACGCTTTTCTTCGACACTCATCTCGATGCTCCTGAATGCAGTTAGGCATGTTCAATCAACACATTGACCGGAAACTCCATCAGCACGGTGCTCAACATCAGCTCCCTTGAAGGGGTGACAGCACCGCCGCCGAAAAGTCCCGAACAGTTGGCAGGCGACAAGGCAAACGGCAGTACAAGCCGGGTATCGTCCCAGTTCGGAGCCGGGATCAACGGGGTGGCGGCCGCGCCCAGCAGGGCGCTGGCCAGCCGTGGTACGACGATGATGGCGCGTTCGCCCTGGCCCAGGCGGGCGAAGGCCAGCACTTGGTCGGCGTGGCGGCCCTGCACGGTCAGCGGTAGGTAGGCGCCGCGCTGGAACAGCTCGGGATGGGCCTGGCGCGCGTCCAGCACACGGGCCACCAGGGCCTGCTTGATGCGGCCATCGCGCCAGTGGGCGAGCAGCTCGGTCAGGGGTGTGCCGTCGTCGAGGCTGGCGCGCCTTGCCGGGTAGTCCACCGGGCAACGGTTGTCCGGGTCGACCAGCGAGAAGTCCCAGTACTCGTTGCCCTGGTACAGGTCCGGCACGCCGGGGGTGGTCATGCGCAGCAGGCACTGCACCAGGCCGTTCAAGGCACCGGGGCAGGCCAGGCGGCGCGCCGCCTCGTGCAGCGACTGGCGCAGCTGCTGGTTCTCATCATCCAGCAGCAGGCCGTCGACATAGGCCGCGCAGGCCTGCTCGTAGCGCTCGTTCGGCGCGGCCCAGCTGCTGCGCAGCTTGGCTTCGCGCAGGGCCTTGCGCTGCCATTGGCGGATGCGTTCGGCATAGGCGCGCAGGGCCGTTGGGTCATGCAGGTCGAGGGTCAGCGGCCAGCTGCCGAGCAACGTCTGCAACAGCAGCAGTTCGTCGGCGGGGCTGGGGGCCTCGCCATCGTCCAGTGCTTCGCGCAGCGGCGCGGCCAGCTCGCGCCAGTGCTCGACGCGGCTGGCCAGCCAGGGGCCGTGCTCGCTGAGCACGGCCAGACGCGCCCGGCAATCCTCGCCGCGCTTGTGATCGTGGGTGGCGGTGGCCAGCAGGTTGTCGGGGAAGTCGCGCAGGCGGCGCTGGGCCTCGTTGTGGAACCAGGCGGTCCCGGCGCTGAAACGCTCGGCGTCGAAGCCCACATCATTGCGCGACAGCAGGCGGGCCGAGCGATAGAATGCGGTGTCCTCGACGGCCTTGGCGGCGCTGGGCGCGGTCAGTTGCTGGAAGCGCACGCAGGCATGGCGCAGGTGCTTGCGTGGCCGGCCCGGCGGCAGGCGGCGCCACTGCTGGCCACCGAGCCAGCGCTCGAGTTGCCCGAGCAGCGGCCAGTCGGCTTCGCCCAGTGACTGTCGCGCCCCGGCCAACGCCTGCTGGAAAAACACCTCGTCCTCGGCGGGGCGGCCACAGGCGTTGATGTAGGTGCGGTACACCGGGTAGTGCTCGACCAGCGCCTGCAGCGCCCGACGAATGGCGCCGAGGGTGAGGTCGCGGGTCATCAGGTCGTCGCGAGCCACTTGCAGCAGGGCCTGGGCCACCGACTCGCAGTCGCCGGCCAGGCTGGCGTTGAGTACCAGATGGCGGGCAGTGCGCACCTCCTCGGCGAACTCGGGGCGCTCGCTGACGCTGCTCCACAGCTCGCCCAGCGGCCCCTCGCCGGCGGGATCGTGCTGCAGCAGCGACACCTGGTTCATGAACTCGTAGCCGGTGGTGCCGTCGGTGAGCCAGTCGCGGTGCAGGTGCTCGTCGGCGCCGAGGATCTTCTCCACATAGATCGGGAAGTGCGCCAGTGCGGCATCCAGTGGCCGTCGCGCCAGCAAGCGGTCGACCCGGCGGCGCAGGTTGCGGCAGTAGCGGCGCGGGTCGGCCAGGCCGTCGATATGGTCGATGCGCAGGCCATCCACCAGGCCGCGTTCGATCAGCTCGAACAGCTTGGCATGGGTGGCCTCGAACACCACCGCGCGCTCCACGCGCAGGCCGCCGAGTTCGTTGATGTCGAAGAAGCGCCGCCAGTTGATGTCGTCGGCGGCGGTGCGCCAGCTGGCCAGGCGGTAGGTTTGGCGTTCCAGCAGCAGGTGCAGACGCTTGAAGCCGGCCTCGACACGGCTGTCGAACGCGCCGAGGGCCGCTTGCAGGTCCGCGCCGGCGGCGGCCAGGCGCGCCAGCTCGTGCTGCAGGGGCAGGGCCGCGGCCAGTGGGTCGTCGGCCTCGCCGAGGGCGCTGAAGTGCGCGGCCAGTGCCTGCAGGCGCGGATCCTCGGCCTGGCCGAGGATGCGCCCGTAGTCCAGCGGGCAGATCGGGAAGCGATGTTCATGGTGGGCCACCTCGAAACGCCCCTGTGGCGCGTCGAAGGTCAACGGGATCTCGCCGTTCTGCAGGGCCGCGCCGTAATCGCTGCCCAGGAACGGCAGCAACAGTTGCCCGGCCAGCAACGGGTCGCTGGAATGCCACTGGATATCGAAGAATTCCGCATAGGGGCTGCGCCGGCCCCAGGCCAGCAGGCTCTGCCACCAGGGATTGTCGGCGCCGCCGACGGCCATGTGGTTGGACACGGTGTCGAGGATCAGCCCCATGCCGTGCTGGCGCAACGCGGCCACCAGGCGTTCGAGCGCCGCCTCGCCGCCAAGCTCGGGATTGACCCGAGTCGGGTCGACCACGTCGTAGCCATGCCGGGAACCGGCGCGGGCGGTGAGGATCGGCGAAGCGTACAGGTGGCTGATGCCAAGGCGGGCGAAGTAGGGCACCAGCGGCACCGCGTCATCCAGGGTGAAGTCGCTGTGCAGTTGCAGGCGCAGGGTCGCGGTCAACGGTTTCATCGGTCACGCTCCCAGGCCTGTTCGCGAGCCTGGGCCAGCAGCTCCAGGCGGCGGGCGGCGTCCTCGTCGTCGAGCAGGTCGCATGCTGGCGCCTTGAAGCGCCGGCGCCAGTTGGGGTGGCCTTCGGTGGTGCCGGGCAGGTTGGCCTGCTCGTCACTGCCCAGCAGGTCTTCCAGCGGCACCAGCACCAGGGGGGCGCGGCTGTGGCCAACATAGCGGATCGCCGCGTCGATCAGCGCGTCGTCGCCGCGCAGTGGCCCGTAGTTCTGCTCCAGGGTGCGGCGCAGGCCGTCGCGTTCCAGGGCCCGGGTGTGGCGCCAGTGCAGCTCGGTGGCGGCGTCGATCAGTTGCAGGCGATGGTTCCAGTCGATGTCGCGGCCCGCCAGCCAACCGGCCAGGGGCGCCAGGTCATGGGTGCCGGTGGTGGCCAGGGCATTGTCCGGCCAGTCGAGGATCGGCTTGAACTGTCCGGGCGCGGCCTGCTCGAACGGCAGCACGCGCATGCCCAGCACGGCCTTTTCGGCCAGGCGTTCGCGCAGGCCCTCGGGCACGGTGCCCAGGTCTTCACCGAGGATGATCGCCTGGTGTCGCGCCGATTCCAGCGCCAGCAGGCGCAGCAGGTCGTCCAGCGGATAGTCCAGATAGGCGCCTTCGCTCGGCTTGGCGCCGCGGGGGATCAGCCACAGCCGGCGCAGGCCCATCACATGGTCGATGCGCAGGCCACCGGCGTGGGCCAGGTTGGCCCGCAGCATCTCGATGAACGCGCGGTAGCCGTTGCGCCTGAGGCCTTCGGGGGAGAAGGCGCAGATGCCCCAATCCTGGCCGGAGCGGTTGAGGATGTCCGGGGGCGCGCCGACCTTGAGCTCGGCCAGCAGTTCGTCCTGGCGGCTCCAGGCCTGGCTGCCGGCGCCGTCGGCCCCCACCGCCAGGTCGGCGATCAGGCCTACCGCCATGCCGTTGCCGCGCGCCGCGTCCTGGGCCCGCTGCAGGCTGCGCTCGGTCAGCCACTGGCAGAAGGCGTGGAACTCGACCCGCGCCGGATAGGCGTTGGCGAAGGCTTCGACCTCGGGGTGGTAGGGGTCGTGCCAGGCCTTGGGCCAGCGGCGCCAGTCGGCGCCCAGGCCCGTACTGACAGCTTCCGCCTGCAGCACTTCGAAGCGGCAATGGTGCTCCAGTCGTTCGCCGGCGCTGGCGCGGAAACTCTCGAAGTCCTCGCGCAATGGATGCTCGCCCTGGCTGAACTGCCGGTAGAGCGCCTCGAGCAGGCGCAGACGGGCATCGGCGGCCCGTGGCCAGTCCACCAGCGCCTGCTGCTCCAGCATGTCGAGGGTCGCCTGCAGGTCGCAGGCCTCGATGGCCATGCGCACCTCGCGCTCGCCAAAGACGACACCGGGGCTGGCGTACAGCACGTTGCGCAGCAGCCGGCTGGAGGGAGAGTAGGGGCTGAAGTGGCGCTGATCGAACGCCGACAGGGTGTGGATCGGGCTGATCGCCAAGGCATCGGCGCCGCGCTCTGCGGCGTTGCGCGCCAGTTGCTCCAGGGCCAGGCAGTCGCCATAGCCACCATCGCCGGGGCGGCGCAGGCTGTACAGCTGCGCCGCGATGCCCCAGCAGCGCGGCGGTTGCTGCTCGACGCGGTCCTCCAGGGCATGGCAGCGCGGCGGCGCCACGGCCACGCTGAAGCTGCGGCCATCGATGTCCACCCGGTGGTAGCCCAGCGGCAGCTCGCCCGGCAACCGCGCCTGGGTGTCCAGGGGCAGGCGGCGGAGGCTGCCGTCCTCCAGTGTGCAGTACGCCTGGCGGCCGGCGGTGAAATAGCGCCGCAGGTCCAGGGGCTGGCCGATATCGACGGTCAGCAGCGGCGGCAGGTGCTCGCTGTCCTCGGCTTGTTCGACGGCACGCAGGCTGGCAGCGATGGCGGCGGCATCGCCGGCCGGGTGGCCGAGGCCTGCGAGCACTCGGCGCAATACCTCGTCGCTGACCTGCTGCGGGCGGTTGTTGGCATCGATCCAGTCGCGGGCCAGGCCGACCCGCGCGGCCAGGCGGTGGAGGGGCTGTTCGCTCATGGCGTCTCCTGGTCGGGGGGCAGCAGGCTGACCACGCAGCTGTGCGCGGCGAGGGCCGAGTCGGGGTGGGCGTTGTCGCTGCTGTCGTACAGGCGCCGCTGCAGGGCGGGCAGCGCGACCGGCTGGGGCTGGGCGGCGAGGTTGAGGTCGATGCGCAGCTCGTCGCCATTGCCCAGGCGCCAGCGGGCGGTCAGCGCCTGGTCGCCGAGCACCTCGCTGCCGAGGGCGCGTGCGCCGGGCAGGTGCGGTACGACATGGCGCCGGCGCAGGTCGAGCAATTGCTGGTACAGACCGTGCCAGCCGGCCAGTACATTCCGTTGCCGGGGCCTGGATGAGGCGAAGGTCGCCTCGGCATTCGGGTCGGGTATCTGCTCGCGCTTGTGCGGATCGGCGAAGGCGTCGAAATGGGCGAACTCGCCGCGGCGGCCCTCACGCACGGCGTCGGCCAGCTCATCGTGAAAATCGGTGAAGAACAGGAACGGCTCACGGCTGCCGTCGTCGTCGCCCATGAACAGCAGCGGGATCATCGGCGCCAGCAGCAACAGCGCGGTGGCGGCGCGCAGGGCCGGCGGCGGGCAGAGGCGGGTAAGGCGTTCACCCAGGGCGCGGTTGCCGACCTGGTCGTGGTTCTGCAAGAACAGCACGAAGGCGCTTGGTGGCAGGTGGCCGCTGGGCTCGCCGCGGGGCGTGCCGTGGCGGTCGGGCTGGCCCTGGAACACGAAGCCTTCGGCCAGGCAGCGGGCCAGCTGGTCGATCGGTCGGTCCTTGAAGTCGGCGTAGTAGCCTTCGGTCTCGCCGGTCAGCAGCACATGCAGGGCGTTGTGGCCGTCGTCGTTCCACTGCGCGTCGAAGCCTTGCTGCAGCAGTGCGGCCTGGTTGTGCTCGTTTTCCAGCACCAGCCATATGTGACGGCCAGGCTCCACGGCCGCGCGTACCCTTTGCGCCAACTCGACCAGGAAGTCGGGCTGGTCGATGGCGTGCACGGCATCCAGGCGCAGACCATCAAAGCGATAGTCGCACAACCACATCAGGGCGTTCTGGATGAAGTACTCGCGCACCTGCGGGCGACGGAAGTCGATGGCTGCCCCCCAGGGAGTCTGCCGGTCCTCGCGAAAGAATGGGCTGGCGTACTGCTGCAGGTAATTGCCGTCGGGGCCAAAATGGTTGTACACCACATCGACCAGCACCATCAGCCCCTGGCCATGTGCCTGGTCGACCAGCTCACACAATTGCTCGGGACTGCCATAGGTGTTTTGCGGCGCATAGGGCAGCACGCCGTCGTAACCCCAGTTCCGCTCGCCAGGGAACTGTCCCAGCGGCATCAGTTCGACGGCGCTGATGCCCAGGTCGGCCAGACGCGGCAGGTGCCGGGCCACCCCGACGTAGCCGTCGAGCAGGCCGACATGCAGCTCCTGGATGACCGCTTCGTGCCAGGGGAGGCCCTGCCAGGGGTGTCGCCAGGCGTAGCTGGCCACATCCACCACCTGGCTCGGCCCCTGTACGCCATCGGGCTGGTAGCGCGAGGCCGGGTCGGCCACCTTCAGTGCACCGTCGATACGGTAGTGGTAACGGTCACCGGCCCGGCACGGGGCCACGCCGGTGTACCAGCCGTCACCGTCGGGCAATAGCTCGATCGCCGGCTGCTGCTCCAATTCCACGCTCACGCTGCGCGCATCCGGCGCCCAGAGGGCGAAACGCGCCGACGTGGCGTCCAGCAGGTGTGCGCCATGCCTGTGCATCTTCAATTCCCCGCTCAGTAGTGGCTGTGCTGCGCTTGCTTGACCAAGTCCTCGTACAGGCGTGCATAGGGCTCCACCGCCTGGCACCAGTTGAACGGTTGGGTCATCGACAGGCAGCGCATGGCGTTCAACAGGCTCTTCTTGCCGTAAACGTAGAAGGCGCGGGCCAGAGCCTCGCGGTAGCTGTCGACGGTCGAGTCGTCGAACAAAAAGCCGGTGACACCGTTCTCGATGGTGTCGGCCAGCCCACCGGTGTTGCGCGCCACCGGCAGCGAGCCGAAGCGCTGGGCGTACATCTGGCTCAGGCCGCAAGGCTCGTAGCGCGACGGCATCAGCAGGAAGTCACTGCCTGCGAACATGCGCCGGGCGTCGGTCTCGTTGAAGCCGATGCGCACGCCGATACGGCCCGGATGACGCAGGGCAAGCTCGCGCATGGCCTGTTCCTCCTCGGGTTCGCCGCGGCCGATGATGGCGATCTGGCCCCCCTGTTGGACGATGTAGTCGGCCACCCCCAGGGTCAGGTCCAGGCCTTTCTGGTAGACCAGCCGCGACACCACGGCGAACAGCGGACCGTCCGACGGCTCCAGTTCGAACAGCTCACGCACCTGCTGGGCGTTGCGCGCCTTGCCGGCCCAGTCGTTGAGGCTGAAATTGTGGTGCAGGTGCCGGTCGGTGGCCGAGTCCCAGCTTTCATCGATGCCGTTGGGGATGCCGCCGAGCAGCCCTTGTTGGGCTTTGCTGGCCAGGAAGCCGTCCAGGCCGCAGCCGAACTCGGGGGTGGTGATCTCCCGGGCATAGGTGGCGCTGACCGTGGTGATGTGGCTGGAGTACGCCAGGCCGGCCTTGAGGAACGACAGCTTGCCGTAGAACTCCATGCCTTCCTGTTGCATGGCGTGGTCGGGGATCGCCAGCTCCGGGCTGCAGCCGCGGCTGTACACGCCCTGGTAGGCCAGGTTGTGGATGGTGAACAGGGTCGGGGTGCTCAAGCCGCGCCAGTGCATGTAGGCCGGGGCCAGCCCGGCCGGCCAGTCGTGGGCGTGCACCAGGTCGGGGCGCCAGTGGGCCATGCCTTCGCCAGCTGCGATTTCCGCCGCCGCCAGGCCCAGACGGGCGAAGCGGATATGGTTGTCGGGCCAGTCGCGGCCGTTGTTGGCACCGTAGGGCGTGCCGTCGCGCTGGTACAGCTCGGGGCAGATCAGCACGTAGATCACCAGGCCGTCGGCCAGGTCCATGCGGCCGATCCTGCACGGTGGCAGGGCTGCGTGGCCACCCAGTTCGCCGACGATATGGATGGGGTTGTCGCTTTCCATCACCTGCCGGTAACCGGGGATCAGCACCCGCACATCGTGCAAATGCGCCAGGGCGCGGGGCAGGGCGGAGGACACGTCGCCCAGGCCGCCGGTCTTGACCAGGTCGGCGATCTCCGAGGTGACGAACAGGATCTTGCGCTTGTTCGGATTGTGCTGGCGCTGTGCGCCGGGTGCCTTGACTGTCGGGGCGAGCGCCGCTGGCAGCGGCTCGCGGCTATCCGGGTTGAATGATTCTACGTGAGGTTCGACAGCGGCACTGATCATACTTCTCTCCGTCCCTTGTTCTGGTGTGTGCTTAACGTTGGCTCGTGGGTGTGCTCTCTGATCGTTGTTGCATCTTCGTAGTGCGGTCCTTGCCCCAGATTCGTGCGCGCAGGCACGGCACGTTCGGCATTCCGGCCGAAAGACGTATGGACTGGTTGGGGTGGGCGGGCCTGGCGTGAGGAAGTCCTTTTGCACCGGCCCACTTAAGTCCTGACCTGCCCGTGCTTTGCAAAGTTCGACTTTTTTACGTCACTTTTTTATGAGCAAAACGCGGGCCGAAACTGGAGTGTAGGAGACCAAATGCAAGAAAAGTGACCCGTTGGTCATGTTTCTCGCGGACGTTTGCCCGCGCAAACGTTGGCGAGTTGTTGCAAAATATGAGGGTCGCAGCGCTGCGTAGCGGGTTCGACCCGCGCCGGGCGCGATACGGCAACAAGAAAGGGCGTCAGTGAACGGGTGGGAGCCAAGGTGCTCCCACACAGGAAAGGTGAATCAGAGACCGGCGGCCTTGCCGTGCACGCGGGCCTGCTCGAGCAGCAGGTTCAGCTGGGCGACCTGCTGGCGCAACTGGTCGCGTTCGTCCTTCAACTGGCGCAGCTCGTCGCGGCGCACGGTGACATAGAGGGTCTGGGTGGGAGTGGCTGGCATCAGGGTACCCATGGCACACCTCGCATGGCTGGTGACAATTTGAAGCGTAGTCGCTTCGCGCGGCGCGCATTCTGAATTCTTCGCAGGCCCTTGGGAACTTTTTTGTTTATCGTTGTCGCCCCGTTCGTCGGTGAACCCTCCGCCAGAACGCTGGACTAATCTGAAATCGTCAATTGTTGTAAAGCAAAACCAACGGGAGCGTCGTCACATGCAACTGGGAATCATCGGGCTTGGCCGCATGGGCGGCAATATCGCAAGGCGCCTGATGCGCGCAGGTCACAGCACTGTGGTCCACGATCGCAACCGCGAAGCCATCACCACCCTGGAAGGCGAAGGTGCCGTGGGCGCCCACGACTTGGGCGCGCTGGTGCACAAACTCAAGGCGCCGCGGGCAGTGTGGGTCATGCTGCCGGCGGGCGAAATCACCGAGCAGACCATCGCCCAGCTCGCCGACCTGCTTGAGCCGGGCGACGCCATCATCGATGGCGGCAACACCTTCTACAAGGACGATGTGCGCCGCGCCGCCGAACTGGGCAAGCGTGGCCTGCACTACCTCGACGTCGGCACCTCGGGCGGCGTGTGGGGCCTGGACCGTGGCTACTGCATGATGATCGGCGGCGAGAAGGCGGTGTTCGAGCGCCTGGAACCGCTGTTCAAGGCCCTCGCCCCGGGCGTCGGCGACATTCCGCGCACCCAGGGCCGCAGCGGCGAGCACGAGCGCGCCGAGCACGGCTACATCCACGCCGGCCCGCCCGGTGCCGGCCACTACGTGAAGATGGTGCACAACGGCATCGAGTACGGCCTGATGCAGGCCTACGCCGAAGGCTTCGACCTGCTGCGCAGCAAGGGCGGCCCGGAACTGCCGGAAGAACAGCGCTTTGACCTGAATGTGGCCGAGATCGCCGAAGTGTGGCGCCGCGGCAGCGTGGTCACCTCCTGGCTGCTGGACCTGACCGCCGACGCGCTGGTCGCCGACCCACAACTGACCGAGTTCAGCGGCTCGGTGTCCGACAGCGGCGAAGGCCGCTGGACCATCGATGCCGCCGTCGAGCAGGCCGTGCCGGTGCCGGTGCTGTCCAGCGCGCTGTTCGCCCGCTTCCGCTCGCGCCAGCAGCAGGGCACCTACGGTGACAAGATCCTTTCCGCCATGCGCCTGGGCTTTGGCGGCCACGTCGAGAAGAAGAAGGACTGAATGAGCAAATCGACCATCCCCGCTGCGCCGCCCTGCACCCTGTTCCTGTTCGGCGCCAGCGGCGACCTGGTCAAGCGCCTGCTGATGCCGGCGCTGTACAACCTCAGCCGTGACGGCCTGCTCGATCGCAACATGCGCATCGTCGGGGTCGACCACAATGCCGCCACGGCCGAGGCGTTCGCCGAGCGCCTGCATGCCTTCATGGCCGAGCGCGACGCCGGCAAGTGCCTGGACGAGAAGCTCTGGGCACGCCTGACCAAGCGCCTGGACTACCAGACCGGCGATTTCCTCGATCCGCAGACTTACCAGGCCCTGGCCCGGCGCATCGACAAGACGCGCCACGGCAACGCCATCTTCTACCTGGCCACCTCGCCACGCTTCTTCCCCGAGGTGGCCCAGCGCCTGGGCGATGCCGGCCTGCTCGACGAGTCGCGCGGGGGCTTTCGCCGGGTGGTGGTGGAAAAGCCCTTTGGCACTGACCTGGCCAGCGCCGAGGCGCTCAACGCCCGCCTGCTCAAGGTGATGAACGAGCGGCAGATCTACCGTATCGACCATTACCTGGGCAAGGAGACCGTCCAGAACATCCTGGTCAGCCGTTTCTCCAATGGCCTGTTCGAATCGTTCTGGAACAATCATTACATCGACCACGTGCAGATCACCGCCGCCGAAACTGTCGGCGTCGAGACGCGCGGGGCGTTCTACGACAACACCGGCGCCCTGCGCGACATGGTGCCCAACCACCTGTTCCAGTTGCTGGCCATGGTCGCCATGGAGCCACCGGCGGCCTTCGGCGCCGACGCCGTGCGCGGTGAAAAGGCCAAGGTGATCGGCGCCATCCGCCCCTGGTCGCACAAGATGGCCCTGCGCAATTCCGTGCGTGGCCAGTACAGCGCCGGCAAGCAGGGCCGCAAGCACCTGCCCGGCTATCGCGAGGAGGCCAACGTCGCCCCGCACAGCCAGACCGAGACCTACGTCGCCCTCAAGGTGATGATCGACAACTGGCGCTGGGCCGGGGTGCCGTTCTACCTGCGTACCGGCAAGCGCATGAGCGTGCGCGACACCGAGATCGCCATCTGCTTCAAGCCGGCGCCCTACGCGCAGTTTCGCGAAAGCGAGCTGGAGCGGCCCAAGCCGAACTACCTGAAGATCCAGATCCAGCCCAACGAAGGCATGTGGTTCGACCTGCAGGCCAAGCGCCCGGGGCCGGAGCTGGTGATGGAGAATGTCGAGATGGGCTTCGCCTACAAGGACTTCTTCAAGATGACCCCGGCGACCGGTTACGAGACGCTGATCTACGACTGCCTCACCGGCGACCAGACCCTGTTCCAGCGTGCCGACAACATCGAGAACGGCTGGCGCGCGGTGCAACCGTTCCTCGATGCCTGGGCGGCCGAGGGCGGCGAAGTGCATGGGTATGCGGCGGGGGAGGATGGCCCCGAGGCCGGCGACGAACTGCTGGCGCGGGACAAGCGCGAGTGGCACACGCTGGGGTGACGCTGGCGGGGATAGCGTCCTGCCGCCGTTACAGTGCGGCGGCAGGCCTTCAAAGCAGCCCTAAAAGGTAAACGACAGCGCCGAGAACACCATCCCGCCACTGCCCGCCCAGCCCATGCAGAACTGGCCTGGCTCGGCTTCGCCGCGGCTCATGGCATCAAAGATGCCGAAGGGAATCGACGCGGTAATGATGTTGCCGGTCTTGTGCCCGACGTGATGCAACTTGTGATCGACGCCAATCATCTGGCCAATGTGTTCCCACATCTTTGGCGAGCCGGTATGGATGAACACTTTGTGCACGTCGTCCGCGGTGAGGTTTTGCATGTTGAAGACTTTCATCGCTTCGTTGCGCCCGTCTTCGTGCAAGGCGGCGGCATAGGAGTTGAACTGGTACTGGCCACCGGTCGGTTCGATTTTGGCGATATCCTCCTCGTTGCAGAACAGCTTCCAGTCTGGCAAGGAAATCGTCGACAAGTCACTCAGGTCAGGTCGGTTGATATAGGAGAACTTGAAGTTCCCCGGTGCCTCGTTACTCAGGATGGTGACGACAGCGGCCTCGCCAATGGTAAAGCTCGGGAACTTGTAGGCCAGTTCGGCCGACGACTGCAACGAGAAGTTCTTGGGCATCACCGGCCCGCCTTCCGACATGCCGAACTCCATGTTGACGATGGCGGCGTAGCGGATTTCACCGGCTTGCATCTTGCTGTTGATGACGTCCATGGCCGTCACCCAGCCGTTGCAGGCATCGACCACATCGAAGTTGCGGCAGTTCAGGCCCAGCGCCTTGGCGATGAAGGTACTGTTGGCCGGTTCGATGAAACCACGGGTGACGTTGGGATAGATCAGCAGGTCCAGGTCGGCCTTGCTGATATTGGCCTGGGCCAGCGCCGCGTCGAACGCCGCTTCCATCAGTGCCATCGGCGTCTCTTCAGCCGCCAGCCAATGGCGGGTGTCGCTGCCGCTTTTTTCCAGCAACTTGCCGATGGTCTTCAAGGTTTTCGGCAAGTCCTCCTGGAAGGTGTCCCTGGAGTGTTGTTCGACCAGGTTGATGACGTCCTGGTTGGTGACTTGGCGTGACGGCAGTATTGCGGAAAGTCCGACGATCTTCATATAACGTCCTTGTTGAGGGGATTGATCCTGCGTAATGGCTACGCATGGGCAGAGGCATGCTCATTCCTGTAAGCAGCCTCTGGCCCGCTATTTCTAGCACAGGAAAAGAGTGGCTCAATGTCGTAGATCAATATTCCTGGGCATCGATGTCGACAACTTCCACTCCACGCCGAGTGCACTTCAGCGGAACCCTGAATCCCTCTCCGGCATCCAACCTCAACCCCCTCCCGAGGCTCCGAGATGCCCGCCCACATCGAAGACTACGCCCTCATCGGCAACTGCCGTAGCGCCGCCCTGATCAACCGCGACGGCGCCCTCGACTGGCTGTGCCTGCCACGCTTCGATGCCCCCGCGGTGTTCGCCGCGCTGCTGGGCAACGAGGAAAACGGCCGTTGGCGCATCGCCCCCAGCGACCCGGTCGAGCACAGCGCTCGCCGCTACCTCGACGACACCCTGGTACTGGAGACCACCTGGACCACCGCCAGTGGGCGCGCCCGGGTGCTCGACTGCATGCCGTTGGGCGAGCGCAACGCCGTGCTACGCATCGTCGAGGGCCTGGCCGGCGAGACGGCCTTCGAGATGGACCTGGTGCTGCGCTTCGACTACGGCCGCAGCGTGCCCTGGGTGGAAAAGATCGACCCGCTGACCCTGAGCGCCGTCGCCGGTCCCGATCGGCTGATCCTGCGCAGCAGCACCGAAACCCATGGACGCGACCACCACAGCGTCGCCCGTTTTCGCGTGTGCGCGGGGCAGCGCCAAGTGTTCAGCCTCTGCCATCAGGCCTCGCACCTGCCCGTGCAGCCCGATTGCGACATTGACCACGACTTCGAACAGACCCTGGAGCAGTGGCGGGCCTTCGCCGCCCGCTGCCCTGATGTCGGTCCCTACACCGACCGGGTGCGTCGTTCGCTGTTGACCCTCAAGGCCATGACCTACGCGCCCACCGGCGGCATGGTCGCCGCCGTCACCACCTCGCTGCCCGAGCGCGTCGGCGGCGAGCGCAACTGGGACTACCGCTACTGCTGGCTGCGCGACGCCACCATGACCTTGCTGGCGCTGATGAACCTGGGCTACTTCGACGAGGCCCAGGCCTGGCGCGAATGGCTGCTGCGCTCGGTGGCCGGCAACCCCGAGCAGATGCAGATCATGTACGGCCTGGCGGGGGAGCGGGATCTTCCCGAGTTCACCTTGCCCTGGCTGCCGGGTTACGAGGGCTCGCAGCCGGTGCGGGTCGGCAATGCCGCCGCCGGGCAGTTGCAGCTGGACATCTACGGAGAACTGGCCGACGCCATGACCCAGGCCATCAAGGGCGGCCTGCCGCGCCACTCGCGCGGCGCAGCCATCGCCCGTGCGATCCTGCCGTACCTGGAAGGCATCTGGCGAGAGCCGGACGAGGGGCTGTGGGAGGTGAGGGGCGGCCGCCAGCACTTCGTGCACTCCAAGGTCATGGCCTGGGTTGCCTTCGACCGGGCGGCGGGCCTGGCCGATACCACCGAGGAGGGGCGAGAGCGCAGTCGGCATTACCGCCAGGTGGCGGACGAGATCCGTGACGAGGTCTGCCGGCGTGGGTTGGACGCCGGCGGCCGGCACTTCGTCCAGGCCTACGGTTCGACGGAGCTGGATGCCAGCCTGCTGCAGATCGCCCTGACCGGCTTTCTGCCGGCCGACGATCCACGCTTTCTGCGTACCCTGGAACAGATCGAAAGGCGCCTGCTGCGCAACGGCCTGCTGCTGCGCTACGACAGTGACAGTTGCAGTGACGGCCTGACGCCGGGGGAGGGGACGTTCCTGGTGTGTTCGTTCTGGCTGGCGGATGTGTATGTGCTGCTGGGGCGGCAGGACGAGGCGCAGGTGCTGTATGAGCGACTGACGGGCTTGTGCAACGACGTGGGGCTGCTGGCCGAGCAGTACGACCCGGCGGGCAAGCGGATGCTGGGGAATTTTCCGCAGGCGTTCAGCCATATCGGGATCATCAATACGGCGTTGAACCTGCACCGGGCGCAGTGTCCGGTGCGGGATCGGGCGGGGGGCAGTTGATGGTGAGACGGTAGGGTTATCCTTGCTCCGGCGGCACTCCAGTGGCGAGGGCGTCTTTTCTTTACTCGTAGTAGCCCACGGTGTCCCTTAATTGGTCAGCGAATTCGTAGATGTCGTCTAATGAGTTAATGGGGTGGCGTGTGAGCCTTCAACTCATCCATTGTGGTTTGAATGCGATCTTCTGCATTATTCGAGGGCTCACTCTGCGTTTCGGTAACACTCTTTTCAGCAGGGGTTGGTTAAGAAACACCACTCATGGCCGAACCGGCGCAGCCGGTGCCATCCTTATGGAGCATGCCCGCTCAGCCCACACCGAGGCGAATCAACACGATAGCTATGGCATGATGCCCGGCCTCGCACGCGATAGACGCCTGCCATGAAAGGAATACTCAGATGCCCTCGACCCCACCCAACGGCCTGCCGGTCTATCGCCTGATCACCGGCAAGGACGACGCCAGTTTCTGCCAGCGTATTTCCGAGAGCCTGGCCTTGGGCTATCAGCTTCATGGGTCGCCCAGTGTGACCTTCGATAGCAGCAAGGGACATGTAGTGGCTGCTCAAGCGGTGCTGTGGCCGGTAGTCAGGGACTGAGACGGACATGGATGCTGCAATCCGCCTGCGCCGGGCCATGCTTGACGACGCCGATGAAGTTGCCGTCCTGGTTGCAGCGGCCTACAGCCCCTACATCGCGAGGATCGGTCGGGTGAATGGCAGGCTCCCGGTCATGGTGCCGTGAACACGTAGTCCGAGGGTTCGAAGCATTCCTGCGTGTTCATGTGTACATTGCGCAAATGCTCGGTTTGCTGAAGTGCCACCTGGAGCGGTCCGGCGGCATAGCCGATGAGCAGGGCGCGGCGCGGTGCGCCGCTGGCATTCAGGCTGGCGGCATGCACCAGGTCTACATCGAACACCAGGGCATCACCCGCGCGCCCCGACAGGTGAAGGCTCCGGGATTCGTCGCTGTAGTCGAAGGGCGTCTCGCCCGGTTCAGGCCGGTGGCTGCCAGGGACAATGCGGGTGGCGCCGTTGTGCGGGCCGTAGTCGTCCAGATAGACCATGACACCCACCAGGTCGCCCGGCCGCTGCATCGACAGGTCGCGATGCAGCGCCTGGTGGCCGCCACCGGCCACGGGGGCACGGCCCTCCACCTGGTAGAGAAAGAACCGTTCGCCGATCAGCGCGCCCACCGCTGCCAGCAACCGCGGCAGGCGGCAGACCGCCTGGACTCGCTTGGCGCAGTCCAGTTGCGAGTGACGCCAGTCGCTGGCGCGTGGCACTGGCCACTGCTGCGCAGGTTTCACCCCGGCCTCGAACACATGGCGCAGTTCTTCCAGCCATCCATGGGGGACGGCCTGGCGAAGCAGGACGTAACCGGCCTGCTGAAGTGTCGCGTGATGGGGCATTGTCGTCTCGCTCTCCCTGTCGATGACCCAGCGTAGTAAGCACGGCTGGCTTTTGCGAGGGGCAGCAATCCCCAGCTCGTCGCAGGCCAACACTTTCCGGCAAAAATCCCGGATAATGCCCGCCATTTATCCGTTCCCGCCCGCTTTTGGTACCCCTGCGCATGGAAATCAAGGTCAATTTTCTCGACAACCTTCGTCTCGAAGCCAAGTTCGACGACTTCACGGTGATCGCCGACCAGCCGATCCGCTACAAGGGCGACGGCTCGGCCCCGGGGCCGTTCGACTACTTCCTGGCGTCGTCGGCGCTGTGCGCGGCGTACTTCGTCAAGCTGTACTGCCAGACCCGCGATATTCCGACCGAGAACATCCGCCTGTCGCAGAACAACATCGTCGACCCCGAGAACCGCTACAACCAGATCTTCAAGATCCAGGTCGAGCTGCCCGAGGACATCTCCGAGAAGGACCGCCAGGGCATCCTGCGCTCCATCGATCGCTGCACCGTGAAGAAGGTGGTGCAGACCGGCCCCGAGTTCATCATCGAGCAGGTCGACAACCTCGACGCCGACGCCCAGGCGCTGCTGATGCCGGTGTCGGATACCAGCACCTACATCCCGGGCAAGGACCTGCCGCTGGAGCAGACCATCGCCAACATGTCGGCGATCCTCGCGGGCCTGGGGATGAAGATCGAGATCGCCTCCTGGCGCAACATCGTGCCCAATGTCTGGTCGCTGCACGTGCGCGATGCGCAGTCGCCGATGTGCTTCACCAATGGCAAGGGCGCGACCAAGGAAGCGGCGCTGGCCTCGGCGCTGGGCGAGTTCATCGAGCGGCTGAACTGCAACTTCTTCTACAACGACCAGTTCTGGGGCGAGGACATCGCCAACGCGGCGTTCGTGCACTACCCCAACGAGCAGTGGTTCAAGCCAGGACCCAAGGACGCGCTGCCGGCCGAGATCCTCGACGAGCACTGCCTGCAGATCTTCAACCCCGACGGCGAGCTGCGCGGCTCGCACCTGTACGACACCAACTCGGGCAACAAGGAGCGTGGCATCTGCTCGCTGCCGTTCGTGCGCCAGTCGGACGGCGGGACGGTGTACTTCCCGTCCAACCTGATCGAGAACCTGTACCTGAGCAACGGCATGAGCGCCGGCAACACCCTGGCCGAGGCGCAGGTGCAGTGCCTGTCGGAGATTTTCGAGCGGGCGGTCAAGCGCGAGATCCTCGAAGGCGAGCTGTGCCTGCCGGACGTGCCTCAGGAAGTGCTGGCCAAGTACCCGGGCATCGTCGCCGGCATCCAGGGGCTGGAGGAGCAGGGCTTCCCGGTGCTGGTCAAGGACGCGTCGCTGGGCGGTGAGTTCCCGGTGATGTGCGTGACCCTGATGAACCCGCGCACCGGCGGGGTGTTCGCCTCGTTCGGCGCCCACCCGAGCTTCGAGGTGGCGCTGGAGCGCAGCCTTACCGAGTTGCTCCAGGGCCGCAGCTTCGAGGGCCTGAATGACCTGCCGCAGCCGACCTTCGACAGCCTCGCGCTGACCGAGCCGAACAACTTCGTCGAGCACTTCATCGACTCCAGCGGCGTGGTGTCGTGGCGCTTCTTCGGCGCCAAGGCCGACTTCGAGTTCGTCGAGTGGGACTTCTCGGGGCACGGCGAGGACTCCAACCAGCAGGAGGCGCAGACCCTGTTCGGCATCCTCGAGGACCTGGGCAAGGAGGTGTACATGGCCGTGTACGACGACCTTGGCGCCACCGCCTGCCGCATCCTGGTGCCGGGTTATTCCGAGATCTACCCGGTCGAGGACCTGATCTGGGACAACACCAACCGCGCGCTGGGGTTCCGTGCCGATATCCTCAACCTGCACAAGCTGGACAATCGTTCGCTGAAGCTGCTGCTCAAGCGCCTGGACAACGCCGAGGTGGATGACTACACCACCATCACCACGCTGATCGGCGTCGAGTTCGACGACAACACGGTGTGGGGCCAGCTGACCATCCTCGAGCTGAAGCTGTTGATCCACTTGGTGCTGCAGCGTTTCGAGGAGGCCAAGGAGCTGGTCGAGATGTTCCTGCAGTTCAACGACAACACCGTCGAGCGCGGGCTGTTCTACCAGGCGTTGAACGTGGTGCTGGAGGTGGTGCTGGACGATGAGCTGGAGATGGCCGACTACGAGCACAACTTCCGTCGCATGTTCGGCAATGAGCGGATGGACGCGGTGCTGGGCTCGGTGGACGGCAGCGTCCGGTTCCATGGGTTGACGCCGACCAACCTGCAGCTCGAGGGACTGGATCGCCACCTGCGCCTGGTGGAGAGCTACAAGAAGCTGCGCGCGGCGCGGGCGCGGGCGGCAGGGCTCTGAGCCGAGTCGCTCGAATGAATGAAAAGGGTCGCTTGGCGACCCTTTTTCTTAACGCAAGCGCAATACCCGGTCCAGGGACAGTGCACCGCCGCCCCGGGCGATCAGCAGCAGGAGCAGGCCGGCCCAGGAAAGGTGGGTGGGCCAGGCGTCCGGATAGACGAAGATCTCGATCACCAGGGTCATGCCCAGCAGGGCCAGGGCTGACAGCCGGGTGAACAGGCCGAGCACCAGCAACAGTGGGAACAGGTGCTCGGCGTAGGTCGCCAGGTGCGCCGCCAGCCAGGGTGACACCAGCGGCAAGGCGTACTCGCTCTGGAACAGCTCGTAGGTGCCGGGGGTGATGCTCAGCAGGCCTTCGACCTTGGTCCGACCGGACAGAAAGAAGATCGAGGCGATGCCCAGGCGGGCGACCAGGCACAGGACGCTGTCGCCAAGCAGGCGTTGCAGCTGTTCGGCGAGGCGGTTCCAGTAAAAACGCAGGCCGTGGGGCGATGAACTGGCGTGGCTGATGTCCATGGCGTGTTCCTCAGGTGAAGGCGAGCGGGCGCAAGGCCCGGGCATTCAGCAGCCTGCCCAGCAGGTCACTGAAGTCCAGGTTGGGTTGGGCGTGCAGGGCCAACTGCGAGGCCTTGTCCAATGGGTAGCCGGCGGCACAGGCATCAAGGAAGATGCATCCCCCCAGGCTCAACGGCTGGTGGACGACGCCTTCGCGGTCGCCGCTGAGCAGGGCGCCTTCGGCCACCCAGGGCTGGTCCTCGGGCCAGGGCCTGCCATCGCGGCCGTGCTGCCAGAGGCTGTAGACAGGATGCTGGTCGAACCAGTGCCAGCGCACGCCGGATCGCGGGCTCAACTGGCTGTGTTCGAGGTCCGAGGCGGTCATGCCGGCCAGGTCGGCCAATCTCAGCCACGGATCGTCGTCGGCGCTGAACGCTTCGCACCAGGCGAAGTCCAGCCGTGCGACATCCGCCAGGTAGCACAGTCCATGGACGGGCTGCAACGCCTCGAGAAATGCCGGAAACGCCGCGCCATAGCGGATCATCCGCACATCACAGGGCGGCGATTGCCGGGCATATTCCGCGGCGGCGTCGTGCATCCATTGCTGCCCGACCAGGGTCTCGACGCTGGGAAAGTTGGCGCGCAGGGCCTCGACGCAACCGGCCAGCACCGTGTTGCGATACACCGCGAACGCGGGCTGCGCGGTCAGTGCCGACAGCTCAGGCGCGGGGCGCTGATAGAGGGCGTCGGTGAAGGCGTTCTGGAACTGTCCGAGGCTGAGGTTCATGGCAAGGCTCCTGCCAGGTCCAGGGTGGCCTGGGCGAGGGCGCGTTCGGCGAGCAGTTCGTCGAACGCCGGGATGTTGCCGTCGCGTTCTATCAAGGTCGGGCGCGGACCGATGCGGGCGATCAACTGCTGGTACAGCGACCACACCGGCGCAGCGATGGCGGCATCGTGGGAATCGACCAGCAGTGCGCCCTGGTCGTCGTGACTGTGCCCGGCCAGGTGAATCTCGGTGATGGCCTGGGCAGGGAAGCGGGCGAGGTAGTCGGCGGCATCGAAGCCGAGATTGTGGGCGCTGACGTACACATTGTTGACGTCCAGCAACAGGCCGCAGCCGGTGCGTCGCACCAGCTCGGCAAGGAAGTCGATCTCATCCAGGTCATGGCCCTGCAAGTGCAGGTAATGGCTGGGGTTCTCGATGGAGATGTGGCAGCCCAAAGCGTCCTGGGTGCGCTGGATGTTGTCGGCAATACGGGCCAGGGCCTCGTCGCTGCGTGGAAAGGGCAGCAGGTCTGGATGATATTGGCCGCGCCAGGTCGACCAGGCCAAGTGCTCCGACACCAGGGCCGGGCGTACCTGGTCGATCAGGGTACGCAGGCGCCGCAGGTGCGTGGCGTCAGGTTCGGCATCCGCCGCCAGTGACAGCGCCACGCCGTGCAGCGACAGCGGATGGCGCTCGGCCATCAGCGCCAGCCAGGCCAGACGAGGGCCACCGACCATGTAGTTCTCCGGATGGACTTCGAACCACAACCCTTCGGCGTGGCAGGCCCAGGCCTGGTCATAGTGCTCGGCCTTCAAGCCGAGCCCTGCGCCCATCGGCTGATTCCCGTTCATGGTCGATGGCCTCTGCTCAGGATTTGACCGGGGTCAGCGAACCCATGCCGTTGGGGGTCTTGATCGAGGTGCAGGTACCGGTCGGCACGTTTTTCCAGTGCATGCCGTCGTTGTCCTTTTTCGCGCTGCCGGCGCAGGTGGTGCCGGCGCCGGCCTTGCAGTCGTTCTTGCCGGCCATGGCCACGCCGTAGCATTTCTCCATGGTGGCCGCCTTGGTGGTGTCATCGGCCACGGCTGCCCCTGCCAGGGAGGCGAGGGCGAGGGCGGCGGTGGCGAGGGCGAGGGTTTTCATGGTGTCGTCTCCAGAAGGTGGGGCCGTGGCGATGTACCGGCGGCTCATGGAGTAGTTCGCGGTGATGGGCGAGGCGGTTACAGCGCCTGCGAAAATATTTTTCGCCACCTGCGCCGGCCTCCTAAGGTAAGGAGGTGGCGTCGGTGCTTGCGCAGGGCGTTGCGGCGATGGTTGGATAAAAAAGAAACCCATTGACGGTGTAACCCTGGCTGCCGATGCAACGAACTAACCCACAGGATGTGCTCAGTGCACGCGAGTCACACTTGCAGGCCCTGCTGTTGCTTGGGCTGGCCGGTGACGCCGGGGCCTATCGCGAATTTCTCGGCGCGCTGGCGGTGCACCTGCGCGGTTTTTTGCGGCGGCGCCTGGCGCAGCGACCGGCCGAGGTCGAGGACCTGCTGCAGGAGGTGCTGCTGGCGGTACACAATGCCCGTCACACCTACCAGGCGCAGCAACCGCTGACCGCCTGGGTGCAGGCAATCGCCCGCTACAAGCTGGCCGACCACTGGCGCGGCCAGGCCCGGCGCGAGTCGCGTCACGAGCTGCTGGAGGATGACAGCGAGTTGTTCGCTTGTGGCGACGAAGAGCCGGCCGAGGCCCGCCGGGACTTGAACAAGCTGCTCGGACAGTTGCCCGACCGCCAGCGGCTGCCCATCGTCCACGTCAAGCTGGAAGGGCTGTCGGTGGAGGAAACCGCGCGTCTTACCGGGCTGTCCAGTTCGGCGGTGAAGGTGGGCATACACCGGGGGCTCAAGGCCCTGGGAAGGTTGATTCGAGGTAAAGATGACCATGAAGACCGATGAGCTGATCAGCCTTTTGGCAGCTGCCGCAGAGCCGGTGGATCGTCACGTGCTGGCGCGCCGCCTGCTGCTGGCGCTGCTGGCCGGCATGCTGGGCGCGTTGCTGATGACCGTTGCCATCTATGGCGTGCGCAGCGATCTGGCCGAGGTGGCGCGCACGCCGCTGTTCTGGGCCAAGCTGGCCTTGCCCACCAGCCTGGGGATACTGGCCCTGTGGCTGACCCAACGCCTGGCCAGGCCGGGGGTGCGCGGTGGCGCACTGTGGGGATGGCTCGGCTTGCCGCTGCTGTTGGTATGGCTGGGGGCAGCCGTCAGCCTGGCTGGCGCGCCGGTGGAGGCCCGCGCCGACCTGATCTTCGGCCGCACCTGGCGCACCTGCGCGTTGAACATCGCCCTGCTCTCGGCCCCCGTGTTCGCCGCCGTGTTCTGGGCCCTGCGCGGCCTGGCACCGACCCGGCTGCGCCAGGCCGGCGCAGCTGGCGGGCTGCTCGCCGGATCCACCGCGACCCTCGTGTACTGCCTGCACTGCCCGGAAATGGGAGTACCGTTCTGGGGGCTGTGGTACCTGCTGGGGATGTTGTTGCCGACCGTCGTCGGGGCGGTGGCAGGGCCTCGACTGCTGCGTTGGTGATCGGGTGCGTTTTTTGCGGTGCTGCGCAGCCCTTTCGCGGTGCAAGGCGGCTGCTACACGGCAACGTGTCAAGCCTTCAGGCTGTCGTGACCAGAGGTAATGTCACCTGCAGTGCCAGCCCCCCCTCGCTCCGGCGATGTGCGGTGATGCGGCCACCATGGGCCTCGCAGATCGCCTGGGCGATCGACAGGCCCAGGCCGCCGCCGCCGCTGACCCGCGCCCGCGACTGTTCGGCGCGCCAGAAGCGCACGAACATGTTGCCCAGGTCCTTCTGCTCGACCGCTTGCCCACGATCAAGGAATTCCAGCTGCACGCAGCCTTTGCCCTGGCGCACGGCGACGCTGAGCTCGCGGCCGTCGGAGGCATATTTAAGGGCATTCTCGATCAGGATGTTGATCAGCTGGCCGATCCGCGCCGGGTCGGCCTCGATCACCACGTCATCGGCAAGCGCCGTGTGCAACTGCATTCCGGCGGCCTCGAACTGCGGCGCGAACCAGGCCAGGCGCTCCTCGACCAGCCTGGCCGGGGAGAACAGGCTGATGTGCAGGGGCAGCTGCCCGGCATGGGCCAGGGACAGCAGGTGCAGGTCGCCCACCAGGGTGTTGAGGTTGTACAGCTGGTTCTGCACCAGGCGCAATTGCTCAGGGCACAGCGGGAACACCTCGTCGAGCATGCCCTGCACCCGACCCAGGGCGGCATTGAGCGGGGTGCGCAGTTCGTGGGCCAGGTTGGAGCTCGACTCGGCCACTTCGCTCTCGTACAGCGCCAGGCGTTCGACCAGCTTGTTGAAGTCGGTGCACAGGCGCTGCATTTCCTTGGGCTGGCGCGGGTGCTGGCTGACCCGCACGCTGAGGTCGCCCTCGGCCACCCGCCGTGCCCCTACGGCGATCTGGCGGAACTGCCGGGACAGCGGCCTGGACAGGTACAGGCCGACCATCAAGGTGAACGGAATGACCACGATGACGAAGCCGTAGAGCACCAGCCAGTCGATGCTGTTACCGGGGCCGGGAAGAAAGTCGTGGATGTCGTAGTACGTCTGCAGCAACTGCCACAGCCTGGACTCGTTGCGCGGCACATCGGCAAGGCCGGCCAGCAGCGCGGCGCGGTCCTCTGGTCGCATCGACTGCAGCACCAGGTAGTCGCTGATCCAGAAGTACAGGTACATGCACACGGTGATGGTGATCACCGCGCCGACGGCGAGCAGGGTCATTCTCAGGCCGACCCACAGCCACAGCGGACGTTTGCGCATGGGCGGTCAGCGGAACCGGTAGCCAACGGAGCGCACGGTCACCAGCACGCCGCTGATGCCCAGGGCTTCGAGCTTGCGCCGCAGGTTGTGCACGTGGGTGTCGATGATGCGCACCAGCGCATCGCTCTCGGGCATGCACAGCTCAAGCAGTTCCTCGCGGCTGAAGGCCTTGGTCGGTGTGCGCAGCAGCGCGGCGAGCAGAAGCAGTTCCGAACGGGTCAGGTCGAGCACCTGCTCCTCGCCATCGCAGGTCCGTACTCCGGCCACGAAGCGCTCGGCATCGACCCAGACGCCCTGGCACTCGAGGCGCTGGCGATTGCCTGCCGGCGCGCCGTAGCGGCGCAGCACCGCGTGTACCCGGGCCACCACCTCCTTGGGGTTGCAGGGCTTGACCACGTAGTCGTCGGCGCCGTAGCGCAGGGCGCCGATCTTGTCCGGCTCGTCGCCGATGGCGGTGACCATGATCACCGGGGTGTCGGCGCTGCGGCGGATCTCGGTCAGCAGCTCCGGGCCGGACATTTTTGGCAGCATCATGTCCAGCAGCACGATCGCCGGCGTGCGCTGACGGAACAGGGCAAGCCCGCGGGCGCCGTCCTCGGCGATGTCCACCTCGAAACCGTCGCGCTTCAGGTAGGCCTCCAGGATGCTTGCACCATCGGCGTCGTCCTCGACGATCAATACGCGCTTGGGGGTCATGGGTTGTCTCGCGGGGCGCGCAGCCCTGCCAGCACTTCGGCGGCGGTGGTGACGTGGCCGAAGTGGTGTTTCCACAGGTCGATGCCCAGCTGACCGGAACGGTCCAGCGAGGAGCCCATGGTCAGGTCGGTGACCAGTGTCGGCGTCAGGCCTGCATCGAACAGGGCGAAGCCGGCAGCCAGCACGCAGGTTTCGGTCTGCAGCCCGCACACGAGCACGCGTTCGACGCCCAGCTGCTTGATGTAGTCCAGTGTCTCGGCGGTCTGGCCATAGCCATGCTTGATGAACACCTTGTCCGCCTCGACCAGGGCCACATCCTCTGCGGCCGGGTGCCAGCCGAGCTGGCGCTGGAACGGGGTGGCCTGCTCGTCGTGCAGCTCGATCGAGGCGATGGTGGGAATGTGCGCCGACAGCACGCGGATGCCATCCACCAGTTTCTCGGAGGGGCTGAAGGTGGATTGCACATCGACGATGAGCAGGACTTGCTGCATGGCGGATTCCCGGGCGCGGTTCGAAAGCTGGCGAGTATACCGCCGCACGCGGGAATTTTGCGGCCAGTGGCCTGCTCCGGGCTCAGCCAGGGTTCTTGGAAGGTGCATGTGTAACACGCGCTTGCCCCGCCAACAGCGGTACCGCCTGTGCCATGCACCTCGTTGCCTGCGTCGCGGGCCAAGCCCGCGCGGTCCTTTTATCGCCTGCTAGGCCGCCAATCGTCCGCCGGCAATCGCCTCCGACGCCGCCAGCATCGCCCGCAGCAGCACCGCGCAACCGGCCGCGAGATCCCCAGGGGCGGCGTTCTCGATTTCGTTGTGGCTGATGCCGCCTTCGCAGGGCACGAAGATCATCCCGGCCGGGCCCAGCTCGGCGAGGAAGATCGCGTCGTGGCCTGCGCCGCTGACGATGTCCATGTGCGCCAGGCCCAGGTTGCGCGCCGAGTCGCGCACCGCCTCGACACAGCCCTTGTCGAAGTACAGGGCCGGGAAGTCGGCGGTGGGTACCAGCTCGTAGCTCAGCCCGTGTTTTGCAGTAGTGGCCTCGATCACCTGGCGCACTTCGGCGATCATCGCGTCCAGTTGCTCGCCTTCGAGATGACGGAAATCCAGGGTCATGCGCACTTCGCCGGGGATCACGTTGCGTGAGCCGGGATAGGCCTGCAGGCAGCCGACCGTGCCGCAGGCATGGGGCTGGTGGGCGAGGGCGGTGCGGTTGACCGCCTCGACCACGGCGGCGGCGCCGACCAGGGCGTCCTTGCGCAGGTGCATCGGTGTGGGACCTGCGTGGGCCTCGACGCCGCGCAGGGCCAGGTCGAACCACTTCTGGCCGAGGGCGCCGAGCACCACGCCGATGGTCTTGTGCTGGTCCTCGAGGATCGGGCCCTGTTCGATGTGCGCCTCGAAATAGGCGCCCACCGGGTGGCCGGTCGCGACGCGGCTGCCGGCGTAGCCGATGGCGTTCAGTGCCTCGCCGACGCTCACGCCCTGGGCGTCGCGCTTGGCCAAGGTCTCCTCGAGGGTGAACTTGTTGGCGAACACCCCCGAACCCATCATGCACGGGGCGAAGCGCGAGCCTTCCTCGTTGGTCCACACCACCACCTCCAGCGGCGCCTCGGTCTCCACGCCCAGGTCGTTGAGGGTGCGGATCACCTCCAGCCCGGCCATCACGCCAAAGCAGCCGTCGAACTTGCCGCCGGTGGGCTGGGTGTCGATATGGCTGCCGGTCATCACCGGCGGCAGCTTGGCGTTGCGCCCGGGGCGGCGGGCGAAGATGTTGCCGACCGCATCGATGCTCACCGTGCAGCCGGCCGCTTCGCACCACTGCACGAACAGGTCGCGGGCCTGGCGGTCGAGGTCGGTCAGCGCCAGGCGGCAGACGCCGCCCTTGGCCGTGGCGCCGAGGCGGGCGAGGTCCATCAGTGACTGCCACAGGCGGGCGCTGTCGATGTGCTGCTTGCTCGATTGCAGGACTTCCTTGGCGAGGGTGGTCATGGGTATCTCCTCAGGCTGTTGTTTTTGGCATCACGTGGGAGCTGCAGTGCATCAAGGCAACGGCTTGGCCAGCCGCGCCGGTCCGCGCACCGCGAGGCCGCCGAGGGCGTAGTAGAGCCCGCCGCCGAGCAGCGAGCCGGTGAACCAGCCATAGTCGTAGAACCAGCTGAAACTGCTGTTGCCGATGGCCATCACGGTCAGCGCCACCGGCACGCCGAAGGCGACGAACCCGGCCCAGTTCCAGGCCGGGTACACGTCGTCGCGGTACAGCCCGGCCAGGTCCAGGTGCTGACGGCGGACCAGGAAATAGTCCACCACCATGATCCCGGCGATCGGACCGAGCAGGCTGGAGTAGCCCAGCAGCCAGTTGGAGTACACGCTCTCCAGGCTCAGGTCGGAGACGATCCAGCCGAGCTTCTTGAGCAGCTCGTGACCCATCAGCGCCAGGCCGATGAAGCCGGTCAGCCAGACCGCGCGGTTGCGCCCGATCAGCCGCGGGGCAATGTTCTGGAAGTCGTTGGTGGGCGAGACGATGTTGGCCGCGGTGTTGGTCGACAGCGTGGCGATGATGATCAGCGCCATGGCCAGGGCCACCCAGCCGGGGCTCTGGATATGGCCGATCAGGCTCACCGGGTCGGACACCGTCTGGCCCACCAGCGAGGCGGAAGCGGCGGTCATGATCACGCCCAGCGAAGCGAACAGGAACATGGTCAGCGGCAGGCCGAAGATCTGCCCGAGGATCTGGTCCTTCTGGCTCTTCGCGTAACGGCTGAAATCGGGGATGTTCAGCGACAGCGTGGCCCAGAAGCCGACCATCGCGGTAAGCCCGGCGCAGAAGTAGCCGACCACGCTGGCGCCCTCGGGGCGCTTGGGCGGCTGCGCCAGCAGTTCGCTCATCGACATGTGCGGCAGTGCCCAGAACAGCAGGCCGACACCCACCGCCACCAGCAGCGGCGCCGATAGCGTCTCCAGCCACTTGATCGACTCGGCGCCGCGCAGCACCACCCACAGGTTCAGCGACCAGAACAGCATGAAGCCGATCACCTCGCCGGTGCCGCCCAGCGCCTTCCACTCGGGGAACAGCGAGCCGAGGAACAGGTGGATGGCCAGCCCGCCGAACATCGTCTGGATGCCGAACCAGCCGCAGGCCACCACGGCACGAATCAGGCACGGCACGTTGGAGCCGAAGATGCCGAACGAGGCGCGCAGCAGCACCGGGAAGGGGATGCCGTACTTGGTGCCGGGGAAGGCGTTGAGGGTCAGCGGAATCAGCACGATGAGGTTGGCCAGCAGGATCGCCAGCAGCGCCTCGCCCACGCTCAGGCCGAAGTAGGCGGTGAGCACGCCGCCGAGGGTGTAGGTGGGCACGCAGATGGACATGCCCACCCACAGCGCGGTGATGTGCCATTTGTTCCAGGTGCGCTGGTGCACCTTGGTCGGGGCGATGTCGTGGTTGTAGCGGGGGCTGTCGAGGACGTCGCTGCCGGCGTCGAGCTCGAACAGGCCATGCTGCTCGACCACTTGCGATCTGCTCTGTTGCATGGGGTTCTCCAGGTCTTTTTTCTTGTAGTTGTCGCTCATCGGGCTGCCGCGATGGCCGGAGTACACACACCAGCAGTACTGCTCCTCCGGTCCGGCCAGGCGGTTGTGGCCTGCGTTTTCAACAAACGTGCCGGGAAAGCCCGCGCCTTCCCGGCGGCCGCCGCCAACCGGAGGTAACTCACTGTCTTGCAAGGGCATTCTTCAGCGCGACGACGAGGGTGGGGTGGGCACCCTGGTGCGCCGTCTGTCTGGCCGGTCCGTCACCCGCGTGGTTCAAACGGGTGCAACCTGGAAAACCACTGGCGCGGCCTGCGCCTTCCAGCCAGGAAACAAACAGCTGATTTTGCGTAGAAAATCTTGACCAATTTGGCTTCCTGTCAAGTGCGTCAAAATGGTGAAGGGGTGTCACATTTTGGTGAAGTATTAATGTTTTTATTAAAAATCAAACAGTTACAAAATTTAATATTTGCATATATTTTTTCTTGATGAATATCCGATCAGATACTAGCCTCGATTCTTGTCAGGCCTGACAGGATTGAACGCGTCACCTCCAGCGCCCGGCCCGAAACTATTCCAAGAACCGGCCAGAAGACCGGTCAGCCTGCGAGGAAAACGGCATGTCCCTGTTGATCCGTGGCGCCACCGTGGTTACCCATGAAGAGAGCTACCGTGCAGATGTCCTGTGTGTCGATGGTCTGATCCGCGCCATCGCCAGCCACCTCGAAACCCCCACCGATTGCGAAGTCCTCGACGGCTCAGGCCAGTACCTGATGCCCGGCGGCATCGACCCGCACACCCACATGCAACTGCCGTTCATGGGCACGGTGGCCAGCGAGGACTTTTTCAGTGGCACCGCCGCGGGCCTGGCCGGGGGCACTACCTCGATCATCGACTTCGTTATCCCCAATCCGCAGCAATCGCTGCTCGAGGCCTTCCATACCTGGCGTGGCTGGGCGCAGAAGAGCGCCAGTGACTATGGCTTCCATGTCGCCATCACCTGGTGGAGCGAGCAGGTCGCCGAGGAGATGGGCGAGCTGGTGGCCAAGCATGGGGTGAACAGCTTCAAGCACTTCATGGCCTACAAGAACGCGATCATGGCCGCCGACGACACCCTGGTGGCCAGCTTCGAACGCTGCCTGCAACTGGGCGCGGTGCCGACGGTGCACGCCGAGAACGGCGAGTTGGTCTATCACCTGCAGAAGAAGCTGCTGGCCCAGGGCCTGACCGGGCCCGAGGCGCATCCGCTGTCGCGCCCGTCGCAGGTCGAGGGCGAGGCCGCCAGCCGCGCCATCCGCATCGCCGAGACCCTTGGCACGCCGCTTTACCTGGTGCATGTCTCCAGCCGCGAGGCGCTGGATGAGATCACCTATGCCCGGGCCAAGGGCCAGCCGGTGTACGGCGAGGTGCTGCCGGGCCACCTGTTGCTGGACGACAGCGTCTACCGCGACCCCGACTGGGCCGCCGCCGCCGGCTACGTGATGAGCCCGCCGTTCCGGCCGCGCGAGCATCAGGAGGCGCTGTGGCGCGGCCTGCAGTCGGGCAACCTGCACACCACCGCCACCGACCACTGCTGCTTCTGCGCCGAGCAGAAGGCCATGGGCCGCGACGACTTCAGCCGCATCCCCAACGGCACCGCCGGCATCGAGGACCGCATGGCGGTGCTGTGGGATGCCGGGGTGAACAGCGGGCGCCTGTCGATCCACGAGTTCGTCGCGCTCACCTCCACCAACACCGCGAAGATCTTCAACCTGTTCCCGCGCAAAGGCGCCATCCGCGTCGGCGCCGACGCCGACCTGGTGCTGTGGGATCCGCAGGGCACGCGCACGATCAGCGCCCAGACCCATCACCAGCGGGTCGACTTCAACATCTTCGAAGGCCGCACCGTGCGCGGTATCCCCAGCCATACCATCAGCCAGGGCAAGGTGCTCTGGGCCGATGGCGACCTGCGCGCCGAGCCGGGCGCGGGGCGCTATGTGGAGCGGCCGGCGTACCCATCGGTGTACGAGGTGCTGGAGCGGCGTGCCGAGCATCAGCGGCCGACACCGGTTCAGCGCTGAGGCCATTGGGGCCGCTTCGCAGCCCATCGCGACGCAAGGCCGCTCCCACAGGGATCGGTGCTTGGGCTGTGGGAGCGGCCTTGTGTCGCGAATGGGGCGCAAGCGCCCCTGATAACAACACCCATGCTCCTGTTGACTGCCATCCCCCAGAACGGACAGGCGAGTGACCGCCGCCTGAGCCCATAAAAAAGCGAGAGGCTACAACCGTGATCGACGCCCTGAACCACTTGCCGCGCCCCCGGGCCGGCGCCGACCAGTTGGCCGAGGCCTTCAGCGACCTCGCGCGCCCACTCACCGCCCGCCAGGCCGCCGTCGAGAGCGCGCGCTGCCTGTACTGCTACGACGCGCCCTGCGTCAATGCGTGCCCCAGCGAGATCGACATCCCCTCGTTCATCCACCGCATCAGCGACGAGAACCTGCAGGGCGCCGCCGAACGCATTCTTTCGGCCAACATCCTCGGCGGCAGCTGCGCCCGGGTGTGCCCCACCGAGATCCTCTGCCAGCAGGCCTGCGTGCGCAACAACGCCCAGGAATGCGCGCCGGTGCTGATCGGCCAGCTGCAGCGCTACGCCCTTGACCACGCCGGCTTCACCGAACATCCGTTCCAGCGCTCGCCGGCCAGCGGCAAGCGCATCGCCGTGGTCGGCGCCGGCCCCGCCGGGCTGTCCTGCGCGCACCGCCTGGCCATGCACGGCCACGACGTGGTGATCTTCGAGGCGCGGGAGAAAGCCGGTGGCCTCAATGAGTACGGCATCGCCCGCTACAAGCTGGTGGACGACTACGCCCAGCGCGAGGTTGAGTTCCTGCTGGGCATCGGCGGTATCGAGATCCGCCATGGCCAGCGCCTGGGCGCCAACCTGTCGCTGGGCGAGCTGCATGCCCAGCACGACGCGGTGTTCCTCGGCCTGGGGCTGGATGCCGTGCGCCAGCTGGGCCTGGCGGACGAGGACGCCCCGGGCCTGCTCGCCGCCACCACGTACATCCGCGAGCTGCGCCAGGCCGACGACCTCACCCAGCTGCCGCTGGCCGACCGCTGCCTGGTGCTAGGCGCCGGCAACACCGCCATCGACATGGCCGTGCAGATGAGCTGCCTGGGGGCCCGCGACGTCAACCTGGTTTACCGCCGTGGCGTGTCCGACATGGGCGCCACCGCTCATGAACAGGAGATCGCCAAGCACAACCAGGTGCGTCTGCACACGTGGGCCAGGCCCGAGGCCGTGCTGCTGGATGATGCCGGGCAAGTTCGCGGCATGCGATTCGCGCGCACCCAACTGATCGACGGACGCCTGGGCGATACCGGCGAGACCTTCGAGTTGGCCGCCGACGCGATCTTCAAGGCCATCGGCCAAGGCTTCGATGACGCAAGCCTGGCCGACCCGCTGGCGGCGCAACTGGCCCGCGACGGTGAGCGCATCCAGGTGGACGCGCACATGCAGACCTCCATCCCCGGTATCTATGCCGGCGGCGACTGCACCGCGCTGGGCCAGGACCTCACCGTCCAGGCCGTGCAACATGGCAAGCTGGCCGCCGAAGCCATCCATGCCCAACTCATGCTCAACGTGGAGGCTGCGTAAATGGCCGACCTGTCCATCGAATTCGCCGGCATCAAGGCGCCCAATCCGTTCTGGCTGGCCTCCGCGCCACCCACCGACAAGGCCTACAACGTGGTCCGCGCCTTCGAGGCCGGGTGGGGCGGGGTGGTGTGGAAGACCCTGGGCGAGGACCCGGCGGCGGTCAACGTGTCGTCGCGCTACTCGGCGCACTTCGGCGCCAACCGCCAGGTGCAGGGCATCAACAACATCGAGCTGATCACCGACCGCTCGCTGGAGATCAACCTGCGCGAGATCACCCAGGTGAAGAAGGACTGGCCCGACCGCGCGCTGATCGTGTCGCTGATGGTGCCGTGCGTGGAAGCGTCCTGGAAGTTCATCCTGCCCCTGGTGGAAGCCACCGGCGCCGACGGCATCGAGCTCAACTTCGGCTGCCCCCACGGCATGCCCGAGCGCGGCATGGGCGCGGCCGTCGGCCAGGTGCCGGAGTACGTGGAAATGGTCACCCGCTGGTGCAAGACCCACTGCGCGCTGCCGGTGATCGTCAAGCTCACCCCCAACATCACCGATATTCGTCAGTCGGCACGCGCCGCGCACCGGGGCGGGGCGGACGCGGTGTCGCTGATCAACACGATCAACTCGATCACCAGCGTCGACCTCGACCGCATGGTCGCCCACCCCATCGTCGGCGACCAGAGCACCCATGGCGGCTATTGCGGTTCGGCGGTCAAGCCGATCGCCCTGAACATGGTCGCCGAAATTGCCCGCGACCCCGAGACCCACGGCCTGCCGATCTGCGGTATCGGCGGTATCGGCACCTGGCGCGATGCCGCCGAGTTCATCGCCCTGGGCAGTGGCGCGGTGCAGGTGTGCACGGCGGCGATGCTGCACGGCTTTCGCATCGTCGACGACATGAAGGACGGCCTGGCGCGCTGGATGGACCAGCACGGCCATCGCAGCCTCGAGGCGTTTCGCGGCCAGGCCGTGGGGCACACCACCGACTGGAAGTACCTGGACATCAACTACAAGTCGGTGGCCCGCATCGACCAGGACGCCTGCATCGGCTGTGGGCGCTGCCACATTGCCTGCGAGGACACTTCGCACCAGGCCATCGCCAGCACCCCGAAGGCCGACGGCACCCACGCCTACAGCGTGATCGAGGCCGAGTGCGTCGGCTGCAACCTGTGCCAGATCACCTGCCCGGTGGAGGGCTGCATCGACATGCAGGCGCAGGAGACCGGCAAGCCGTACATGAACTGGACCCAGGATCCGCGCAATCCCTACCGTGAAGCGGGTTGAGAGCATGCCGTGTAGAAACGAAAAAGCCCGCTCAGGGGAGCGGGCTTTCCGGATGGCGCTGGATCAGAAGCCCAGGCGGTCGCGCAGGCTGTAGTACCAGGCGCCGATGGCGCTGAACGGCACACGCAGCATCTGGCCACCCGGGAACGGGTAGTGCGGCAGGCCGGCGAAGGCGTCGAAGCGCTCGGCCTGGCCGCGCAGGGCCTCGGCCAGCACCTTGCCCGCCAGGTGGGTGTAGGTCACGCCGTGACCCGAACAGCCCTGGGAGTAGTAGATGTTGTCGCCGATACGGCCGACCTGCGGCAGGCGCGACAGGGTCAGCAGGAAGTTGCCGGTCCAGGCGTAGTCGATCTTGACGTCTTTGAGCTGCGGGAAGGCCTTGAGCATCTTCGGACGGATGATCGCCTCGATGTTCGCCGGGTCGCGCGCGCCGTACACCACGCCGCCGCCGAAGATCAGGCGCTTGTCGCTGGTCAAACGGTAGTAGTCGAGCAGGTAGTTGCAGTCCTCGACGCAGTAGTCCTGCGGCAGCAGGGTGCGCGCCAGTTCGTCGCCCAGCGGCTCGGTGGTGATGACCTGGGTGCCGCACGGCATCGACTTGGCCGCCAGTTCCGGCACCAGGTTGCCCAGGTAGGCGTTGCCGGCGACGATGATGAACTTGGCGCGGACCTTGCCCTGCGGGGTGTGCACGACGGGGTTGGCGCCACGCTCGATGCGCACGGCCGGGGTCTGCTCGTAGATGATGCCGCCCAGCGACTCGACCGCGGCAGCTTCGCCCAGGGCCAGGTTCAGCGGATGGATATGGCCGCCGCTCATGTCGAGCATGCCGCCCACATAGTTGTCGCAGGCCACCACTTCACGGATGCGCTTCTGGTCCATCAGCTCCAGCTGGGTGTGGCCGAAGCGTTCCCACAGGCGCTTCTGCGATTCCAGGTGGCCCATCTGCTTGCTGGTCAGCGCGGCGAATACGCCGCCGTCCTTCAGGTCGCACTGGATGTTGTACTTGGCCACGCGTTCACGGATGATGCGCCCGCCCTCGAAGGCCATCTGGCCCAGCAGTTGTGCCTGCTTGGGGCCGACGGTACGTTCGATGACGTCGATGTCGCGGCTGTAGCTGTTGACGATCTGGCCGCCGTTGCGGCCCGAAGCGCCGAAGCCGACCTTGGCGGCCTCGACGATGCTCACCTTGAAGCCGTTCTCCAGCAGGAACAGGGCGCTGGACAGGCCGGTGTAGCCGGCACCGATGATGCACACATCGGTTTCCACCTCACCCTGCAGCGCCGGACGTGGCGGCACCGGGTTGGCCGAGGCGGCGTAGTAGGACTGGGGGTAGGGGGTGTTGGCCATGCTCGAGGAACCTCGTGTTTTATATTTTTAACGAATGTACCGATGCTATCAATAATAATAAACACCCGCTAGTCGTCCGGTGAAAATCCTTTACCTGACGCTGAACCCTGGCCTTCTATAAATATTTTAAGATTCAGTAGCTTAGCGTGAAAAAAACGGTTGACAGGGCATTTGGATCGCGTAGAATGCGCCCCACACGACAGGCACATAGCTCAGTTGGTTAGAGCACCACCTTGACATGGTGGGGGTCGTTGGTTCGAGTCCAATTGTGCCTACCAAATCAAAAAAGGGGCGATCCGCAAGGATCGCCCCTTTTTTCGTTAGGCTCCACCGCGAAGCTTCAGGCGGCCCGATCTCGCGCAAGAGCCGCTCAGGCTTCCCCGCGATTCTTCTTCACGATGGCATCGGCAATGCTCGCCGGCGCCTCGGCATAGCGGGTGAACTCCATCGAGAAACTGGCCCGCCCCTGGGTCATCGAGCGCATCGAGGTGGCGTAGCCGAACATCTCGCCCAGCGGTACCTCGGCACGGATCACCTTGCCGGCCGGGGTCTCGTCGCCATCCTGGATCATTCCCCGGCGCCGGCTCAGGTCGCCGAGGATGTCGCCCTGGTACTCCTCGGGGGTCACCACCTCGACCTTCATCACCGGCTCCAGCAGCACCGCGCCGCCTTTCTGCGACAACTGCTTGGTGGCCATGGACGCGGCGATCTTGTAGGCCATCTCGTTGGAGTCGACGTCGTGGTACGAGCCGTCATACACCGCCGCCTTGAGGTTGATCAGCGGATAGCCGGCAAGTACGCCGTTCTTCATCTGCTCCTCGATGCCTTTCTGGATCGCCGGGATGTACTCGCGTGGCACCACGCCGCCGACGACTTCGTTGATGAACTCCAGGCCTTCCTTGCCTTCGTCGCCCGGGGCGAAGCGGATCCAGCAATGCCCATACTGGCCACGCCCGCCGGACTGGCGGACGAAGCGGCCTTCGATCTCGCAGGTGTTGCGGATCTTCTCGCGATAGGCCACCTGCGGCTTGCCGATGTTGGCCTCGACGTTGAACTCGCGGCGCATGCGGTCGACGATGATGTCCAGGTGCAGCTCGCCCATGCCGGAGATGATGGTCTGGCCGGTCTCCTCGTCGGTCTTGACCCGGAATGACGGGTCTTCCTGGGCCAGCTTGCCCAGGGCAATGCCCATCTTCTCCTGGTCGCCCTTGGTCTTGGGCTCCACCGCCACCGAGATCACCGGGTCGGGGAAGTCCATGCGCTCGAGGATGATCGGCTTGTCCATGTCGCACAGGGTGTCGCCGGTGGTGACGTCCTTCATGCCGATCAGCGCGGCGATGTCGCCGGCGCACACGTCCTTGATCTCGGCGCGCTGGTTGGCGTGCATCTGCACCATGCGGCCGATGCGTTCCTTCTTGCCCTTGACCGAGTTGAGCACGGCGTTGCCGGAGCTGAGCACGCCGGAATACACCCGGGCGAAGGTCAGGGTGCCGACGAACGGGTCGGTGGCGATCTTGAAGGCCAGGGCCGAGAACGGCTCGTTGTCGTCGGCGTGGCGCTCCAGGTGTTTTTCCTCGTCGTCCGGGTCGGTGCCCTTGATCGCCGGGATCTCGCTGGGGGCGGGCAGGTAGTCGATCACGGCGTCGAGCATCAGCGGCACGCCCTTGTTCTTGAACGATGAGCCGAGGATGGTCGGCACGATCTCGTTGGCGATGGTGCGCTGGCGCAGGGCGGCCTTGATTTCCTCGGTGGTGAATTCTTCGCCTTCGAGGAATTTCAGGGTCAGCTCTTCGTTGGCATCGGCCGCAGCCTCGATCATATGGGCACGCCATTCGTCGGCCAGATCCTGCAGTTCGGCGGGAATGGCTTCTTCGCGGTAGCTGGTACCCTGGTCGGCGTCGTTCCAGTAGATGGCCTTCATCTTCACCAGGTCGATCTGGCCGATGAAGTTTTCCTCGCTGCCGATGGCCAGCTGGATCGGCACCGGATGGTGGCCCAGGCGCTGGTCGATCTGCTTCACCACCCGCAGAAAATCCGCGCCCTGGCGGTCCATCTTGTTGATGTAGGCCAGGCGCGGCACATGGTACTTGTTGGCCTGGCGCCATACGGTCTCGGACTGCGGCTCGACGCCGTCGGCGCCGCTGAACACCACCACCGCGCCATCGAGCACGCGCAGCGAGCGCTCGACCTCGATGGTGAAGTCGACGTGGCCGGGGGTGTCGATGATGTTGAAGCGGTACTTGTGCTCGAACTGCTTGGTCGAGCCTTGCCAGAAGGCCGTGGTGGCCGCCGAGGTGATGGTGATGCCGCGCTCCTGCTCCTGGGCCATCCAGTCCATGGTCGCGGCGCCGTCGTGCACCTCGCCCATCTTGTGGTTGACCCCGGTGTAGAACAGGATCCGCTCGGTGGTGGTGGTCTTGCCGGCATCCACGTGGGCAACGATACCGATGTTGCGGTACAGCTCGATGGGGGTCGTGCGGGCCATGGTCGGTCACCTGTGGGTGAGGATTCTCCCAAGGTAGCAGAGCGGGAGAATCCTGCCGGGGCGACCGTCAGTCGGCGAGCACCTGCAACTGCCACTGGCCTTCGCTTTCGCGGGCCAGGCCGCTGGCCGGCAGCAGGGCCAGCAGGCGTTCGTGCAGGGCGGCTTCGGTGAATGACTTGAGGGTGGTCATGTCTAGCACGCCGACGGTGATCAGCTCGGCCTTGGTGTACGACAACCAGGCTTTTTTCAGCACCATCAGCACGTCGCTGCCGGCGGTGCTGGCGAAGCGCCGGTGCAGGGTGCGGCCTTCCAGCTCGAAGCTGTGACGGTGTTCGTAGCCGTTCTCGTCGCCGTTGCCCTCGACGCAGCGGTGGCAGCGGCAGGCGCCGTCGCCGAAAGCGTTGCGCAGGTAGGCGTTGAAGTCCACGACGGGCTTGAGGGTCAGGCGTTTGTCGACCTCGAACAGGTCGGCGATCAGGGGTTGTTCGGCGCTCACTCGGTATCCTCGCGTGGTATGGCGTGCATCGGCGGGCACCCTAACAGATCGGGGCAGGGGAGGCCATGCTCGATGGCGAGCGCGGGAGCGGGCTTGCCCCGCGATGAGGTCGGTAGAGACAACCGGGAACGCCTGCCGTACTCTACGCGCCCATACGCCTAATACACCTGTTGAGGTAACCCCGCTTGAGTACCAAGTACCCGTACACCGCCACCGTGACCATCAGCGCCGAAGACCGTGGGGGCGATACCGAGGCCTCGGAGAACACCAACATGCGCGTGGGCCTTGAGGCGGTGACCGAGGTGCTGAAGAAAGTGCATTTCGTCGGTACGCTCGGGGCGCCGGAAAAAGGCGCCACGCACATCTGCGTCACCTTGGAGAACGGCCTGAGCTACTACGGCCCGATCGTCAACGGCCACGCCGAGCTCGAAGGCGGCTGGATCGCCTTCGAATGCGACATGCCCACCCCCGAAGAGCTGGGCCTGTAACCCTCAGCCCAGCTCCATGAGGCACTGCTCGAGGATATCCAACCCTTCCTCGAGCACCTCGGGCTCGATGGTCAGCGGTGCCAACAAGCGGATGATATGCCGCGCCTTGCCGCTGGGCATCAGCAACAGGCCTTTGCCACGCGCCGCCTCGAGCACCTTGGCCAGTTGCGTCGGCGCCGGGCTGCCGTCCGGGTTGACCAACTCCAGCCCGCGCATGGCTCCTGTACCGGTCAGGCGACCGAGCGCGGCGCACCTTCCCGACGCTTTCCAGCGCGCGTGACGCGCCACGATGGCCTGTTCCTGCCGTTCGCCCCAGGTGGCGATATTGGCGTCGGTCATCTGCGCCAGGCTCGCCAGCGCCGCCGCGCAGGCGATCGGGTTGCCCGAGTAGGTGCCGCCCAGCCCGCCCTTGGGCAGCGCGCCCATGATCGCCTGTCGCCCGACCACCGCCCCCAGCGGCATGCCGCCGGCGATGCTCTTGGCCAGCAGCAGAAGGTCCGGTTCGATACCCAGCCGGGGGAAGGCGAAGCGCTGGCCGGTGCGACCGAAGCCGGATTGGATCTCGTCGATGATGATCAGGATCCCGTGCTCGTCGCAGAAGCTGCGCAGGGCCTGGGCGAAGGCGGGGTCGAGGGCGAGGAAGCCGCCTTCGCCCTGCACCGGCTCGAAGATGAACGCGGCCACGTCCTCCACCGCCAGCTCCACGCTGAACAGGCGCTCCATGGCCTTGAGCGCCTGCTCGCAGCTCACCCCGGTGTCCGGACTGGGGTAGGGCAGGTGATAGACCGGGCCGGGCAGTTCGCCCACGCGCTGCTTGTACGGGGCGACCTTGCCGTTGAGGTTGAGGGTGGCCAGGGTACGGCCGTGGAAACCGCCGTCGAAGGCGACGATGGCCCGTTTGCCGGTGGCGCCGCGTGCGACCTTGAGTGCGTTCTCCGCCGCTTCCGCGCCGCTGTTGGTCAGCATGCCCGCCAGCGGATAGCTGACCGGGACGAACTGGCACAGGCGCTCCATCAGTTCCAGGTACGGACCGTGGGGTGCGGCGTTGAAGGCATAGTGGGTCAGGCGCGCGGCCTGCTGCTGGATGGCCTCGACCACTGCCGGATTACAGTGGCCCAGGTTGAGCACGCCGATGCCGCCGACGAAGTCGATGTAGCGCTTGCCGGCGGTGTCCCAGACTTCGGCGTTGCGTCCATGGGAAAGGGTGATCGGGTGAACGATGGCGATGGACTGGCTGATATTTTTCTGATTCATCTGCACGCGGCCTGTTGTTCGAGTCAGGTCGTATCCAAGCGTGGCGGGGATGTATCCCGCAAACGAATAATTCGATTGCCGTCATTCGTTTTCTTCCTGACCTTGATGTCCGTCCTGCGGGCCACGTTGATTGGCGTGGGGCGGGCAGGGCGCTACCATCGGCAGTCGGCCTCCTTCCCAATTCCAACAAGCCAAGGACGCGTATGACCGAACAAGCCCTCTCTCTGCAACAACTCGCCGCGCCCGAAGGCACCTGCTACGGCTGCGGCTGCTCCCACCCCAGCGGCCTGCATGTGCACAGTCACTGGGACGACGACGGCGCCCACCTGCTGTGCCGTCATTCCCCCGACCCGACCTTCATCGGCTGGCCCGGCCTGGTCTACGGCGGCCTGTTGGCGATGCTGGTCGATTGCCATTCCAACTGGACCGCCATGGCACATCACTATCGCGCCGAAGGCCGCGAGCCCGGCAGCCTGCCGCGTATCGACTGCGTTACCGGCCAACTGAGCCTGACCTACCTCAAACCCACCCCGATGGGCGTCGAGCTGCTGCTCAAGGCGCGGGTCGAGGGTGAGGTGGGGCGCAAGAGCCGAGTGATCTGCGAGGTCTGGGCCGGGGATGTGCTGACTGTCACCGCTGACTCGGTGTTCGTGCGGGTCGATACCGAGAAACTCAAGCGCCAGGCTCATCAGCAGGGATGATCAGGTACCGGCTGCTAGGTCGAACTCCCAGCTTTCGATGTCAAACTCAGCATCGTCCAGTTCCACCGGGAATTCGAATCGGCCGGTCAACGAACGCTCTTCGTAATCAATCATATGAAGTTCGAACGTTCCTGCTTCAATAGCCTTGATAGATTTCTCGAAATAACCGAATTCGACCAGGATATGTGGTTTTTCGCCTTGATCTTCAGCGGTTAGCAGGTAGTCGCCAGCTCTGGGATTCCAGTAGCCGGTTAACTTCAGCCAATATTGTGCATGCGCTGGATTTCCGTCGCTGACGGCTTCGATGGTAAAGCCAAAATCTTCATCGAACCAATCCTGGCGATACACCTTCAAAACGCTGGCTGAGGTGCTGTTCTGGCCATAGATTGTGACGCCGATCTCCTGAGCTGATTCGGTGGTCATATCTTTTCTCCAATGGGCTGCGCGGATGATTTTCGTCCTGCGAAGATGGAGGGCCGCTGCAAGGGCGTCTACTGGCAAAAATAACAGGCCATAGGGAAAACCTTCTTGTCTGGCGGCAGATGGACAGGGCCGGGCAAGGCTGGCATTGTCGAGGGCGAACCGGCTGCCCGACAGGATGTTGCCATGCCTTACCAGATCCGCCCGGCCCGCAGCGACGACTGTACAGCGCTGAGCCACATCGGCCAGGCCACCTTCGCCCTGGCCAGTCCGCCCGACAGCGCTCCGGCGGCGCAGCAGCACTACATCGCCCACAACCTGCAGCCCGAGCATTTCCAGGCGCACCTGTGCCACCCGCACAAGCGCCTGCTGGTGGTCGAGCAGGACGGCGAGGTGCTGGGCTACGGCATGCTCGACCTGGCGCCCGGTGAGCTGGGGATCGCCACGGCCGATCATCTGGTGGAGATTTCCCGCTGCTATGTGCTGCCCGCCGCCCACGGCACAGGCGCCGCGCAGTCACTGCTCGAGGCTATCCTGGCCCATACCCGTGGCCCGGTCCGCCTGACCGTCAACGAACTCAACGCCAGGGCCATCCGGTTCTACGGGCGCAATGGCTTTCGCAAGGTGGGCGAGGCGATCTTTCCCTGCGGTGACGAGCGACACCGAGACTGGGTGATGGTCAGGACGCCCGACAGTCTTTAAATTGAGTCCCTCAACCTTCAGGGCGCGAACATGACCGATCTTTCCGTATTCCCCATCACCCGCAAATGGCCGGCCCGGCATCCCGAGCGCCTGCAGCTGTATTCGCTGGCCACGCCCAACGGCGTCAAGGTCTCGATCATGCTCGAAGAGATCGGCCTGCCTTACGAGGTGCACAAGATCAGTTTCGACAACGACGACCAGCTGAGCCCCGAGTTCATCTCCCTGAGCGCCAACAACAAGATTCCGGCAATCCTCGACCCCGATGGCCCTGGTGGCCGGCCGCTGCAGCTGTTCGAGTCCGGGGCGATCCTGCAGTACCTGGCCGAGAAGAGCGGGCAGTTGCTCAGCCAGGATCCTGTCCAGCGCTACCAAACGTTGCAGTGGCTGATGTTCCAGATGGGCGGCATCGGGCCGATGTTCGGCCAGGTGGGGTTCTTTCACTTCTTCGCCGGCAAGGCGTACGAGGACAAGCGGCCCCGGGATCGCTATGTCAATGAGTCCAAGCGCCTGCTGGGCGTGCTCGACCGGCACCTGCAGGGGCGGGAGTGGATGGTCGATGCGTACAGCATCGCCGATATCGCCATCTTCCCCTGGGTGCGCAACCTGGTGGAGCGCTACAACGCGCGCGAGCTGGTGGGGTTCGATGATTTCACGGAAGTACAGCGGGTGTTGGCGAAGTTCCTTGAACGCCCGGCTGTACAGCGTGGCCTGAAGATCCCGGGATGACCTTGCTGGGGGCGCAAGGCGCCCCCGTCGCATCCTCAGAGGATCTGGTTCAGCAACCAGTACAAGCAACCCGCCAGCAACATTGCCGCCGGCAACGTCAATACCCAGGCCATCAGCAGGTTGACCAGCGTCTTGCGTTGAATCCCCGAGCCATTGGCCACCATGCTCCCGGCCACGCCCGAACTCAGCACGTGAGTGGTCGACACCGGCAGGCCGAACAGGTCCGCGGCGCCGATGGTACACATCGCCACCACCTCGGCCGAAGCGCCCTGGGCATAGCTCAGGTGGGTCTTGCCGATCTTCTCGCCCACCGTCACCACGATGCGCCGCCAGCCGACCATGGTGCCCAGGCCCAGGGCGATGGCCACCGCCACCTTGACCCACAGCGGGATATAGCGGGTGGCGTCGTCCAATTGGCGCTTGAACAGTTGCACGTGGCGGCGGGCGTCGGCGTCGTAGCGGGCCAGTTGGTGCTTGTCGATCAGGCGGATGGCCTCGCTGGTCAGGTACATGTCGTTGCGCACGTTGGCCATGGCCTCGGCCGGCACGCGCTTGAGCGAGCCGTAGCCTTTGACTTCCTCGCCAATCATGCCGGTCAGCGCGGCCAGCGCCGGGATCAGCTCGGCACTGGCCTTGGGCTCGCCGATGAATGCGGTCAGTACCTGGCGTGGATCGGCCGGGGCAGGGTACGGTGCTGCGCGCACCAAGGCCTGGCGGGTGACCTCGGCGACCGCCGAGAACTGCAGGGCCTGCTCGTTGGGCATGGTCTTGTTCAGCGCATAGGCCATCGGCAGGGTGCCGACCAGGATCAGCATGATCAGGCCCATTCCTTTCTGGCCATCGTTGGAGCCGTGGGCGAACGACACGCCGGTGCAGGTGAGGATCAGCACGCCGCGGATCCACCAGGGCGGCGGCGTCTGGCCTTCTGGCGCCTGGTACAGCTCGCGGCGCTTGACCAGCGCGCGCAGGGCGAGCAGCAGCAGGGCGGCGCAGGCGAAGCCGATAAGGGGCGAGAACAGCAGGGCGTAGCCGACCTTGCTGGCCTGGGTCCAGTCCACGCCGCTGGTGCCGTCGCGTCCGTGCATCAGCGCGTTGGCCACGCCCACGCCGATGATCGAGCCGATCAGGGTGTGCGAGGACGACGCTGGCAGGCCCAGCCACCAGGTGCCGAGGTTCCAGATGATCGCCGCCAGCAGCAGGGCGAAGACCATGGCGAAGCCGGTCGACGAGCCGACCTGCAGGATCAGCTCCACCGGCAGCAGGGCGATGATGCCGAAGGCCACCGCGCCGCTGGAGAGCAGCACGCCGAGGAAATTGCACAACCCCGACCAGACCACCGCCACCGGCGCCGGTAGCGAATGGGTGTAGATCACCGTGGCCACGGCATTGGCGGTGTCGTGGAAGCCGTTGACGAACTCGAAGCCCAGGGCGATCAGCAGGGCCAGGCCCAGCAGCAGGAAGGGGGTGACAGTGGTGACCACGGTGCCGCTGGCGCTGACATCCTGCTTGAGGCTCCAGAAGGTGTAGGCCAGGCCGGCCAGCAGCAGGCCGAAGAACAGGGTGAGGGTGGCGCGTCCGGGTTTGTGGGCAAGGTGAGGGCGCGGGCTGGGCAGGGGCAGGTCGGACTGGCTGGCCAGGGACGGGGTTGCCATGAGGGCTCCGGTTGGCGTCGGGCGGTGGTGCCGAAGGTGTTCAGCATAGAAACTATTCGTTACCGGGGCGTGACCTCGGTCAATGAAGGCCCTAGGCTGTCTGGGGAACGATGTCGCAGGAGTGCCGCATGATTCGCTGTAAACGCGTCTACGAGGCGGTCGAGGACGGGGATGGCCAGCGCGTGCTGGTTGATCGTCTGTGGCCCCGTAATCAGCGCAAGGAAGACCTGCACGGGCAGTGGCTGCGTGAAGTGGCGCCGTCCGACGCACTGCGCAAGGCGTTTCACGCCGGCGAGTTCGACTTTGCCGGTTTTACCCAGCGCTACCAGCAGGAGTTGGCCGCCCACCCCGAGCACTGGTATCCGCTGCTGGGCCTGGCCGGCAAAGGCGACCTGACCTTGCTGTACGCCGGCAAGGACACCGAGCACAACAACGCCCAGGTCCTGGCCCGGTGGCTTGAGGACGAACTGGAGCGCCGTGGCCCGGCCAGTTCGCCGGTGTGCTATGCCCCTTGAACTGATCCCTGCGACCGACGAACACCTCACGTTTGCCCGTGACCTCACGCGTCGCGCCATGCTGCCGTATTACCGCGAATTCGATTTGTTGTGGATCGAGGAAGCCTTCGATGAAGCCTGGGGCTGGCGCGAACAGTGGCTGGTGGTCGAGGACGATCGGGTGCTGGGTTTTTGCAGCCTCAGCCAGGACCGCCAGGCGCTGTATATCCGCGAACTGCACCTGCTGCCCGAGCATCGTGGCCGGGGCGTGGGCGGCTGGGTGCTGGAGCAGTTGGCTGGCTGGACTGTACAGCGCCGGTTGCCGTGGCTGCGGCTGATGGTGTTCAGCAGCAACCCGGCGCGGCGCCTGTATCAGCGCCGAGGGTTCGTCGAGGTCGGGATGGACGAGTGTTTCGTGCGGATGCAGCGTCCGGTGCCCTGACACGCTCCTGCAGGGGGCCGTGTATTTCAGTCCTGGCGCACCCTGACCATCTGTTCCTGAACCAGCATTGCCTCCAGCACCGGCCCCTGCAACGCCAGCAGGTCGCCGGCCAGCAGGTTCTGCAGCAGTGCCTTGCCATTGAAGCGATTGCCCCCCAACTCGACCTCGCGCACCCCCTCGACCCGCACCACGGCCTTGCCCACCTGCCCCAGGCGATTGCCGCTGATCACCAGCGGCCCGGGCTGCGGCGTGGCGTTGCGCAGGCTGATGGCGTACTCCGGCGTATTGCCGATCCGGTTACCCACCAGCGTCAGGCCCGTGACCTCGCTGGCATCCACCGCGCTGCCCTGGCTGCTGGCCAGCAGGTTGTCGTCGATCAGCAACGGGGCTTCGGCCGTCGGCGCGAGGTTGCGCAGCTGGATGCCATGGCCACGGCTGTCGCCGATGCGATTGCCGGCCAACAGCACGGGGCCGTGCTGGTCGCTGATCTCGATGGCGGCCTTGGCGGCGCCGAGGATCAGGTTGTTTTCGATCAATGCCCGGGTCTGGCCACGCAGGCGCACGCCGCTGTTGTTGTCGACGCCGCGCAGCTGGTTGCCACGCAGGCTCAGCTGGCTGTCGCGGGTGTCGATGGCATACTGCTGCGAGCCTTCGAAACGGCTGTCGATGATGGTCGCCTGGCTGTGCTGCAGCTCCACCGCGCTGGACAGCTCGCTGAAATGGCTGGCTTCCACCAGCAGCGTGGCGGGACGCGTACTGGCCGCTTGCTGGGTGCTGAGCGCGGTGCTCAGGCCGCGGGACAGGTTGGCGTTGTAGCCCAGGCGCTTGAGCGTCGAGCCGATCACCTCGGTATGGCTGCCAGCCCAGGCCACCACGAAGGGCCGCCAGGCACGGTCGGTGTTGCCGGGCTTGTCGCCAGCGACGCTTTCCAGCGTCGATTGGTTCAGCCCCAGCCAGCCCTGGTTGATCAGCGCGGTACCGGAGAAGCTGTACAGGTAGAGGCGCGTGCCCTCCAGCCGCAGCCCGGCATCGGCGCCGATCATCAACGGGTAGCTCAGCAGGTAGCCATCCTTGTAGCGCTTGAGCACCCGTGGGTCGTGCAGCGCATCGTGCAGCTGCGCCAGGCTGATGCTGCCACCGCGCAGCACCACGGCCTGGGGGTGATGCGCCTGGTAGCCGGCGATGGCACGGAACAGACCGTTGTTGACGAACGGCTCGAACGGCCAGCTGCCGGCCTGGGACGAGAACATCGGTTGCAGGCTGACGCTGGCGCGGCCCGCAGGTGGCGGGCGGCGCGCCTGCTCGAAGGTCACCGCCTGGCGGGCCTTGTGGCGCAGTTGCTCCAGCTGCTGCTGGTGCTGCGCCTGGGGCAATGTGTCCATCACCGGCGCGGCCCGCGCGGTGGTCGCCAGCAGCAGGGCGGCCAGGCAGGTGAAAGAAAAGCGGCTGAACGGTGCCATGGGAGCGTCCTTGATCAAGGCAGGTTGGGGTAGGCCGGCTTGAGCGGGCCACCGATCTGGCTGTAGTTGTCCACTTCGCCGTCCTCGCTGTCGTAGAGCTGGCGGGCGAGGGCATGCTCGGGTCGGCGGGCCAGGAACGGGATCAGCCAGGCCAGCTTGTAGGGCGCGACGTCGGCCTGGCGCTGGCCCTTGAGCTGGGGCAGGGAGTCCGGGGCGAGCACGCTGCGGGCGGCGAAGTTGGCCAACTGGTCGAGGATGCGTTGGTCGTCCTCGCTCCAGGCCAGGCCGTTGGCCCGGGCCGACTCGCCAAGAAGCACCAGCGGCACCAGGGCGTACTGGCTGTAGTTGGCGGCCAGCTTGCTGCGCGCCACTTCCAGCGGCAGGTAGGCCTGGTCGCCACTGCGCACAGCCTGGGCCAGGCCCCGGCGCAGGTTGCCGTCGGCCCAGCGGATGAAGTCGTCGCGGTCCACCAGCATGCCGGCGGCGGCCACCGCCCAGGCGGCCCAGTAGTCGTGGTTGTTGAAGTAGACCGTGGTGGACTGGCGGCGCGGGTCGTATTCGCGGATCACCTGCTCGCCGAGCTGGTTGAACCAGCGTCGTTGCGCGGGGCTGAGCGGCGCCTTGCCGTCGGCTGCTGCCTGGGTCAGCAGCACCGCGCCGGCCATGGCCGCCAGGGCCCACTTGCGCGCGGCCATGCCGGTGTTGCTGGCGTCCGGGTCGAGCAGGGCGCCCGCTTGCGCCCAGTGTTCCAGCCACTGGTCCTGGCAGGCCAGGGCCATGTTGGCCTGCTGCGGCTTGCTGGCGTTCTGGAAGCGCTTGCCGGCCTGGATCAGGCCGCCGACGAACTGCTTGATCTGCCGGGCGACGCGCTCGCTGTCGGCATCGGGGCTGGCGCGCAGAGTGGATTTGCTGGCGTCGCGCGGGTCGTACTTGCTTTGCAGGTGCAGGCTGGCGGTGTAGGGCGGTGGCGGCGCCTTGCTGCAGGTGAGGGTGCGGTAGTCGCCGATCATGGCCGATTGCGCGGTGGCGCGGGCGGGCCAGATCGATTGAGCTGCGTGGGTGGGGAGGGGCAGCAGGGCGATTGCAAGTAGCAGGAGCACCCCAGGGGCCGGTTTCACAGGCACAGGCGGGTCTCCACATCAGTGACGGCGGTGCCGGCCTTGGTCGGTTCGAGGAACACCGAAAGCAGGTTGGCGCCGGCGAACTCGGGGGCCTTGCTCAGTTCCAGGTAGTACTGGCCGCCGCTTACGGCCGCCTCGCGGCGGAACCACACCTTGTCGCGGGCGCCATTGTCGTAATAGACGATGATGTAGAAGTCCTTGACGCTCCTGTCGCTCAGGCGGATATCGAGAAAGCCCTTGGACACGGCCTGCCGGGCGCCGCCAGCATTGCTCAGCAACTCTATGCGCTCGCCGACCTTGAGTGGCGGACGCTGCAATTTCGTGCCAAGGATTTCCCTGGACGCCTTGCAGCCGCCGTGTATCGCCGGCACCAACTGGCGGTACATCAACGGCGAATCCAGGCGGTAGTTGGCCGGCAGTTCCCAGACGATCAGCTTGGGCGGCGCCTCGGGCTTGTAGTCGGCGGACAGCAGGTACTCCAGCAGCGAGCCGTCCTCGCCCACGCCGGGCAGGGCGTAGTTGAGGACATCCGCTTCCAGGTACTGCTTCAGGTAGCCGTCGAAGTTGAACTGCTTGCTCTCGTCCTCGCGAGCCGCGGCGTTGCTGTCGCCGACCAGGATCACCTCGGGGTCGGGCGCCTCGTCGAACAGGGCGTCGCTGCTGTCGGCCAGCGGCACGGTCTGGTAGCCGCGCACGTACTGGAAACCGTAGTTGTTGCCGCAGATGTAGCTCAGGGCCAGGTTCAGGGTGCCGTCCTTGGGCACCATCACGCCGGGCTCTGTGCTGTAGCGCTTTTTGGTCAGGCTGTCGTAGAACGGCTGGCGGCGGATCTCTTCGGCCATCAGTTTGGCCGTCGCCTCGGCGCCGCTCGGCGTCCAGTGGTGGTCGCGGCGGAAGAAGTACTCAGCCTGGGGTGGCTGGCGCACCAACTGCATCATCGGCGCCACCACCGCACCGGCCTGACGCAGTTGCCCCAGGTAGCTGTCTAGGTTACGGCTGGCGCGCGCGTAGTCGAATCCGTGCAGTTGATCGGCGTAGAGCTTGTCGCGGTGCATCAGGCCGCGGGTCGGCTGGATCGCCATGGCCACCTGGATGCCCTGGCGGTGGAACGCGTCCATCAGCCGGGCGAACTCCGGGCGCATGGGCGCGGGAATGCCGAAGTCGTTGGTCAGGTCGACCATCGAGCGGAACAGCCAGCGCTCCTTGCCGGGGACGATCTGGCGCATCAGCTTCATGCGTCCTTCGGCATAGTGCTGCGGTTCGGCCAGGGCCGGGCAGACCATGCACTGCAGGTTTTCGCAGCCGGGCCGGGCGGGCTCGGCGGCCTTTGCCTGCGTGCCGAGCAGGGCCAGGGTGGCCGCAAGGCCGAGGGGGAGGAGGGTGTTCATGGGCCAGTCATCCTTGCGTGCGGCACGGCGTCACTCGGTCGGGTCGATGCTGTTGGCCAGGCTCAGGCTGCGGTTGCCTGGCAGCAGCACATAGCTGTACGAGCGGCCCTTCTTGAGGAACAGCTCGTCGAAGCTGGCCACTTCCTGGTCGCCGACATAGGCGGCGAAGTCGATCTTGATCTCGTTGACCATGCGCGCGCCTGTCTGGCCGCTGGCCAGGGCCTTGACCACCTCGTGCTTGCCGTCGGCGGTGCGCAGCGTGGCCTGGGCTGGCGTCAGGTTGTAGAAGGCCACCTGGGCCTTCTTCGGCTCGTTGACGTACTGGTCGGCGATCAACTGCAACTGCTTGCCGTCGTAGACCACGGTGCTGGCGGCGTTGGCCGCCAGGTTCGGTTCGATGGCCTTGGCGCCGATGCCGATCCTGTGCACGCCGGCCGGCACGAAGCGGTAGCCGCTGAGCTGACCGGGGGCGACCTTCTGCGGGTTGAGCTTGCCGCTCAGGGCCACCTCGACATTGCTGTCGGACAGGTTGAGCACACGCACGAACGCCGAATCGGCCGGGGCCACGGCGTCGTACAGGTCGGCGTTGCCTTCGGCGGCCAGGGCGGCGTGGCTGGTGCAGGCCAGGGCCAGGGCGGTGAACAGGGGCGAAAGCTTCATCAGGTTCTCCTAGGGACGTCAGAAATGCCCGGGCTGGGCGCTGTGGGCCAGCGCGCCGGGACGGTGTGCCAACAGGGTGCGCAGGGGGAACTCCCAGACCACCGTGTCGATCTGCGGGTTCTGCAACTGGTCGCCGGCGAGGAACTGGTTCATCGCCTCGAACGGCCCGCGGGCCTCCACGGCGATGGACAGCAGGTCGCGGTTGAGTGCCTCCTTGAGGAACCCGACGAAGTTCCAGTCGTCGATCTTGCTGTAGCTGGTGCCCACCAGCAGCAGGCTTTGCGACTGTTCGGCGAACAGCGCGTCGCTGTCCTGTTCGGCCTGGAGGGTCTCGTACAGCTCGATCGGGTTGGGGCCGAACTGCGGCGCCAGGCGCGCATGGTCGAACTGCAGGTAGTTCATCAGGTCGCCCTTGACCGTCTTGTCACCGGCCTTGTGCGAGACGTACACCTGATCGCCGAGCAGCTGCGGGCGCTGGCGGGCCAGTTCATAGGCCGACAGGCGCGCGCCGTCCGGGCTCCAGTGGGTGTCGGACTTGAGGAACAGCCGTGGGCCGGCCAGGTTGCGCAGGTAGGCGTCGCGCAGTGGCACCACGTCCAGCCGGCGTAGCTGCAGGTCGGCGACGAAGCGGTCGTAGAGGCTGTGTACCCGCGGATCGAAGGTGCGCTTGGCGTGCCTGGCGTAGATATCCAGCTTCATCGGCAGCGGCAGCAGCACCAGGTGCTTGCCGTGCTCGGCCAGTTGCCTCTGGACCTTGACGATCTGCTCCAGCTGGCTCGCCAGGCTGGCGTCCAGGTCGTTGGGCACGCGGTATTCCTGGTTGGTGTAGAGCCAGCCGTCCTTGCCCAGCACCACGCCCTTGGTGCCCTCGCCGAACAGCTGGAACTGGGCGTCGGCCCACAGCCGCTGTGAAGGCTCACGCAGGAACAGGCGCTTGTCGTAGACCTGTTCGAACTTGCGCAGCAGCTTGCCATCGACAAACAGGTTCCAGCTGTCGGTCTGGGCGCGGGCGAAGCTCAGCACCGGCGGCAGCGAATAGACGAACATCGCCGCCAGCGCCAGGGCGAAGACCACACCGTTGGCCTTGCCGGCCGAATTCATCACCGGGTACATGGCACTCTCCTAGAACTGGAAATACAGGAACGGCGAGAACGAACTGGCCGCCAGGCTGCTCAGCGCCAGCAGGAAGCCGCCCCACAGCAGCAGGCTGTGCAGCACGCCGACGTGACGCATGAAGTAGCCTTCCTTGTTGCCGGCGTAGAAGCGCACGTTGTTGATCCCGGCCAGGATCAGCCAGGCGACCGCCACCAGGGCGAAGGCCATGGCCATCTTCGAGGCGCCGAGCACGTAGAGCTCCAGCGAACCGAGACCGTTGAAGCCCAGCAGCGCCTGGTAGATCTGCAGGCTGTGGCGCAGGTCCATGGTGAAGAACAGCGGCATGCTCAGGATGATCAGCAGCGCGGTGCGCAGGTTGCGACCCAGGTGATAGGGCGTGGTGACCTTGGTCGCGAGGTTGAACCTGCGCTCCAGCACCATGCCGATGCCGAAGAACAGCCCCCAGCAGATGAAGGCGAAACTGGCCCCGTGCCACAGGCCCGACAGCAGCATGGTCCACACCAGCGCCGGCAGGGCGCCGGCCACGCGCTTGCGTACCAGCGGCAGGTACACGTAGTCGCGCAAAAAATGCGCCAGGGTCATGTGCCAGCGCGACCAGAATTCGGTGATGCTCTGCGACACATAGGGCTGGTTGAAGTTTTCCGGGAAGCGGAACCCCATCATCAGCGCCAGGCCCAGGGCCATGTGACTGTAGCCGGCGAAGTCGAAGTACAGCTGCAGGGTCGAGACCACCAGGCCGAACCAGGCATCGCTGAACTGCAGGGTGCCTTCGCCGACGAACAGCACGTTGATCGGCGCCAGGCGGTCGGCGATCAGCACCTTCATGATGAAGCCGAGCATGAAACGGCACACCCCCAGCGAGAACAGCTCAAGCGAGTGGCTGCGCTGGCGCAGCTGCGGGGCGAGCTGGCTGTAGCGCAGGATCGGCCCCGCCACCAGGTGCGGGAACAGCGCGACGAAGGCGGCGAAGTCGATGAAGCTGCGGGTGGGCGTGGCATCCTTGCGGTAGATGTCGACGATGTAGCTCAGGGCGTGGAACACGTAGAACGAGATACCCAGGGGCAGGAAGATGTTCTCCAGGGTCCAGGTGTTGATGCCCAGCGGCGCCAGCAGCAGGGCCAGCACCTCGGCGCCGAAGTTGGCGTACTTGAAGTAGCCGAGCGTGGCCAGGTTGCCGGCCACGCCGAGCCACAGCAGGCGCAGCGCGCGGCGTTTGTCGCCGGCGTCCAGGCGCGCCTTGATGAGCAGGCCGAAGCCGTAGTTCCACGCGGTGATGGCGACGAACAGCAGCAAAAAGTCCGGGCGCCACCAGGCGTAGAACACGTAGCTGGCGGCGACGATCACCAGCGAGCGCCACTGCGGCCGGGCCAGGTAGTAGATGGCCAGGAACAGCGGCAGGTAGAGGAACAGGAAGACGTTGGAGGCGAAGATCATGCTGGCCGGTCCTTAGTAGCTGATCACCACGCCGACACTCAGCTGGTAGTCGTCGCCGGTGTCCAGCGCGCTGCCTGCGTTGAGGTAGCTGGCGCTGACCAGGGTGTTGACGTCCAGGAGCTTGCCGTCGAGGGCTACCGGGAACATCTTCCAGTAGTAGTTGAGGTCGATCATCTGGCCGACGTTGTCGCCCTTGCCATGCAGGCCGGCGTTCAGTCCGCTCTGGCGCCGGGCGCGGGCATCGGCGGCCATGCGGATCGGCAGGGCGCCGCCTTCATCGCGCAGGTTGAGCTGGGTCACCCGCAGGTCCAGGGCGCTGCGCGCCGTGGGCCGGGTCTCCAGGGCCAAGCCGTAGTAGCTCAGGTTGCGCAGGTCGAGGGCGACGAACGAGCTGGTCAGGCGCGTGCTGTACGAGCCCTGGCGGGTGATGCGGTCGGACTGGATCGGGTTGAGCCGGAAGCCGTCGTTGTCGTCGTCCGGCTTGTCGGTCAGGCCGCCGCGCAGGGCCACGCGCGGGGTCCAGGGCAAGGTCTCGAAACGCTTGCCGACCTCGCCCAGCGCTGCCCAGCCGCGGCTGCCGTGGCCGGTGCTGGTGACGCCGTTGCCGGCGGTGTTGTCCATCGTGCCGTCCAGTGCCGCCAGTTCCAGGTGGTAGTCGCTGGCCAGCGGCAGGTTGTCGCCCTTGAAGAACAACCCGTAGCGCCAACCCTTGAAGTCGTAGCGGTCGTCGACGTCGTGACCGCTGCGGTCGTTCTCCTGCATCAGGCGCATGCCGACCTGGTTGTTCGGGCTCCAGCGATAGGCGTACTGGCCCATCAGGTACAGCGTGCGTGCTTCGCTTGCGGCCAGCGAATTGACGTCGGTGTTGTAGTTGCGAAATTTCTGTCCGACCGCGACGAAGGCATCGCTGAAGGTGTCCTGGTAGTTGAAGCGCAGCGACTCCAGGCTGTCGTCCCACCAGATGCCGTAGTCGTCGTAGAAGCGCTGGCGACCGAACGACATCGAGAAGCGCGGGTCGTCGCCGATCAGGTTGCGCTTGACGTACAGCTCGCGCAGCTCGGCGTACCAGCCCTCGGGCTGCTCGCGTTCATTGTTGTTGGTCGACTCGTTGGCCAGGTTGCTCGACTGGCTGGAGTCGTAGTTCAGCCACAGGCGACCATAGACCATCCATCTGGCCCAGCGTTTTTCCGGCGAGTACCAGGCGAACGACGGCTCATAGCGCAGGCTGTAGAAGCTTTCGCGGTCGCGGCCGACCTGGGAGTCCTGCGGCCCGTAGCCGGTCTGCACGGTGAGCTTGTTGAAGAACTCCGAAGTGATCACCGGCTCGCTGCCGTCGACGGCCGCGACGCGCACCGGCGCGCTGCTGTCGGCCTCGGGGCCGGTGACTTCCTCGCCCGCCAGCGCCGCCAGGGGCGCCAGGGCGAGCAGGGCGCCGAGCAGGGATGAGTGGGTTTTCACAGGGTGGCCTCCTTCAACAGATCGTTGCGCGCGGCCAGGGCGCGCTCGATGTCATCCTTGGGCAAGGTCTTGTCCAACCGCTTGATCAGGCCACGGGCACGTGTCTCGCCCAGGTCGAGGGCGATGCGGGCGTAGGTGTAGGCTTTGACCGGGTCGTGGCAAATGGCCCGGCCGCGCAGGTGCACAGTGGCCATGCGGTACCAGGCCGCGGTCGAGCCCTGCTCGGCCTGTCGCTGCCAGATGGCCAGGGCGCGTTCCTGGTCGGGTTGGTCGAGGCCGCCCTTGCTGTACAGGTCGCCCAGCAGCAGTTGCGCGTCGGGGTAATGGGCGGCGATGAGTTCGTCGATCAGCGCCTGGGACTTTTGCGGATCCAGGGTCAGCCAGTTGTTGACCATGTAGAACGCCGCGTCCAGCGCCTTGGCCCGGGTCGGGTCCTTGGCCCGCACCTGGGCGATCAGCGCCTGGGCCTGCTCGGCGTTGTGCTCGGTGGGGTTGGAAATCATGAAGTTGGCCTTGGACACCTGCGCCGGCAGGTAGCCGCGGGCGACGGCGTTGTCCAGCCAGCGCTGGGCCTCGGCGATGCCGTCGGCGCGCAACTGGTCGTTGGCCTTGTCGCGGGCCAGTTGCTCGGGCGTCGGCTCGACCTTGGGGCCCATGGCGCGGCTCTGGCGCTGCTCACGCTCGGCGTCCAGCTCGGCGCGGGTGGTGCCGTGGATGCTGTCCAGCAGCGCGCCGATACGCTGCACGACCTCAACCGGCAGGCTGGCCATCTCTGGCTCCAGGCTGCGGGCGAAGGCGATGAAGGCCGGGTCCTGGTGCTCGCCGAGGAAGCGGTAGTAGCGCTCGATGCCGCGCGGGTCGATGCGTGCCGCCTGCTGGTACCAGCGCTCGGCGGCGGCGCGGTCGCCCTGGCGCTCGGCGACCACGGCGCGGTACAGCTCGGGACGGCAGTTGAGCAGGCAGCTCTGTTCGTACAGCGCCAGCAGTTCGGCGGCGCGCTCGCCGGGGAACAGCTGCGGATAGACCAGGAACACCTCCAGGCTGGTGCTGGTGCTGCGTGGATCACGGTCGTTGGGGTAGCGGGCCAGGGCCTGTCGCACCCACGCCTCGTGGCTGCGCTGCAGGCGCGGGGTGCGGTCGAGCAGGCGTGCCAGCGAGGCCAGCGCCGGGATCTGGCCGTGGCCGTCGGCGAAGGCCTCCTGGTACAGGCTCACGATGTCCTGGCGGTTGGCACTGTCGCTGTTGGCCAGTACATCGCCGAGCAGTTGCTTGGAGGCCAGGTCGCCGCGCTCGGCGAGGGCGCGCAGGTCGCTCGTGACGTCGGCGCTCGGGTCCTTGTACAGCGCGTAGCGGATCTGCTCCAGGCTCTGCCCGGCCCAGCCGCTGCCGGCCCAGGCCAGGCCGAGGCCGGCCAGCAACAGGCGCGGGGCGTTCTTGGCGTTCATGAGCGGCCCTCAGTTGCCGTTGCCGAACGGCAGGCCCAGGTACAGGTCGACCGCCACGGCCTTCTGGTAGGCCGCCGCCGGCAGCGGGCTGTCCGGCTGGATGGTCAGCGCCAGGTTGTGGTTCAGCTCGTCGGAGCGGGCGTCGACCACGGTGCCGCTGAAGTGCTGGTCGAGGCCGAACACCTGCATGTCCACCGAGCGCACGCGGCCGACATCGGCGAGCTTGTCGAACGGCACGTTGGCACGCACGAACAAGCCCTCGTTCTTCGGCAGCAGGTGCATCATCGGCGCGGCCTTGTAGCCATAGCCGTCCAGCGGCGGCGACGGGTACCAGACCTGGCAGTCGCACGGGCTGTTGATCACCGTCTCGACGCTGGCGCGACCCAGCAGCGCCTGCAGGTCGCCCGGGGCGAGGTCGGCCAGGGCCTTCATGTCCGCCGGGCTGGTGAAGCTGGTGGCCAGCTGGGTGGAGATGTTCGCCAGCGGCTGGCCGGCCTGCACCTCGCTGGCGCCGGCCGGCAGCAGGTACTTCACGTAGCCGTTGTCCGGCATGCTGATGACCTGGGCATTGCCGGCCACCGTGGCCTGCAGCGCCGGGACGCGGAAGAACAGCAGGTAGCCCTTGTAGCCAACGAAGCCCAGGGCGGCCAGGCCGGCGGCGGCGTACAGCGCGGTGCCGGCCACGGCCTTGAGACGCTCGCCCGGGGTGCGGGCACTGGCCTGCTGGTGCTTGCGCGCCTTGATGTAGTTCTCGCGCTGCATCACGTTGAACAGGCCATTGATGTCGGCGACTTCGCCCGACAGATAGGCGCTGATCAGGTAGCGCAGGATGTCGCGCTTCTGCGCGTCGAGGTCGACGAACTGCGCGCCGACCTCCTTGCCGCGCTGGGAGACGATGCGCACCTTGCCGTCGATCGACAGGTCCACCTGGTTCAGGCGCAGCTGGATCGAGGCGTCGTACAGCGCGCCGACGGTCAGCTGCGCCTCGTGCAGCAGGCCGATGCCGCCCAGCGAGATATCGGCAAGGTCGGCCTCGAACGGTTCGCGTCCGGCGCCGGACAGGCGCACCCGGGCGTGCATGCGGGTGCGCACGTACTGACGCTCGTCGATGGCCTCGTGGACGATGTTGGCCGCGGTCTTGCCCGGGGCCGCCGGGGTATTCGAAGTACTCATGTGCAGGCGCCTTTCCTTAACGTTGCGTGAGTTCCAGAAGAACGGTGATGACCCCGAAGAAGATGGCGATCGAGGAGCACAGCATCGCCTTCGAGGACCAGCGGTTGAGGCTGGCGTCGAAGTCGACGCTGCCGGTGGCCAGGGTGGTCTTCTGCCGCGTCCAGCGTTGCTGGTCCATGTGGAACATCGCGTAGACCTTCATCAGCGAACCGACGATCTGGTTGTAATAGAGAACGAACGGGTACATCGGGCTGACCGGGTGCCCGGCGAAGACGAACAGCACCGTCACCAGGCTGCGCGAGACCAGCACCCAGAACAGGTACACCAGCAGGTACTGGATGCCGAACACCAGGCCGGCCACCACCGAGGCGGTCAGGCCCATCAGGCAGGTCCACATCGACACCCGCTGGTCGAGCAGTACATAGAGGGTGAACAGTCCCAGGCGCGCGCGGCCGAGCAGGGCGGTGGCGCGAAAGTTCTGGCGCAGCGAGTTGCCGTACCAGCGGAACATCAGCTGGCGGGTGGCCACCCAGAAACTGTCGCTGGGCGGGTGCTCGACGGTCAGGGTGTGGCTGTCGGGCACGTAGAAGGTGTCCCAGCCGGCGCGCATCAGGCTCAGCCAGCTCGACTTGTCGTCGCCGGTGAGAAACTGGAAGCGGCCCAGGCGCCAGTGTTCGAGAAAATCCGCCTCGACGTCACGGATGAAGTCCGGGTCGGTCATCACCCCGGCGCGGAAGAACGACAGCCGCCCGGTGAGGGTCAGCACCCGGTGCGACAGGGCCATCGAGCACATGTTGATGTGCCGCTGGACGAAGCGCATCGAGTGCCACTGGCGCATCCAGCGGCTGCCTTCGACCTCGCAGAACTCGTTGGTGGTCAGGCCGCCGACGTCGGGCAGCACGGCGAACAGCTTGACCGCCCGCTCGACGCAGCCGGGCAGCATCATGGTGTCGCCGTCGACCACGCCGACCACCGCGTCGTCCAGCGGCATCTGCCGCGACAGCGCGCGGAAGGCATGGGCCAGGCCATCGCGCTTGCCGGTGCCGCGGGCGCGGACGATCACCAGGTCGATGTCGTCGCGTCCCTGCACCTCGTCGCGCATGATGTCCTTGATGAACTGCTCGTCGCCCTTCTCGACGATCGAGGCAATCACCGTGCACGGCACCTTGAGCCGCTGCACCTCCTGGAACACCGACTGGTACACCTTGAAGGTGGTGTGGGTGGGGATGCGAAAACTGGTCACCACCATGAACATGTGCGACGGCAAGGCCGCGTCGCCCAGGCGCTCCACCCGGCGGCGCAGGCGCGGGAAGCGCCAGTGCAAAAAGTACATGCCGCGCAGGTAGTGGACGATGGCGTTGCCGTAGCGCCACATGCCCAGGGTGCCGATGATGAAGATGAACTGGTGGTGGCTGGGGTCCAGGTACTGTGGCGCGACCATCTGCGAGGCCAGGGCGATCAGCCCGGCGAGCAGCGCCCAGGCGCAGAAGCCGGCCGCCGCGCGCATGTACACCGGGGCCGCGAAAGGCCGCTGTTGCTGTCGTTCCATGGCGTTGTAGCTCCTTGGGTCGGGGCCCGCCGTGACGGCGGGCGGCGGCGTGCCTTACCAGCAGATGCCGTGGCGTTGGGCGTCGCTGCTGCCGGCCATGAAGCCGACCAGGTCGATCACCTGCTTGCCGTTGCCGACGTCCAGGGCCTGGACGAAGCGCTCGTCGTTGTTGCCCAGCACGATCACCTCGGCCTCGTCGATCACCTGCTGCAGGTCGCTGCGCAGCAGGGCGCTGACATGGGGAATCTGCTGCTCGATGTATTGGCGGTTGGCGCCGAACTGACGGGCGTGGTCGACGTTGGCGTCGAAGATGCGCAGGTCGTAGCCCTTGCCGATCAGTTGTTCGGCCAGGGTCACCAGCGGGCTTTCGCGCAGGTCGTCGCTGTTGGCCTTGAAGGCCAGCCCGAGCAGGGCGATGCGGCGCTTGCCGGCCCGGGTCACCAGGTCGAAGGCGTTCTGTACCTGGTTGCGATTGCTGTCCATGATCGAGGCCAGCAGTGGGTGCGCCACGTCCAGCTGGCTGGCGCGGTAGGTGAGGGCGCGCACGTCCTTGGGCAGGCACGAGCCGCCGAAGGCGAAGCCCGGGCGCAGGTAGTAGCGCGACAGGTTGAGCTTGTAGTCCTGGCAGACCACGTCCATCACCTCGCGGCCGTCGACCCCCGAGGCCTTGGCGATGTTGCCGATCTCGTTGGCGAAGCTGACCTTGGTGGCGTGCCAGACGTTGCAGGTGTACTTGATCAGCTCGGCGACCTCGATCGACTTGCGGATCACCGGGGCGTCGAGGCCTTCGTACAGCCCGGCGAGCAGGTCGCCCGAACGGCTGTCGAGTTCGCCGATCACAGTCATGGCGGGGAAGTCGTAGTCCTGGATCGCCGTGCTCTCGCGCAGGAACTCCGGGTTGACCGCCACGCCGAAATCACGCCCGGCCTGCTTGCCCGAGGCCTGCTCGAGGAGCGGGATGACCACGTTCTTCACCGTGCCCGGCAGCACCGTGCTGCGCACCACCACGGTATGACGGCTGGCCTTGTCGCGCAGGGCCGCGCCGATCTCCCGGCACACCGCTTCCATGTACACCAGGTCGAGGTCGCCATTGGCCTTGCTTGGCGTGCCGACGCACAGTAGCGACAGTTCGGTGGCCAGGATCGCCGCCTGGACATCGGTGGTGCCGCGCAGGCGGCCTTGGCGCACGCCGTCGAGCAGCAGCTGTTCCAGGCCTGGCTCGACGATGGGCGAGCGGCCCTGGTTGATCATGTCGATCTTCGCCTGGGCGACGTCCACCCCCAGTACCTGGTGTCCGCGTGCCGACAGGCAGCCGGCGCAGACCGCCCCCACATAGCCAAGTCCGAAGATACTGATGTTCATAGATCCCTCTCCCCAGGCGCGGCGCAAGGCCGGCCGAGATACTCAGTTCAAGAAGTTGTGGAAATGCCAGACGCGCAGGATCAGGCCGCGCTAGATATATAGCGATGCAGGCTGTTTCTTGGTGGTCTTTTTACATCCTAAGGAGTTTTCTGATAGTTCGGCAAGCTTTGTTGTGTTGTTGTTTTGATAAAATCTAAATTCGCTGTGAGAAAGTTAAAAATTGCTTGTAAAACAATGAGTTAAAGTTTGATAAAAGTTAGGCGTCAAAAAATCGATATGCTTGTTTGTGCCGATAAAATGACGCCAAAATGGCGTTTTTCGCCACTTTTTCCGCCGTTTCAGTCATGCTTCGATGTACACTTTTTTACTGGCTTGGTTGATTTTTCTGATTCTTGGAAGTGCTATTTTCGACTGTCGTCGGGCGCTCCCATGTCTCCCAGTCGCCCGGCTGGGGCGCAATGACGGCTTGCAAGGATTGGATCCAATTGGCATAGTGCCGGACGACTGCGCAAGCATTCACTCGGGTGCGGGATGCACCCTTCTTCCATTCATGCAAAGGAGGCAAGCAGATGAACGGATTCGGTCCGCGACTCAGAGAAGAGCGCGAACGCCTGGGGCTGACCCAGCGTATCTTTGGCGATATCGGCGGTGTCGAGCCCAACGCCCAGGGCAAATACGAGAGCGGCGAACGCACGCCGCGCATGGATTACCTCGCGGCCGTCGCCAGCAAGGGCGTCGATGCGCTCTATGTGCTGAGCGGCGTGCACACCCCCGCGCCGCTGGACAGCCTCACGTCCGACGAAAACCGTCTGCTCGATGCGTTCCGCCGCCTGCCCTCGGCCGACCAGGCCGCGGTCTGGCACCTGCTCAACCGCCTGGCGGGCGAGGAGGGGGGCGCGCAAGTGCTGCGCATTCGGCGGCCTGACCGGCAGGCATATTTCCATGACGCTTTGCGCTAGGTTCGTTGTGAAAAATTTTGTTAAGGTGGCGGGATCCAATCGCCCCACTGACGAGGTGTCTGCTTGATTAGGGTCCTGGTGGTCGACGATCACGATCTGGTGCGTACCGGCATCACACGCATGCTGGCCGACATCGACGGGCTGCAGGTGGTGGGGGAGGCGGACTCTGGCGAGTCCGCCCTCAAGCTGGCCCGCGAGCTCAAGCCGGACGTGGTCCTGATGGACGTGAAGATGCCAGGGATCGGTGGTCTGGAAGCCACGCGCAAGCTGTTGCGCAGCCATCCGGACATCAAGGTGGTCGCGGTAACCGTGTGCGAGGAAGACCCGTTCCCCACCCGCCTGTTGCAGGCGGGTGCCGCGGGCTACCTCACCAAGGGTGCCGGGCTCGACGAAATGGTCCAGGCGATTCGCCTGGCCTTCGCCGGCCAGCGTTACATCAGCCCGCAGATTGCCCAGCAGCTGGCGCTCAAGTCATTCCAGCCCCAGGGCTCGCCGTTTGACGCGCTGTCCGAGCGGGAAATCCAGATTGCGCTGATGATCGTCGGCTGCCAGAAGGTGCAGATCATCTCTGACAAGTTGTGTCTGTCCCCCAAGACCGTCAATACTTACCGTTATCGAATCTTCGAAAAACTCTCGGTCACCAGCGACGTCGAACTGACCTTGCTGGCCGTCCGCCACGGTATGGTCGACGCAAGTCTGTAAGCACACCTCATGTCACAACCTTTTGATGCAAGCGCGTTCCTGGCGACCTGCAGCGGTCGCCCGGGCGTGTACCGGATGTTCGACGCCGAGGCCCGGCTGCTGTACGTGGGCAAGGCCAAGAACCTCAAGAAGCGCCTGGCCAGCTATTTCCGCAAGACCGGGCTGGCGCCGAAGACGGCTGCCCTGGTGGGGCGCATCGCCCAGGTCGAAACCACCATCACCGCCAACGAGACCGAGGCGCTGCTGCTCGAGCAGACGCTGATCAAGGAATGGCGGCCGCCCTACAACATCCTGCTGCGCGACGATAAGTCCTACCCGTACGTGTTCCTGTCCGACGGTGAATTCCCGCGCCTGGGCATCCACCGCGGCGCGAAGAAGGCCAAGGGCCGTTATTTCGGCCCGTACCCCAGCGCCGGTGCCATCCGCGAGAGCCTGAGCCTGTTGCAGAAGGCGTTCTCGGTGCGCCAGTGCGAGGACAGCTACTACGCCAACCGCACCCGCCCGTGCCTGCAGTACCAGATCAAGCGCTGCAAGGGGCCGTGCGTGGGGCTGGTCGCCGCCGAAGAGTACGCCGAGGACGTGCGCCACTCGGTGATGTTCCTCGAAGGCCGTAGCCAGCAGTTGGGCAACGAGCTCAGCGCCGAGATGGAAAAGGCCGCCATGGCCCTGAACTTCGAGAAGGCCGCCGAGCTGCGCGACCAGATCGCCCTGCTGCGCCGGGTCCAGGACCAGCAGTACATGGAAGGTGGCTCCGGCGACGTCGACGTGGTGGCGGCCTTCGTCAACCCGGGCGGCGCTTGCGTGCACCTGATCAGCGTGCGTGGCGGCCGGGTGCTGGGTAGCAAGAACTTCTTCCCCCAGGTGGGCATCGAGGAGGAGGTGGCCGAAGTCATGGCCGCGTTCCTCTCCCAGTACTACCTGGGCAACGCCGAGCGCGAGCTGCCGGGCGAGCTGATCGTCAACGTGGTGCACGACGACTTCGCCGCCATCAGCGAGGCGCTGCAGACCCTGCGCGGCCGCGAGATCAGCATCAGCCACCGGGTGCGCGGCACCCGCGCGCGCTGGCAGCAGTTGGCGGTGACCAACGCCGAGCAGGCCCTCAATGCCCGCCTGGCCAACCGCCAGCACATGGCCGCGCGCTTCGAGGCGCTGGCCCAGGTGCTCGACCTGGACGAGGTGCCGCAGCGCCTGGAGTGCTACGACATCAGCCACTCCAGCGGCGAGGCCACCGTGGCCAGCTGCGTGGTGTTCGGCCCCGAAGGCCCGCTCAAGTCCGACTACCGCCGCTTCAACATCGAAGGCGTCACTGCTGGCGACGACTACGCGGCCATGCACCAGGCCTTGCAGCGCCGCTATGGGCGGATCAAGGACGGCGAGGGCAAGCTACCTGACGTGCTGCTGGTGGACGGCGGCAAGGGCCAGCTGAACATGGCCCGCGACGTGATGCAGGAACTGGGCTTTGCTGACCTGACGCTGCTGGGGGTGGCCAAGGGCGTTACCCGCAAGGCCGGTTTCGAGACCCTGTACCTGAACGACGTGGCCCACGAGTTCACTCTCAAGGGCGACTCGCCGGCCCTGCACCTGATCCAGCAGATCCGCGACGAAGCCCACCGCTTCGCCATCACCGGCCACCGCGCCCGGCGCGGCAAGGCCCGGCGCACCTCGAGCCTGGAGGACGTCGCCGGGGTCGGCCCCAAGCGCCGTCGCGACCTGCTGAAACATTTCGGCGGCCTGCAGGAGCTCAACCGCGCCAGTGTCGACGAGATCGCCAAAGCCCCCGGCATCAGTAAAAAGCTTGCCGAGTCGATTTATGCCAGCCTGCATAGCGAGTAGAATGCCGGGTTCAACTCGCAGCCAGTCGTACCGATGAATATTCCAAACCTGCTCACCGTTCTACGCGTCCTGCTCATCCCGATCTTCATCCTGCTGTTCTATGTGCCCTATCACTGGAGCTACATGGCCGCCAGCACGGTGTTCGCCATCGCCGCCGCCACCGACTGGCTCGACGGCTACCTGGCGCGTCGCTTGCAGCAGAGCACCCCGTTCGGCGCCTTCCTCGACCCGGTGGCCGACAAGCTGATGGTCGCCGTGGCCCTGGTCCTGCTGGTGCAGGTGCACGCCAACTTCTGGCTGACATTGCCGGCGGCGGTGATCATCGGCCGCGAGATCGTCGTCTCGGCGCTGCGCGAGTGGATGGCCGAGCTCGGCGCCCGCGCCCACGTGGCGGTGTCGAACCTGGGCAAGTGGAAGACCGCCGCGCAGATGCTGGCGCTGGTGATCCTGCTGGCCAACCCGCCGCTGCTGACCTTCTGGGTGGTGCTGGGCTATGGGCTGCTGCTGGTGGCGGCGGGCCTGACCCTGATCTCGATGGTGCACTACCTGCTGGCCGCCTGGCCGCACCTGCGCGAAGGTTCGGAGCAGAAGTAAAAGTTTTTTTGAATCAAGGGGTTGACGCCGTTCTGGAAATCGCTAGAATGGCACCCATCACGACGCGGGAATAGCTCAGTTGGTAGAGCACGACCTTGCCAAGGTCGGGGTCGCGAGTTCGAGTCTCGTTTCCCGCTCCAAATATAGATCTACAGAATTTGATGGAATTCTTTAGATCATTGAAAATAGACGCTTCGGCGTCTTTTTTCGTTCCAGTCAAAGCCACTCCGATCGCATGCCTCGGTACCTACCCCGACGTCGGCCTGTGTCAGGCGCGCTCATTGCGCTATGAAGCGCTGCGGCTGATCGCCCAAGGCACCAACCCTTGCACGCATCGCCGGCATCAGCGCCGCACCCAAAACCTTGCAGAACAGAACACCTAGCTGAGCGCATCAACGGAATCCTCAAAACAGAGCTGCTGCTAAGTAGCCCTGAAAGTCTGGAACAGGCAAGGAAGATGGTTGCTGAGCCGTGCAGATCTACAACACAGATCGGCCTAACATGGCCCTGAAAAACAAAACGCCCGCTGCGGTGCATCGGGCGTTTTAAGGCCTATCGGCCTACCTGAACAGGTGTAAACCTATTTCAGGGCTAGACATTGTCAAAGCCACCTGCCGGTTTTGCTGTCAATCAATCAGCCAACCCGAATCACCCTCGACCAAGGTTCCGCCATGGCTGGTGGTGTCTCCCTCCCTTGCCGCCGGTTGGCCCTCGATGATCGTGCTGCCAGCACCGGTTTCGATGACAGCACCACAACTGATTCGGTCGCTGACGCGTGCTATTGCCCTGCCATCCACGAATGCTGCGCTTGCGCCTGTTTCTACGGTGCCTTCGCCATGGATAGGGCAACTATGACGATGGCCTACGAGTACGATGGGTTTCATTTGCGCTTTCCTTTTTTTAGTTGAACAGGGGCTTCGTCGAAGGCCTCAGGCGGAGGCGGTGCTGCCCGGACATTGAAGAGTCGACACACGCCATACCAGCAGAGGGCGAGGCCAAGGTTGTAAGGGAACAACACGGCCCAGAACGGCAGTTGCCAGTTCTTCTTGCCCTGCATTTCTCCGGGCTCGCCGGTTCGCCAGGGTGCGTAGTGGCGCCAGGCTTCTGCCGGGGTCAGGCAGATGGCATGAAGCGGCCGGTGCCACCAGTTGGGTTCGCCGGGAGGAGGGAGTTTGGCCGGGCCGTGGTTCATGAAGTGGCGAAGGTATTCCCAGACTTCGGCGACGTGTTTGATGTCGGATTCAGTGGGTTCGTTGCTGTCTACCCATAAGCAATCTTTTTGGTGCAGGCTGCCATCCTCCCGAGGTGGGGCGAAGGCAAGTGCATAACTGGTGCTAAAGGATGAACCTCCAAATTCGGTGCGTTTGAATACACCACCATGGGTCTTGTTCCAGTCAAAAGTGATAAGTTTTTTACCGCGCTGGTATAGGATTTTTTGGGTTGAGCGGCTGAAATGGAAGTTTGAAAGGTTTTTTATGAAATAGATTCTATAGGCGAGGAATGGTGTGAATATTAGTGGTGCAAAAATATATTGCATCATTGACTCTGTGCGTTCTAGTAGTATGGGTCTGTATTCGGGGTCCGCAATGTCGGGATAGAAAAAAATAGCCAGGGCTAGTGTCATGGCAGTGTATAGTTTTGCCATGAATACAGAGTCGGATACCCACGGGTTTCGCAAGCTTAACGTGTCTGCGGACAAATTTTCTAGCTGCCCGGTAATTGCTGGTTTGTATCTGGAGTTTAAGTTTTTATTGAATATCCATGTGACTGCCATGATTAGCGCTCGAGACGAAAAATTGAAGTAACCTCGTTGTCTCCACTCAAGCCTTGGTTGGAAATATAGGCTAGATGCAGTGAGGCATGGTTTTGGTTGTTGATCGTATTTTTAAAGTTCAGAATTAAGCCAGCGCCTACAACGTAGCAAATAGCGGTAAGTGGAAAGACGATCATTTCTCCGTCTTCACGAAGACTGCTCAAGCTACCTGACCATTCGCTTGTGCCTACGATGAAGCCCGGTAGGAATACTGTGAATTCCACGGTGGATTGTGTAGTGGTGACTTCGTTATGGGTGATGGCGGTCCAGTTTGCTGGCGCCCAGTAATTATTTTCATGCCAACCGCTATCGACTCCGGTTATACCAAAGGATTGTGCTTCTTCTGCGGTTATTAACCTTGGTCCGTAATGCTCATCGTGCCAGGCTTTAAGTTCGTCTTGCAGAGACGGGAATTTAGGAAGTTTTTTTTCATGATCCAGAACGACTTCGGGATGCACCTCTCCATCGTTTTTACGATTGCCGAATATGCTCCTTGCTGCCCACAGTTCGATAGGGGTATGGAGGTGTTCATACGCCTTGGCGTGAAGGTATAAGCCTCCAGCGATGATCACCGCTCCCAAGAGTACAAGTGCTGCTGCGCCCCATCCGGCAAAGGGTACAACTGATGTTACTCCCGCAACCGCGAGCCCGCCCTCCAATACTAAAACGGAGCCTGCCGCGACAGCGCTTCCGCCATAAAGTGTCAAGTTAGATGCTTCAGGGTTGCCATGTAGTTTCTGTCTGTCGGATTTTTCAACGTCTGAGGCGAGTCCTAGAAAAATTGCTGGGTAACCGGATAATCGTGCAAACAGATTGCTCCCCAAGAACTTGATCACGCCGTTACCAAACGCCATCCCCGGCGCCGTCGAACTCAACCTCAGCATCACAGCCTTCTGCGTTGCCCGCACGCTGACCAATGTCGCCGCGGCCGCACCAATCACCCCGAAAATCGACGCCGCAAACCCCAAGGTGTATTCCGGCGCATCGCTTTTCTGCAGGCTGTTGTAAGCCGTCTTCAGCGAGATCACGTTGAACCACAGCATCCCGGCGTTCAGACCACCGCCTCCGCCCGACGTAAGCAACCCGAGCAAGTTGGGTTTAACCCGCGCAGTGGTGGTCAACTCAACCGCCACCGTCCGATTGCCCGAAATACGCAGCTGCTTCATTTCCTCAACCTGCGCCATGCCGCTCTTCAAATACCGCTCCACCTCCTGGCTGAACGGGTTTTCCCGGATGACCTGGTCGGTGATCTGGTAACGCGCCGCCAACAGCCCCAGCGCTTTCTCGGCATTGGCCTCACGCGCCGCCAGCAGCACTTGCTGACGCAGGGTATGGCTGGCATCCCAGCGGGTTTGGCCGCGCAGGCGTTTGAGCACCACGGCGTTGACGGACTGGGCAGTCAGATCGGTGATGTCGGCAATGGCCGGAAAACGCCCAGCCAGCCCTTCGATGACATTGTCGCTGCCCCCCAGCACACCGCCGGCCGCATCGGCTTTGTCCTTGAAGGGGTTGAACGGCGCCAGGGCGGTGTAGAGCGGGCTGTCGTGCTGGTCCAGCCACTGTTCCAGGCGTTTGAAGCGCAGGTCTCGGTCTTCGGTACCGGGTGTCGGCTGGCCCATCGGGTAAATCAGCAGGGCCAGGGCGATTTCCAGGCCACGGGCCGAGATGCGTTCGTTGCGGTCATAGCACGCCAGTGCGGCGGCCAGGCTGTAGGGGTCATCGATATGCGCAGCTTCGGCCGTGGCCAGCCACGCGTCGTGATCATGACTGGCTTGCAGGGCAAGGTTGCGCAGGCCTGCAATGCGCTGCTCCAGCTCATCGCGTTCGGCGAGGAACTGCAGGTATTTGTCGGTATCGATGCGCAGCGCCAAGCGCGCACCGTTGGGGGAATAGTCCTCGTGAGTGAGGGCCCGGTAACGTGCCTCGGCCGGGGGGAGAGGGCGTCCTGTGCGGGTGGACTGCAGCCTTGTCTCGACCACTTCGGTAGCGGGCATATCCGCCGGGTACATCGTCTCCAGGGTTTTGTTCAGCAACAGGGCGACCAGGTTGCGATGGTGAAAATCGCGGCTCTGCTGGCTGAGCCGTTCGGCATCCAGCTGGTAGCACGCCGGTACGCCTGCCTGCTCGGAGCCTTGTGCAGGTTTGGTGTGTTCCAGCTGTTCGGCGGGCATCAGGTCGTGCAGTTGGTGCTGGTAGGCCGAGACCGACAGGCTCAGGTCCAGGGCCACGCCTTCAGCATCAGCCAGCGCCACCACCACCGGTATTTTCGGCTGGGTGCTGGGATAGTCCCGGGCAATGGCGTTGAGCCTGCCGAGGGACAAGATGCCGGTGGACGCGTGGCTGCTCCAGGTCAGGGACATACGCCGGCTTGCCGGTTTGTAGTCTTCGACCCAGTTTTGCAGCGCACTGAGCGGCAGTACATGGGGCTGAGTGGAGGGGGCCGGGTTGCTGGCAATCAGCTCGGCCATGTCGAGCTGGCGCATATGCCGTTTGCGCAGGGCTGCTGAAGCGGTGATGCGGGCAGTCGTGGCGTTGGTCCACAGGTGCGGGCTGTAGCCGATCCACACTTCCTTGGCGGTGTCCGGGCAGGTGTCGGCCCATACCCAGCCCATGCTCTGGCTGGACAGGTAGCGTTCGCGCAAGTGGTAGCCTTCCAGGCCCTGGTAGCTCAGCTCCCGGTAATGTCCTTCGCCGTCGTATTCATGAATGACCAGCTTTTCGCCCTGAGGACCTTTCATGAACACGTAGATGTAGCCTGGGCGCAGCGCGCGCAGGGTGTAGGACGAGTGCTGCAGCGGGGCGAAGCCTTGTTCCAGATTGAAGCCTGCGCCTGCGTAGCGACAGGCCGGGGCATCGCCCGTGCGCGGGACGATGGCATAGCGCACTGGCAGGATGGGCACGCGTGGGCTGCAGGCGGGGCCGGAGGTGGCGCTGCCGACGGCGGTTTTAGTCATGGATGGATTCCTTGATTTGGACCAGTGCGTGCAGCTCGCGAAGACGGGCCTGGGGCGATTCGTTGAGGTTGGTGTAGATCTTCGTAGCCTGGTCACTGCTCATCAGCCACATGTGCCCGGCCATCAGCCGAATGAACTGACCTGCAGTTTCCTCGTCGCGAAAGTTGAGGGATTTCAGCTGCGGCAACAGGGCTTCAATCCATTCCCTAATGGCGGCTAACATTTGGGCGGCATGGGTTGGCATGGCCAAGACTTCGTGCGCTAGCGTGAGGATGAAGTGCTCGCGGATACCTGCGTGCAGCCGTTCCATTTCATGTACGCGAAGGCGCAGCGGTGCTTGCGATATCAGGCGGGCAGTGGTCGGGGTGCGTTCATGTGTTTTCCATTCGTGGGCCGGCCCCCAATTGACTCGCCAGGCGAGTGACGACACAGGCCCAAGCCAGGTGGCGCGATGATCGTCGTCCAATGCATCGAGCCAGGCTGCAAGATGATCCGGCTTTAAATAAAAAGTGGCTGCTCCCTGATCCGGGAGCGTAACCTGAGTAAGGCTGGTGAAGTGGTCCGCTAGCACGGCGAGACAAGCTTCGCTATCCAGTGCTATGGCCCCCCCAGCGGGCATCCAGGTTGTGATTGCATGGGCAAGCAGTTCGGGCGCTTCTGAAACGTTGACCAGCAAAGGGCCAAATTCGTGGCGGTCGTCCAGCGTGCTGCGCTTCCATAGCCATGCATGTTGAGTATTTCGGCTGACGTTATGGATGAGGTCGAGTACTGATGGGGCATAGGCCGGCACCAATTCGCCTTCTTGCGGTATGGGCCGGTAGGCCCAGTACTCGAGCTCGCGGGTCATGAGCAGCAAAAAGCGATAAGGATGTCCGAGAGGTTCGCCGGACAGATGCGAGGGCGTTGTATTCATTGGATTGGCCCTTTGATACAGCGGCAGTCGGGCAACGGGCAGGTGCCGTCGGGGCGCCGCCCGCATAGGCGGTCCAGAGGTTTGCCAGTGATGGGTGTGCTGCTGATGGAAAAGGGGTTGGTGCTACCGCTTGGCGATTGGAGCAGGACGCCGTTGACGTGTAGGTTCGGGCTGTCCAGGGTGATGCCCGTGTCATCAATCCGGATGGAGCCTCCGGGTCCTTGGATGATCACAGCTTCCGCTGTTCTAAGGTCGTAGCGTCGGGTGCGCCTGCGGATTTCCAGTCCCGCCTCCAGCTCTGCATGGCCCTCGACCTGCTGCTCAAGATTGCCGCCGACGCTGATGTGGTGATTGGCTGTGATCTGGTCGTGGCGATGATTACCGACGGCCTCTATGCGGTCTTTGGCGATGTTTATTTTCTGATTTCGGCCTATATCGACAAACGTATCCTGGCCAATCCGGACCCGCTCATCATTGCCCACCGTTTGGCTGCGGTCATGCCCGATACTGATCGTCTCGTCATGACCGACCTGTTCACTGCGGTCATTGCCGACGAAAGTGGTCTCGTTGTGTTTGACGACATTGTTCTGGTCCTTCTGCGCATGGATAAACACCTCCTGCCGACCCAGCTCATCCTCGAACCGCAGTTCGTTGAAACCATCGCCCTTGTGGGTCTGGCTTTTGATGGTCATGCGGGTCTTGTGATCGGGCAGGTCGTAGGGCGGCAACTGGTTACCGCAATAGGTGCGCCCGGTGATCATCGGCTGGTCGGGGTCACCGTTGACGTACTGGATGATCACGTCCTGGCCGATCCGCGGGATGGCCATCGAGCCCCAGCTGCCACCTGCCCAGCCTTGGGATACCCGGACCCAGCAGGAGCTGAACTCGTTGTTGTTGCTCTCCCGGTCCCAAGGAAAGCTGACCTTGACCCGACCCCATTCGTCGCAATAGATCTCTTCTCCCTTCGGGCCGACCACGGTAGCCATGTGCGGGCCGTCGATTCGCGGTTTTTCCAGTGGGGCAGGGCGCCATTCGGTCCGACCGGGCACCAGCTCTGCGGTCTGCTCGTAGCGCGTGCCTTGATCGACGCCAACGGCTTCTTCTTGCAGACTGGTGAATTGGCTGCCTTTGTGCCTGACCGATTTCACTCGCCAATGGGTGTTGAGATCGTCACGTGGGTGACCTGTCAGGTTGAAGCTGAGGCCCGGTTGCAGGCGCACGTCATCCCCTTCGACTTCAGCCAGCCGCACATCATGACGCAGGGCAGTGATCCGGTTTTCGGTGAACGGTTTGCCCACGGCATCGCGTTTGTAGCGGCCGGGATAGTCGAAGCGCTCGTACTCGGCGGACTGGTGTTCCAGGAAAGGGCCGCTAGCACGGTGTTCCTGGCGATACGCCGGGTGAGTGAAGGTGTAGTCGCGCTGGACCTGTCGCGAGGTTCGGACCTGCTCGCTGTAGCGCAAGCGCCGTAGGCAAGGCCTGGCTTGATCGCCGCCACTGTTGGATTGATACAGGACGGAGTTGGGATCGATAACATCCTCGCTATCGAAGAAGTCATCGTTGTCGGTCTCGAGCGCGTCATGGCTGATCAACCCAAGGGATTGCAGTTGATCCGTGATGATCAACTTATGCAGTTTTTCACTGTGCTCGAAGCGATAGACGAAGCCCTCTTCAGCCGCCAACCGGGCGATGAAGTCGAGGTCGGTCTCGCCCGCTTGCACGCAGAATTCGCGCACCTGATGGTCCAGGCTCGCGCGAAGCTCGTATTGATCGATGCCCTGACGCTGGAGCATCAGTTCAATAATCTGCGGGACGGTCTTTTGCTGAAAGATGCGCCAGTTCGAGCGCAGTCCGGCGCGTGCCAGGATGGGCTCGACCAAGGCGTGGTAGTAGGTACGGTAAAAGCCGCTTTCACCCTGGCTGAATCGGCTGACCAGCCCATGCACGTGGCGCAGCGGACCTTTGCCATTCCAGATCGTGAATACGATGGGTTTATCCAGCAGTTGGCCGAAATCGATGTCGGGTTCGAAGCTGATCAATTCCAGCTCGAGCGTGAAAGGCACGCTGATTTCTTCCTTGAGTTCAAACGCCACCACTTCAAACTCGGCATTGCCAACGAGTGGCTCGAAGGTGTACCGCAAATCAGATTGGCTGGGCATGAAAAGTCCTTTCGCCGTCCGAGAGTTAAAACGCCCCCGGCAGGCCTGCCTGCCAGGGATGTTCAGCGGTTAGACGACGGGCTTACGCCAGTCGTCCGAGCCTTCGGTGCCAGCGGTGACGTGTGTCCAGGAGATCTTGCGGTATGACATCGATACCTCGATCAACTGGGTGAAGTCAGCGTTCTTCTTGTTTTGTGCATGAGGCAAGGTGGTGTTGATGTCGACGATGGTGGCGTCCTCCAGCTTGGTGGTGAAGAAGTGCTCCTGCTTGCCCTCTACCGAAGTGCGGTACCAGTTGACTTCAACGGTCGGCAACATTTCTCCGCTGGACAGGGCCTGATACATCAGCGGTGTCGCCTTGTTCAGGGCGCTGGTGAAGATGAAGGGTTTGTGGACCCTTTGGCCTGCAGGTTGGCCGCTTTGCGGGTCAGTAGGTACGGTCACCTGGTGCTTGATCTCTTGCACCAGAATCTCGTCTTCGTGGCCCTCGACAAACACGTTGCCGACCGAATCGGAGGTGAAGGCGCCTGCGGTGATGTTGCCTTGGGTCTGGCCTTCAATCTTGATGTAAGCGGGTGTTGGCATGGCAGTTTCTCCTGCGTCCATGTGGATAAGCACGCGCATGAGCGGCAGCGTGGCCATCGGAATCGATGGGCTTTTTCAACGCGGCAAACGCCGCGTCAATTCGTTGAATACGGTTGTGCCGACTGCCGGCTGTTCATTGCTGCAAAATGCCGTTGAGCGACTGCAGCACCTCGCTGGTGATTAGGTGCAGGCGGTAGCTGTAGATGCCGTAGGCGGTGGCCATGGCGATGGCGGAAATCACCAATGGGCTCCACCAGGGCCACTGCCGATTCATGCGGAAGTTGCGCGGGGCAACGTTGGTGTAGGGGTCACAGACCGTTGTCGGCGTGGGCCCTCGCAGTTCACGGATGATTCCGTGGAGTTGGTGAATGAGGGTGTTCAGCGTTTCTTCGCCTTTGGGCGCGAGGGCGTACTTGCCTTTGAGTCCCAGGCACAGGGTGAAGTACATGAACTCCAGCACGTCCTTGTAGCGCTGGGGCTCTTGCATCAGGCGCGAGATAACGGTGAATATCTTTTCGCCGCCGAACGTTTCGCTGTGGAAAATGCTGAGCAGGGGCTCTTGGCTCCAGCAACTGGCCTGCCCCCAGGGCCGCTCCATCACAGCCTCATCGATGAACAGGCAAAGGCCGTACGAATACGCCAGAAGTTGCGTGGTCTCGTAGCCGTGCTGACGCATCTCTTGCTGGATGTTTTCAATCTGGTTGCGTACCTGTTGGTGCACGTCCCTGATGTTGGGCAGCGCATCGAGCGTGCGTAGACGCATGACCAGGCCAAGCAGTGGTGTGGCTGCGTCCAGCATCAGGTTGTCGTAGCCGCCCCGTAGCTGAAAGTCGGGATCGGCGGGGTAGCCCTTGTAAACAGGGGCGGGCTTTGGTGTGGTTGCCTCGCAGGCCACGGCGCCAGTGGGTAAAGCCTTTCCAAGCATCGATGGCAACTGCTCAGTTTGAGCTGATGCGGTTTCATTGCACGTGAGGTGGTTCTCTTGCATCTCACTCACTCCTGATCGCCCAGAACTGCAACTCAAGTCCAGGGAACGCCCCCGCGATATGAATCCCGAAACCGTTGGCCGTCTTCATGCAGACCCAGGCCGGGTCGCGGCGGTCGAGCTCGAAGTAGCTGAACCCCGCATGGAAGGGCAGATCGCGAGGGACCACAGGCAGCGGATGTAGCGCTATGCCGGGCAACTGCTTATGCACCAGGTCATTCAAGGTCTCCAGGGATGTGACCTTGGCTTTCTGCAGGAACAGCTGGCGCAATGTTGGCGGCGGCAGGTCCGCGCGCACGGCAAGAATGAAGTCCGCGTCATCGATCAGGCGGCGGTCTTCGAGCGTTGTCGTCATCACGCCGTAATCCAGCGCGTCCAGCGGCAGCGAGATGGCCCGCGGTTGCAGGACCGTACCCAGGGCGCGGCGTAAGGTGTCCTGCAGTGGCTTGAATGACGTGCGCAGAGCCGTGTGCTGATAGGCGGGGAATTCTGGAGGCAGCCGGCTTTCGTCGGTAAAGGTCACGAGCTCGCCACAGGCCTGGCTCATATGCAGGTACAACTGCTCGGGGTGTGTCTGCCCCTGCCTGGCCAAGTGCTGGAAGCACGGCCACCAGCGGTTCATGGTCTGCAGCAGGTTGAAGTCGCGGATGTCGGCAATACCGGACTGGCCCGATGCACCTATCCGGCTAGCCAGGTTGCGCGAGCGCTCGCGCAGGGTATTGGTGATCTCCTCGAGGTAACGCTGGAGTGCCGGCACCGCCCGTACCGAGACGCAGGTCGGGTAGAACCCTTCATCCAGTTGCAGGCTGCCATCGGGCCGGCGCTCCAGAATGCGTGCCATGGCAAGGCGGGTGTAAGCGCTGCTGTCATCGGCCTTGCGTTTGAGCTGAAGGTTGGGCACTGCCAGATCGACCTGCGCCAAGTCGCCGTCGGCGCTATGGGTGTCCTTGATTTCCTGAGCCTGTGCGCTGTAGCGGAAGTTGGCGGCATTGTCGGGCCAGCTCACCTCTCGGCCTCCCTCGGTACGCAGTGGCAGGCAGAGATAGATCTCGCTGTCTTTCGCGCCGTTGTCCTCGATTTCCAGCGGCGGCGGCGGTGGCAGATCTGCCGGGATATCGAACACCGTGCCGTCCGGCATGATGCCGCGTGCACGGGTGATGGCGATCTTGCCCAGGCTCAAATATTCGTCGTTCAGTTGCAGTTCGCTGAATCCATAGAAGGCTGCGTTCAGGCTGCCAAGGCGTTGATGCAGGGCCGCTTCAGCGGCACGGCCAGCCTGCTGGAAATGCTGCGGCTTGACGAACAGACCTTCAGGCCACAGGACGGGATTACGTGAACTCATGAGCGCTCCATGTCAGCGTGAGTAAGTGAGAGGGGCAGGGGGGCAGGCGCCATCAGTCCTCCTCCTTGAGCAGGATCTGCGTGTCGTTGAGCAAGACCGACAAGATGATGTGTTGGCCGCGCGGTGCAATGCGCAGTACCTGGCTCCAGGTCGCGTTTTCCTGATGGCGATAGTCGGCGATCACCGCGATGAACCGGGTCTCGGCCTCGATCGCGGCAAACGGAATGAACTTGAATTGCCCGGGGCGTAGCAGGTAGTCGTCATCACGAATGTAGGTGCTGCGCAGCACCTTGGCGGGCTCCTTGTCCAACAGCTCATAAATGCTGTTGCGCAGCAGCGAGTCGTCGCGCAGTTGCAGGATCTTGATGGCCATTGGGGTGGCGGTCGGCTCGGAGGCCACTGTGGTTGCACGCGGTAAGGTCAGCACCACATTCGAGTCTTCGTAGTGGCCCGGCGTGCTTTCCTCCATGGGAGAACGAGTCGGCTCATCGGCCTCGTCCTCTGGCAGTTCGACGGGCGAGATGGCCGGGAATTGCTCGTGAAGAAACTCGAGCAGGGTCCCGACTTTCTCGGTCAGGGCATAGGGGTCGCCCGCGCTCAAGCTGACCGCGTAGGGGCTGGGTTCCAGGCTGTTTTCTTGCTCAGTCGCTGCTTGCAGGCTGTTGGGGTTGCTGTTGAGCGTGGGGCTGGCGTTGATGCTGAACGCTATTTCGGTGGGCTGATCCTTGGTCGTGCCGACGGGTATCGAGGGGTCCATCGCCACTTGGCCCATTTTGCTCAGGGCGGTGCAGCCCGAGAGCTCGATCAGTGTTGCCAGGAGGCTGGCCATGAGTGAATGACGCGTCATGAGCTTTCTCCTGAGATCAGTCGATCCAACGGGTTCTCTTGCACCGGCCGTGTCACTGCTTCCAGGGCAGCCAAGGGATCGTTGCCCATGCCCGGATCGAAGACCGAGCAGATCTCAGCGACGACTGGGCCAGCCGTGGGCTTGTGCAGCCAACGCTGCGCGGGTGCATCCAGGAAGAGTCGGTCGAGCACTCGCAAGTCAGTGGTGAACAAGTCTTCCAGCGGAAGGGCATCAGCTTGTGAAAGCTGAACCATCAGTCGATAAGCGCCAACACGGAGCCGGTCACCCTCGAGCAGACGCCTCGCCGATAGCGGCCCCAGGCTATCGAGGTTGTCGTTCAGGTAGGTGCGCTCGCAGCGGTCGATTACGCAGAAGCCGCCTTCGATCCAGCGGATCTCGCAATGGATCGGCGCCACGCCCTGCTCACGATCATTGATCAGCCACGTGGTTCCCGCGCTGCCGACGGTGCCACCTGCACGATCGAATTCGTGCCGGGCGGTGACGTTGTGCTGCAACTGGTCGAGGTTGGTGATGCTCAAGATCAAAGTGTTCATGAGCGCCCCCGGAACCGCACGACAGGGCTGATCTGGCCTTGGTGGTCATCGACGAAGCTGGTCCAGCCCAATTGGGCGCCACGGCTGGGGTGCAGGCAGAAGGGCGACAGCGCGTGCTGCTTCAGCCGCAGCTCCAGGTCGTAGGCCAAGCCGTCGCGCAACAGGAAGTCGATCAGAGCACGCAAGCGGTTGAAGTTGATGCCGCTGGGCAACAGGTTACGCAGCTGTGCCTGGTCGAGCTCGCTGATCACGATGGTGAACTTGCTGCTGCGAGTCCGCGTGCGGCTGCCGACCATGAAGGAATTGCCCAGCTCACCATTGTGACGGCCAAGGCTTACCTGTTGCCGGGTTGTCGTAGGTACCAGGCGGGTTTCGAACTCGCGAATCTGCACCTGCTTCAGGTCGAAGCAGTGTGCGATGATGCCGGCGACGGTGCCCGGTGCTCGGCTGCGGCTGGCGATGACGCCGGCGAAGCTGAGCAGCCGGCTCCAGGGCAACGCCGTGTCGCCGCGCAGCTGTTTGTCATTCAACCCGAGCAGGGCAAAGATGTACTGGGAGAATCCATCGCTGGCACCCGGCTGGAAACGAATGTAGTAGCGATACTTGCGCCAGATGCGGTGTAGCAGGCTGAGCAGGTAGTGATTGAAGAAGTCGAAGAACGCCGGACGCACGCCGATACCCTGTGCATGCTCGTATGCCACCTGCTCCAGGTAATAGGAGGGCAAAGGCGAATCAGTGCCGTGCAGGCCCATGAACGTGGTGCACACGCGATAGCGATCTTGTGCCTCGGGCATGCGTTCGGCCTTGCAGATATCCGAAACGGGGAAGCTCAGACGCGGGTCGCTGCCAAGCCGCACGCGCAGGCGGGCTTCTTTGCTGGGCCAACGGGGTTCAAGATCGTCTCCGTGAAGCCCGTGAAGGCGCTCGAGCAACTGGTAGAAGTTGTACCGGTGCGCGACCGCGAGCAACTTGTCGGCTAGATCAGCGGTTGCTTGCCGGTCTGGATGGGCCATGTGTAGTGCTCGTTGTTGGTGATGTTGATCACTTCCAGTTGATGGAAGGAATTGATGCTGGCGTACAAGGCGAAGAAGTGCGCGAGCACACAGCCGAACAAGTACAGGTCGCCTTCGCAGAGGAATGCGGCCTGGTCGAGCTTCAGTTGCGTGCGCAGGCCGCGAATGGGCTGCCCTTTGATCAGCCAATCCAGAGGCGCCGTTTGGATATCCCGGATGCCGTCGAGGCGTTTGCGGGTGGTGCGTGTTTGCTGGATGTCGTGCAAGGCCGCGAAGTCATAAGCGCGAATAACCGCCTTCAATGGCTCGGCTGAGAGCAGCGACAAGTAATTGAGCGACATGTTGGATATCAAGGCCCATTGCAACTGGCCGTCCAGCACCGGCCGATAGGGGCGGGTCGGTGCACAGATATTCGTGTAGGTGGTCAGCGGCGGGGTGACTTCGCAGAGCACATTGATGTCATCGATGCCCAGAGCCAGGGGCAGATCGCGGTTGGTGCAGGTCAGGTCGATAGACGCCGTTTCGAGCTCACCGATATAGGTATTGGCGTCGGCACGCACGAAGGCGATGCGATGCGTGACGCCATTACCCCGCAGTGAGTCTTCGAGGGTGTAGCGGTAATATAGCGCCGTGCGCCCTTGAACATGCTCGATCTCATGGGCGAACGATTCGAAGGGGCGGAAGGTTCGCAGGTGTTTACCAGTACTTCCGTCGCTTGTCGTACGAGTGCTGATCACCTGATCGACACTGAAGATTTCGTAGGCGTGGCGCTCGGCGCCTTTAGGTGTGAGCTCGACCTGGGCGGCCTCGTTGGAGAGGTCAATGGGCTCGGCGCTGTGCTTGAACAGGTTTACCGCAGGGGCGCAGAACAGGTTGAAATCCGCTTTGCCAATGCGCAGCGAGTCCGGTAACTGACGGGTGAAGTGGAATTCCAGACCCACTTGCTGAGTCGTCTGACCAGGCCAGATCTTCTCCAAGCCTGTCAGGGCGAAGAAGTGAAAGCGCTCAGGAAAAATGAAGTATTCCTGCAGGATCCGGTAACCGTCGAAAACGTTCTGCGGATAAGGCAACAACGCGTCGTCCGGGCTGAAACCTGGGAAGACGATGCTGCTGGCCGGCAGCCGGCGAGCCTGGCCATTGATGGTCACGCTGACATGGCTGAGATAGTGAGCGATCCATAGGTATAGTGTGCGCGCTGTTCGGGTGGTACCGCTCAGGTGAAAGTCGAGCCTGGTGCATTCGAGCGTGTTCAATGGGCGCTCGACCAAGGTGTGTAGGTCGATGCGAATCACTGAACTGTCGAGCGTTTGGGTTGAGGCCACCGCGTCGATCCCGAACGGGTGAATGTCCACGGTGGTACAGGTGCGGAACTCACATGGAATTCCGTCGACAGGCTTGGAGAGCAGGCGTGCCCCCCTTGGCACGCGTTGCGACTGGCTGAGCGCCTGTTTGCACGGTGTGAACTGGATGATCGTGGCGCTCGGCAGCGGGCGAAGGTAGTTGGGCCACAGCAGTTGCAACATGGGGTGCGTCAGCTCTGGGAGGTCGTCCTCCAACTTGAGGCGCAGCTTCGCCGTCAGAAAGGCGAAGGCTTCCATCAAGCGCTCCACATCGGGGTCGCTACCCCTCTTGCCCAGCAGCCGGGCAAGTTGTGGATTGTCCTGGGCGAAGTCGTCCCCAAGTTCATGGAGGTAGCGTAACTCTTCGCTGAATCGATCTTTGAGCGACATCGATTACCTCACTCGGGTATGGCGGGTATGGCCGTTGACCAGCAGCTCCAGTTGCAACTGCTCCGTGTGGTTGTTCACCTGCACTTGGCAGTCCAGCCTGAATTGCAGCTCCTGAGGGGCGTGACAAGCGGGCACGGCTTTGAGTGAACGTACCTGCACGCGAGGCTCGAAACGCTGGATGGTGCGGCGTATGTCGGCGCTCACTTGTTTCAGAAGGTCGCCACTGCTCACGTCATGCCCGTTGAAATCGCGCAGGCCCAGCTCAGGGCTGCTCTGTGAGCAACCCAGACGAGCGTTGAGCAACGTTTCCAAGTGGCGCTTGATGGCGGCGAACTTGTGGGACGCGTTCTCTTGCCTGGACGGCGCCCGGATCACGGACTGATCGGCAACCAAGCGGTCGAAAAATCCGCTCATTGGGTGTCGAGCCGGCCTACCAGGGAGATCTCGAAGTTCGCGCCCATGTATTTGAAGTGCGGGCGCACTGCGAGCGAAACCTGATACCAACCCGGATCGCCGGCAACGTCTGAAACCTCGACCTTCGCAGCACGTAGGGGACGGCGGCTGCGGACGTCGGCCGAGGGATTTTCCTGGTCGGCGACGTACTGCCTGATCCATCTGTTCAACTCGGACTCAAGGTCGCGGCGCTCCTTCCAGCTGCCGATCTGCTCGCGTTGCAGCACCTTGATGTAATGAGCCAACCGGTTGACGATGAACAGGTAAGGCAACTGTGTGCCCAGCTTGTAGTTGGTTTGAGCTTGCAAGCCTTCCGGGGTCTTGGGGAAGTTCTTCGGTTTCTGTACCGAATTGGCCGAGAAGAACGCGGCGTTGTCGCTGTCCTTGCGCATGGTCAGCGCAATGAAGCCTTCTTCGGCCAGCTCGAATTCCTTGCGGTCGGAAATCAGCACCTCGGTTGGGATCTTCGCTTGCAACTGCCCAAGCGCCTCGTAGAGATGCACTGGAAGATCCTCCACGGCGCCACCGGACTGCGGGCCGATGATGTTCGGGCACCAGCGGTAGCGGGCAAAGCTGTCGTTGATGCAGCTGGCCAGCAGGAAGGCGGAATTGCCCCACAGGTAATTGTCGTGTCGCCCGTCGATACTTTCTTCGTAGTTGAAGCTTTTGATCGGCTGTTCCTGGGGGTGGTAGGCCGAACGAAGCATGAAGCGTGGCCCGGTCAGCGCTGTGTGGCGGGCATCTTCGCTTTCGCGGAAGGCGCGCCATTTGGCATGTCGCGGCCCTGCGAAAATGTCTTTGATTTCCTTCAGGTTTGGCAGCTCCTCAAAGCTGCTCAGATTGAAGAAATCGGGAGAGGGGGCGGCCAGGAACGGGGCATGCGACATGGCGCCGACAGAGGCCATGTAGCTCAGTAACTTTATGTCTGGCGAAGAGGGGCCGAAGTTGTAGTTCCCCAGCATGGCCGCCACCGGCTCACCACCGAACTGCCCATAGCCTGCGGTGTAAACGTGTTTGTACATACCGCTGCAGGTGATATCGGCGGCATTGTCAAAATCATCGAGCAAGTCTTCCTTGCTGACATGCAGGACTTCAAGCTTGATGTTCTCGCGGAAGTCCGTGCGGTCCACCAGAAGTTTGAGGCTGCGCCACGAGGATTCGAGCGCCTGGAATTCCGGTTGATGAAGAATGGCATCCATTTGCTTGCTGAGCACTCGATCTAGCTCTGCAATCATCTGGTCGACGCGATGTTTATTGATTAGTTGATCTGGATCACCAGTTTTGAGTATTTCTGCAATAAAGGCCGATACGCCTTGACGAGCGACTTGATAGCCCTCTTGAGCGGGCACTAGTTTTGTTTGCGCCATGATCTGATCGAGCAGAGTGGCATGGCTCAATGTCTCGCCAGATAGTTCAGCGGCGAGGGAGGTGCTGGTTGGCTTTGGCATGGGGACGCTCCGTTGTCTCAGTCTTCTTTTGGCGCCTCAAGCACCAGGTCCAATTCTTCGGCGAGTTGTTTGCGGGCCTGCTCGTTGTTCAACAGGTGCTGCAATTGCTTGCGGAAAGCGGGCATGTTGCCCAGCGGGCCTTTCAGTGCCACCAGCGCCTCACGCAGCTCCAGAAGCTTGCTGAGCTCTGGTACTTGGCGGGCGATGCCGTCTGGCCCGAAGTCATTGATCGATCTGAACTGTAGGTTGATCGCCAGCTCTGCGTCGGCGGCCGTGCTGAGCATGGAAGGTACCGACATGGCCAGGTTGACATCGGCATCATTCAACACGTTGTTGAACGTGTGTTTATCGATACGCATGACCGATCGGTCTTCCAGCGAACGGGTATCATCCAGGCCGAAGTCGCCCATTACCAATATTTTGTGCGGCAGCTCTACTTCGGCCTGTTCATCGCCGGTGGCGGGTACGTATTTGATATTGATGCGTTCTTTGGGTGCAACCGATCCTGTGGATTTTGCCATCGCAGAATCTCTCCGTGTTCTAGTAAGAGTTGTCCGTATTGGATCTTTAGCTACAAATTAGTGCGTGGGAAGTTTCCTAGTTATTTGTCAGAAGTGTAAACAGGGTGCGGGGTTTGTTGTGCGTCGCGTAAAAACATTGCGCTTGATTTTGTCATGTCGTCGAGTATGAAAATGTAAAAAAATATTTTTTTGTTTGTTGCTGTTCCGATGGGCTAGGCTCTTGCCGTTTGCGGTAATTTGAGTGCCTGAGAGGGCTGTTTCAGATCCGCTAATTTGAATAGGTCATATGCACCATATGAAAGGTATTTACTTGCGATGCTTGGTAATAAAACTTGTGGCGTAAGTCTTTGGGTGTTGCTCGGGTGCATGCCAATACCCGTGTATTCCGGTCAGGATTGCTCGCGGATCGTGTCCAACCTTGAGCGCTTGGCGTGTTTTGATGAAGCTGCCGGAACGCCTGCACACTCGGTGCCCATGCAGTGGTCGCCGCCAGAACAGGACTCACCCACGGTGCGCCGGGTGCTGGCTCACGAAGCAGGACGCCATCCCGACGACCTAACGTTTCGACTCACGTCTGGAGACGACGGGCTGACGATCTCTGCACCTGCAATCGCTTCGGCCGCGTCGCATCCCTACCTGGTGATCAGTTGTTTGCAGAACATCTCCAGGCTGCAACTGGTCGCCGCGCATCCCATTGACGCTGGTCGGGTGACGGTGCGATTGCAGGGGGAGCGGAGCACCACCGTCGCAACCCCTTGGCAGGTGACGGAGAACGGTCAGGTACTCGATGCGGGTCGGGGCTTGCCCGGAATCGAGCAGATCAAGCAACTGATTGGGGCCCATCGCATTCAGGTCCAAAGCGACAACCCCTCCATTGATGGATTGGTCTTCGATGCTCAAGGCCTGGACCCGCTCATCGACGAGGCGCGCAAAACATGTCGCTGGTAGCAGAGGTTAACGCACAGGAAATTGCCCGGCTGCTCGCACCCATCGATGCGCAGGCACCGGTCGGTCTGTTCGATGTGGAGGACGAAACCTATCAGGCCATTGACCAGGAAATGGTCAAGCTGGGCGGGCTGCAGGCATCCACCATCGACTGGGCCTATATCGAGGAAGCATCACGACAGTATCTGGCCCAGCAGTGCAAGCACTTGCGTATCGTTGCGCACCTGAGTGCTGCGTGGCTTCGCAGTGGATGTTGGGAGCGATGGGGATTTACCTTGGCGTTGCTGGCCGGCATGGTCGAGCGCTATTGGGAGGTAGCGCATCCAAAGCCTGGCCCCAAAGGTTTCCTGGGCAAGCGCAAGCTGGTTGGCCTTGTGCTCGATCGCTTGAATGAAGCGCTGCCGCGCCTGGACCGCTACACATTCACCCCTGCTCATGCAGCCGCAGCTCAAGAGGCATTGCAGCGCCTGCAACAGCAGCAAGCCGTTGCTCAGTTGGATGGAGCCTTTCTGAATAATGTAGGTCGGCTGCTGCGCAAGCAGGCGGAGCAGGCGAGCGGTGCTGGCGAGCCTGCTGCGGCGAAGTCGCCGGCGGCGGCCACCAAGTCTGCACCGCTGGCCGAGGTCATTGCCACCCCAATGCCTCGTGTGTCGTTAGGCAACGAGCGCGAATCACGACGGGCCGTGCTGGCCATGGCCGAGATGATCAATCAACAAGACCCCTACGACCCGACGGGCTACCAGTTGCGTCGATTCGGCCTGTGGTCCCATATCCAGGCGGCGCCTCAAATCAAGCAAGCCAATCGCACGGAACTGATGGCGGTGCCGCTGGATATCGCCAGCGACTATGAAGAGGCGATTGCTGGCACCGCGATCGACGCGGCGTTGCTTCAGCGGATCGAAAAGAGCGTGACGGCTTGCCCCTTTTGGGTACGCGGCAGTTTCCTCGCCGCCAGTACGGCGACACGGCTGGCGATGGGGGAGGTAGCTGAGGCAATCCGCGCAGCGACTGCCCGATTCGTCCAACGCATGCCCGCGCTCCAGAAGTTGTGTTTCAGCGACGGCAGGTCGTTCGTGGACGATCAAAGCATGGCTTGGCTCAGAGGCGCAGCTGGGCAAACGCAAGCCGAATCTGCCCATGAGTTCGCAGGCCTGCGCGAAGAGTTGGCCGGCCAGTTGGACGCAGGTGGGGTAGAGCCGGTATTGCTCAAGTTGCAGGCCATGCAGGCGGACCTTCGTGCTCCGCGTGAGCGCTGCCATACCACCGTTATTGCGGCCGATTTCTTGGCAGCGCGAGGCGTGTCCTGGCTGGCTCAGGACCTGTGCGCCAGCGTCGCACGGATCATGCAGCACACCACGGCCGCCGTTTGGGAGCCAGAGGTGTTTCAACGACTGCAACAGTATGCCTCTGCCCATGTGTTGGCTGATCAGAACAAGGACTAGGACCCCATGAATCAACTATGGAAGCTATTGAAACGTTGGGGTTTGCCCCTGGTGAGTCGGATCGGCCTGGCCATCCCGCTGCTGCTTGTGCTGGGTACCGTACTGATGCTGGTCGCCATCTGGTGGCTCGGGCCGCAGTGGACGTGGCGCGAACAGCACCCGCTGGCCAGCCTGGCGCATCGGAGCGTGGCCAGCCTGGTGCTCGTGCTGGTGCCGCTGTTGTGCTGGCTAGTGGTGCTGCGCAGGCGATACGTTCGCCTGCAGGCTGAGCGCAAGCAGGCGGTGGCCGCTGAGCTGGACAGCGTATTGCCACTGGTTCAAGCGCAAGAGAAAGCCTTGGACCAAGGACTTTCGCGATTTCTCGATGGCGCAGGTGGGCGACGTGCGTTGTATCGATTGCCCTGGTACTTGGTGATAGGCGACCAGCATGCTGGCAAGACCAGCTTCATCGATCGCACAGAACAAAGCTTTTCCCTGACTCGCATCGACAAGGCACAGGCTCGGGGCAGGCAGGCCCAAGCGCTGGCCTTTCCGATAGGTTGGTGGGTCAGCAATGATGCGGTGATAATCGATCCGCCAGGGGCGTTCATCAGGCAGGAGTCGCTGGCAGGCTCGCCCGTCGACGAATCCGCCACACAGCAAGTGCCACCTGCAACCTCGGCCAGGCTGTGGCAGCACCTGCTGGACTGGTTGTTGCGCAGCCGCAGCCAGAGAGCCCTCAATGGCATATTGCTGGTAGTCGACTTACCCGCGCTATTGCATGGCACACCCGAGCAGCGCATTGCCTTGGCGCATGTGTTGCGCACCCGCCTGTACGAGGTCAGTAATCAATTGGGTTCGCGGTTGCCGCTGTATGTGGTGCTGACCAAGTTCGACCTGTTGGACGGGTTCGACCAGCTCTATGCCGGGCTTTGCGTCTCCATGCGGGAAAAAATGCTCGGTTTCACCTTCAAGTTGGATGCGATCGGCACGTTCGACGCTTGGCTGGAGGAGTATGGCGATCACTACGAACAGTTGATCAGCCAGCTGTTCGAGCAGGTGGTGGATCGGCTCGATGCGCTGGACAGTGCTCCGCAGCGCGCGCGCCTGTTCTCATTGCATGCCCAACTGATCGGCTTGCGCCCAATATTGCAGGAATTCCTGAAAGAAGCGCTGGCCAGTGATCGCTACACCACGCCAGCCTTGGTACGCGGAGTGTACTGGTCCTCGGTCAGCCAGCAAGGCGACATGCTCAACGCTTTCGTGCGCGAGGCTGCGCAACCCTACAAGACGAAGCTCCCTCTGCTCGAGGGCAAGGCGCAAACCAAGGCGCTGCCGTACTTCATCCAGCATGCGTTCGGGCGCGTCATCTATAAGGAAGCCGGACTTGCTGGGGATAACATCAAGGTGGCACGCAGCAAGCGCCAACTCCTATGGATGGGCTCAGGGGTAGGCATGCTGGCTTTTTGTGTCGCCATCGCCGGCTGGCAGCGCTTTTTCGACATCAATGGCGACAAAGCCGCCAACGTGCTTGCCAAAAGCAGGGAGTACAGCCATCACGAGGTGGACCAGCGTCTGGATCCTACCGGGCGCAATCTGCTGGAGCCGCTGGACCAGATTCGCGATGCGGTATTGGTTTTTGGCGACTACCGCGCTGCATGGCCAGGTGTTTCCGATTTTGGCCTGTATCAGGGGCGCGCTATAGGCCCGCGTGTCGATGAGGCATATCTCAGCTTGCTCTCCAAGCGGTTCCTGCCGGCCTTGGCCAGTGGTGTGATCGATGCCATGGATGCGGCGCCGCCAGGCAGTGAGCAGCAAATGGCTGCCCTCAGGGTTTACCGCATGCTGGAGGACCGTCAGAACCGCCGCACCGAATGGGTCGAAGAGTGGATGGCCCGACAATGGCAGCAGAAATTCCCTGGTCAGGGGCAACTGCAGCGCGACCTCATGCGGCACCTTAAGTACGCCCTGGCCTACGCCGATACCGACCTGCCGCAATACAGCCAGCGTGTCGCCGTGGCGCAGGCAGCGCTGCGCAAGGTGCCGCTACCCGAGCGGGTTTACGCCGGCCTGAAACAAAAGGCCGGGGAGCAGTTGCATACCGGCCTGGACTTGCGTCATCAGGTTGGGCCTGCCTTCGACGTGGTGTATCAGCCGTCCATGGGCGCCAGGAAGGATAATGATGTGCTGATAGCACCGATGCTCACTGCCAAAGGTTTCAAGGAGTACTTCGAGCCACGCAGTCAGAGCTTCGCCGATTTGGCGATGATTGACCAATGGGCGCTGGGCGAGCGTAGCCAGCTCGATTACTCGGACGCCGACAGGGAGGCGCTGAGCGAACGGCTGCGCAACTTATACAGCGCCGATTACATTGACAGTTGGCGCCATGCCCTCAACGCTTTCAGCGTGGCTGATTTCCGTGACCTGGACCATGGTGTCGCGATCCTGCAGCAGTTGACGGGGCCTGCGGCGCCGCTGCATCGATTGCTCGATACGGTAAGGGACAACACATCGCTCTCATCGACTGGCGTTGTTGAGGTGGCAGATGAAGCCAAGACCGTGCCACCGACAAGTAGTAAGCCTGGGCATCAGCAGGCGTGGACTATTCAAAGGGCCTTTGCCAGGCTGAGCGCGATGCTGCAGGCAACGGCAGAGAAGCCTAGCTACTACGATGAAACCCTGGCTGCTATCGCAGACGTGCACGACTACGCCAAGGCGGTGCAGGACAGCCCGGACCGAGGCAAGGCTGCTCTGCAGGCCGTGCATCAGCGTTTCTCGATGATCGGGCATGACCCCATCGGCACCTTGCAACGGGTATCCACCGGCTTGCCTGAGCCGATCAACCACCAGGTCCGAAAGGTGGCTGATCAAACGGCGCAGGTATTGAACGTTGAAGCCCTGCGCGAGTTGGAACGGCGCTGGGACGCCGAGGTGTACAGCTTCTTCCAGCAGCGCCTGGCAGGTCGATACCCCTTCGTGGCCAGGGCGCCCGACGCGTCCCTGGATGACTTCGAGGCGTTCTTCGGGCCGAAGGGCCGGCTGAAGCAGTTCAATGAGCAGTATCTGAAGGTGTTCCTGAAGGACAACCTCGAAGCCCTGCAAACCGGCCAGCAGGGGCAGTCCCTGATCCGCAGCGATGTGATCGAGCAGTTGGAACTGGCAGACCGCATTCGCGAAACGTTCTTCGATCAACGCGGCAACTTGAGTGTGCAGTTCAGTATCGAGCCGTTAGGGCTGAGTGCGAACCAGCGCACCAGCCTGCTGGATCTGGACGGTCAGTTGATTTCCTACACCCATGGCACGAGCCAGATCACCGGCATTATCTGGCCCAATACGCTTGGGCAACATGTGCGTAGCAACCTGACACTGCTCAGGCAGAACGGCAACAGCAGCAGCCTGGAGTACCGAGGGCCATGGTCCATGTTTCGCCTGCTCAGTCGCGGTTCGCTCAATGGGCGGACGGCGACCAGCGTGGATCTGAGTTTCAGGACTGGTGATGGTGTGATGCGCTACCGACTCAGCGCAGAGAAGGCCTTCAACCCAATTACTCAACAACCGTTCAAAGGCTTCCGCTTGCCGCGCGGGTTGCTGCAACAGCCATCCAGTGTGGCTCTGCTCGGACAGACGATCGCACCTGTCATGTAATGAGTAGGCGATACAAAAGGAAGGGCGAGTACAAGCTTTGCATTACTGCACCCAGGCCATCGAACAACTTGAGGCTGGGATGCGCACCGTGCGCAATCCGATCGTCGCAGGTGGGGAAGTGATGGAAGAAGAGGTGACCCCGCTATCCGAACAAGCATCGTTCGTGAGCTATGCTAAGTGCCTGCTTACAAAGAAGGTCTTCGACGTGATTCGCGCGGCAGTTCGTAGCGAGGTGTCGGTAGGGGGGCCACCGATATCTGGGCATGGGTTCGATGACTGCACGCAAGCTTGCGCAGTCGCTAGATGGTGGCCCTACCAAGGGGGGCACAGCGCTCCTGTTCGCCGTTTCCCATCTTCCTGAGGTAAGCAGTTTGCCTCGCCCTTGACCAGTGCTCCCCCTGACTCGTCGAACCTTCATCTTGCGGTCGGCTGACCACAGTCCGCAAGAAACGGAGAGCATCCCCCTTGTACCGCATCCGATAGTACCCGCGCACCCTGCACCCACCTTCAGGACGAGGTACTCATCATGCAACTGGCAGGCAAAGTGGCAATCATCACCGGCGCCAGCTCCGGTATCGGCCGAGCCGCGGCGACATTGTTCGCCCGGCACGGCGCCAACCTTGTGCTCACGGCCCGGCGCCAGGCCGAACTCGAGCAATTGACGGCGGACATCGCGGCGGCCGGGCAAGGCCGGGCTATTGCCGTGGCTGGCGACATCACCGATGCGGCGTTGGTCAGGGAGCTGGTGGACGTGGCGGTGGCGCGCTTCGGTGGCCTGGACATCGCCTTCAACAATGCCGGTACCCTCGGTGAACTGGCCGCCGTCCCCGAACTGTCCCTGGAGGGCTGGCAACACACCCTGCACACCAACCTTACCAGCGCGTTCCTCTGCGCCCAGGCGCAGATTCCGGCGTTGCTGGCCCGTGGCGGCGGCTCGCTGATTTTCACCTCGACCTTTGTCGGCCACAGCGTGGGCATGCCGGGCATGGCCGCCTATGCGGCAAGCAAGGCCGGCCTGGTCGGCCTGGTCCAGGTCATTGCGGCGGAGCAGGGCTGCCGTGGCATACGCGCCAACGCGCTGCTGCCCGGCGGTACCGATACGCCCATGGGCCGTAGTGCGATGAACAGCCCCGAGGCCCGGGCCCATGTCGAAGGGCTGCATGCCCTCAAACGCCTGGCCCGGCCGCAGGAGATCGCCGAGGCGGCGTTGTTCCTGGCGTCGGAGGCATCGAGTTTCATGACCGGGGCGGCCATGGTGGTGGATGGCGGGGTGTCGGTGGTGCGGGGGTGAGGTGGGCTGCAGGTTCCGGGTGGCGCTGTAAAATGATCGCGGGGCATGCCCACGCAAGTCCAGTTACTACACGCAAGTTCAGTTACCAGTAGATTGAACGGGGCTGCCAGGCAGCCCCGAGCGCTTGCATCAATCCGCCGGTTTGGGCGCGAAGCGCAGGATCAGGCAGGCGATCACCGCCGACAGCAGCGAGCCCAGCAGGATGCCGATCTTGGCTGCGTCGATCTTATCGGCCTGGCCGGGGAAGGCCAGCTCGCCGATGAACAGGCTCATGGTGAAGCCGATGCCGCACAGCATCGCCACGCCGTAGATCTGCAGCCAGCTGGCGCCATGGGGCTTGCTGGCCAGGCCGGTCCTGACCGCCAGCAGCACGCCGCCGAATACGCCGAGCTGCTTGCCCAGCAGCAGGCCCAGGGCAATGGCCAGTGGCAATGGAGCGAAGATGTCGCTCAGGCCCAGATTGCCGAACGACACGCCGGCGTTGGCGAAGCCGAAGGCTGGCACGATGAGGAAGCCGACCCAGGGCGCCAGGCCATGCTCCAGTTTGAGCAGCGGGCTGGCTTCGCGGGCCTCGCTGCCACCGGTGCTGTAGGGGATCAGCAGGGCGCCGACCACGCCGGCGATGGTGGCGTGTACGCCCGACAGCAAGGTCACGTACCACAATGCGGCCACGCCGATCAGGTAGGGCCACAGGCTGACCACGCGCAGGCGGTTGCAGGCCAGCAGCACCGCGACGATGCCGGCGGCGCCGGCCAGGGCCAGCAGGTTCAGCGACGAGGTGTAGAACACGGCGATGATCGCCACCGCACCCATGTCGTCGATGATCGCCACCGACACCAGCATCACCTTGAGCGACAGCGGTGCATGCCGGCCGAGCAGGGCCAGGGCGCCGACAGCGAAGGCGATGTCGGTGGCGGCCGGGATCGCCCAGCCGTCGGCCAGGCCCGGCTCGCCACGGGACACCGCCAGGTAGATGAGCGCCGGCACGGCCATGCCCATCAGTGCCGGCAGGGCCGGCAGGCGGCGCTGCTCCCAACTGGCCAGGCGGCCGTCGACCAGCTCGCGCTTGATTTCCAGGCCCACCAGCAGGAAGAAGATCGCCATCAGGCCATCGTTGATCCACATGTGCACGGTCATTGGGCCGAGCTTGTCGGTCAGCACCGGGCCGACGGGCAGGTGCAGCAGGTGCTGGTAGGCACTGGCCCAGGGGCTGTTGGCGATGACGATGGCCAGCGCGGCGGTGAACATCAGGAGGACGCCACCGGCCGCCTCGGTGGCCAGCAGGTGCCGCAGCATCGAGCGCGGCTTGAGGGGTGGAAGGGGTGCGGTCATGTAACGCTCCTCGTTCATGGCATCACCCTCGCGGTGGCAGTGTCGCGACGGGCAACGGGCACGGCGGGACGCTGGCTCCGGGCAAGACGGGCCACTGCGGCGAAGGGCGAGAAGAAGGATGGAAAATGCGGCGCAGCGACCCACGCCGTGAGGACACGGGGCAGGAAGGGCCATGGGGAATGGAGGCATGCGTGCAACATGGACGGATCTCACGGAAAACAAATGAATGTTCTCCGTATTCGGGAAGGCTCCCGGGCGCACGCAGCACACGCCAGGCGGCCATTCTAACGGTGCGGGCGAAGGTGTGTGTTGCATTTTTGCATCGAAATGTTGCCAAGCGAGGGTTTCGACCCGTAGCACCGACCCTCAGGAGATGGCTTCCCTCCTTGAACCGCCTCAGCGCTGATGATGCCTGCGCAACCCCATTGGAGGGCGCGTAGGCCTGTGCCTGTCTCTCTCCATGGGGGGCTTTCGGACCTATCCTGGAGCTAGTCGATGTACCTCTCGTTCATTTCCGTTGTCGTCGGAGGCAGTGCCGGTTGCGTATTGCGCTGGATCCTTGGCCTGCGCCTGAACTCGCTGTTTCCCGGGATGCCGTTGGGCACCTTGCTGGTCAACCTCGTCGGTGGTTCGTCATCGGCGGCGCGATGGCCTTCTTCCTGCGCTTGCCCAACCTCGATCCGGCCTGGCGGCTGCTGATCACCACGGGCTTTTGCGGCGGGCTGACCACCTTCTCGACGTTCTGCGCCGAAGTGCTGTCGATGCTCATGCACGGCCGCGCTGGCTGGGCGATGGCCACGGCACACCTGTGACAACCAGGTGGCGCGGGCCAGCCAGTGGACCTGGTGAAGACGGTTCATGGCTGCTTCCCGAGAAAACGACGTTGATGGTCTGGGCTGGGCATCAGGCATTGCTCATATCGGCCGAACAGCCGATAGCGGTTGAGCGCCACACGATCGTACAACCCTTCCCGCAACCTGCAGGGGCATAGACGCAGCATGCGCAGCAGCGGCCAGGCGCCAGGCAGTTGGCGTACTACCTCGAAGAATGCCTCGGAGCGCACCCAGTAGTGGTTGTCACGAATGACCGCCATGGTGTCGAACGCCGTCACGGGCAGGCCTGCCCAGGCCAGCAATGCCTGGCCTTCGGCTGACTGCACCGTGGCCAGGCGGATGCGTTGGTGGCGATCGTGGCGGATAACGAACGTCGCCCAGCCGTTGCACAGCTTGCATACGCCATCGAACAGCAGCACGGTTTCTCCTGGTGCGAGCAGAGGGGCGTGAGAGGGGCGCATCAGGGAGACGGGCATCGCTTGATTCCGTTCAGGCTGGAAGCGGCATTGTAGAGGCTTTGGATGGGAAGTATCGATGAATCGGCGCGCAGGGAGCCGCGCCCTCGGGGTTGGCCGGTTCAAGGGCGATTGTCGAACCGCTATCATGCGCCCCCCCGATATTGGAGCGCCCCATGGCCAAGGACATCGACAACCCCTGCGTCTCGCTGTGCCAACTCAATGGCGAGCTGTGCGTGAGCTGTGGCCGGACCCGGGATGAGATTCGCAAATGGCGGGGCATGAAGCGCCCGGAGAAGATGGCGACCGTGCAGCGGGCGGCTTCGCGAATGAAGGCTATCGTCAAGAAGAACGCCAAGCGCTAGTGCAAGACGCCGTTGCGGCCTGGCTCGGGCTTCAGGCGCGCTTGCGTGTCCCTGACACCTGCTGATGATCCGAATTCATGGGGAAGCTATGCGCAGACTGTGGCGAAAGTACCTCGCACTGTTGGATGCGGACCTCAGTAACAAGGTCTTCGACAACTTCAAGAACCTGCTGGTGTGCGCGCTGTTGTTCGCCGCGGGCACCGAGGCGATCCATGGCAACCAGCAGATGCTGTTGGGGTTGTGGGTGTCCAGTTTCACCGGCTGGGGGTTGATCCTGGTGTCGGCGTTGCTGTTGCTGTTGAACATCAGCGACACGCTGCATCGTCTGGCGAAGTTGCCATATCACACGGTACTGCAGGTCATCCTGTGCCTGCTCTATCTCATCCTGGCGTCGCGAGTGGTCGAGATTGTCTGGAGTTTCCGGGCGGAGTAAGGACGCTCCTTCAGGAGGTGACCGCGACACCGCCTGGTCGTCCAGGCAGTGTCGTTACGGTAGGTGTCGCCGATTCAGGGGGCTATCAGGCGATCGCCTCGCGACCGGCACTTGCCGCCTTGCTGTGCCAAAGGGTCGGCACCATGAACGCGATCGCCAGCACGCACGCGCTCACCAGCAGCACGAAGCCGCCGTCCCAGCCGAAGTGGTCGACGGTGTAGCCCATCGCCGCGCTGGCCGCGACCGAGCCGCCCAGGTAGCCGAACAGCCCGGTGAAGCCGGCTGCGGTACCGGCGGCTTTCTTCGGCGCCAGCTCCAGCGCCTGCAGGCCGATCAGCATCACCGGCCCGTAGATCAGGAAGCCGATGGCGAACAGCGCGATCATGTCGACGGTCGGGTTGCCCGGCGGGTTGAGCCAGTACACCAGGGTGGCGACGGTCACCAGGACCATGAACACGATACCGGTCAGGCCGCGGTTGCCGCGGAAGATCTTGTCGGACATCCAGCCGCACAGCAGGGTGCCGGGGATGCCGGCCCACTCGTAGAAGAAGTACGCCCACGAGGTGGTGTCGACGCTGAAGTGCTTGGCTTCCTTCAGGTAGGTCGGCGCCCAGTCGAGCACGCCGTAGCGCAGCAGGTAGACGAACACGTTGGCCATGGCGATGTACCACAGCAGCTTGTTGCGCAGCACGTACTCGACGAAGATCTGCTTGGCGCTGAACTCCTGCTCGTGGCTCTCGTCGTAGCCTTCGGGGTAGTCGTTCTTGTACTGCTCGACCGGCGGCAGGCCGACCGACTGCGGGGTGTCGCGCATGGTGGCGAAGGCGAACACAGCCACCAGCACGGCCACGGCAGCGGGCACGTAGAAGGCGGCATGCCAGTCGTTGGTCCAGCCCAGGCCCAGCAGGAACAGCGGGCCGATCAGGCCGCCGCCGACGTTGTGGGCGACGTTCCACACCGACACCACGCCACCGCGCTCCTTCTGCGACCACCAGTGCACCATGGTTCGCCCGCTCGGCGGCCAGCCCATGCCCTGGGCCCAGCCATTGATGAACAGCAGCACGAACATGATCGTCACGCTGGACGTGGCCCAATGCGCGAAACCGAAAATGAACATCACCCCGGCCGAGATCAGCAGGCCGAAGGGCAGGAAGTAGCGCGGGTTGGAGCGGTCCGAGACCAGGCCCATGAGGAACTTGGACAGGCCGTAGGCGATGGCGATGGCGGAAATCGCCACGCCCAGTTGGCCACGGGTGTAGCCCTCTTCCTCGATCAGATAGGGCATGGCCAGGGAGAAGTTCTTGCGCAGCAGGTAGTAGCCGGCGTAGCCGAAGAAGATCCCGGCGAAGATTTGCCAGCGCAGGCGGCGATAGGTGCTGTCGACGCGCCCGTCGGGCAGCGGCGCCTGGTGCGCGGCAGGGCGGAAGAAGGCAAACATGTGAAGCTCCCAACTTGTTATAGGTATGCGAAAACGAATTTTACATTTTCGTTACAGAAAAAATACCGATTTCGCTGGGAGATTCTGTTGTTTTGTGAACCTGGTCGGCTGCCGCCATGAAGCAAGCCCGGCACAGGGCGTGGTTCACGGCGGCACACGCCCCGACCAACTGATAAAAGAGCTGTGATGTGGCGCAAATGACCCTGGCTCAGTCGAGCACAGGGCGCAGGAAGTTGCGTTCGTAACTGAGGATGAAGCGTTGCTCGCTGGCCAGGGCGAAGGCGGCGATGCATTCCGGGTCGGTTTCCGAGGCAGTGCGGTACTGCTCGTAGGCCGCCAGGCTGGGGAAGCTGAACAGGGCGTAGGCGACATTGTTGGCGCCTTCGCTGGGCAGGAAGTAGCCGTGGTGGGTGCCGCCCATGCGGTTGACCAGGCCGATCCACAGCTTGCCATAGGCCTCGAAGGCTGGGATCTGGTAGGGGTCGATGATGTACTTGAGGTGGCAGGTGATCATTGCACGCAATCCTTTGGGTGAGCCGGGTGGCTCACCTTACAGGGGCGGATGGCGGCCGTCACTGGGGGGCTGGCTGGCGCCAGATCAGTTGGTCGGTGGGATAGCCCTGCTGGCGTGCCAGCTCCAGCAGCTGTTCTCGGGTCTGGGCGCTGACGGTCGGTGAGCGCGACAGCAGCCACAGGTACTCGCGGTTCGGATGGCCGACCAGCGCCACGCGATAGTCCGGGTCGTGGTAGAGCACCCAGTACTCGCCCTTGGTCAGGCCGGGGGCCAGGCGGCTGAACCAGTTGTCGAAGCGCACCCAGAGCTTGTCGGTGCGCCCGGCCACCTGTGGCTCGGCGAGGCCGTGGGCCTCATTCCACTGGCCGTCCTTCTCCAGGCAGCGATTGGTCACATCGATACGGCCGTCCTCGCGCAGGCCGTAATGGGCCTCGGACTGCACGCAGTTGCGCTGGAAGAACATCGGCAGGCGCGCCAGTTCGTACCAGGTGCCCTGGTAGCGCTGCAGTTCTATCTGTTGCGTGGTGGGTGGCGGCTCGTCGCGGGCGCTGGTGCAGCCCGTGAGCGCGAGGGTGAGGCAGCAGTAAAACGGCACGGCCAGGCGCATCGCCATGGAAAACCTCCTGAAGGGGGGAAGGGCTCACATGATGTTCGATACGCGGGCCGGCCAAAGGTTTTACTGGGCTGGGCGCGAGGTTTCCACGCGCAGGATCTCGGTATAGATGGCGTCGACGGTCTGGTCGACCTTGAGGTTCTTCATGCGTGCCTGCAGGTCCGGGTCCTCGACCTTGACGACCTGTACCTTGCCTTCGGGCGGCAGCAGGGTGACCTCATGGGTGTTGAGGTCGATCTTCTTGATCTGCGAGGTGACCTTTACCTGGCGGAACGCTTCGCCGCCGGGGTTGGGGTTGTCCTTGGTGGCGCGGATGGTGCCGGATTCCTCGGACGCTTTCGGTGCGCCGCCTTCCTTGGTGTTGAGCACGTAGGCCACGGCGCGGGTCACGTAGATGTCGACCTGATCGCCGACCTTGAGGTTGGGCAGGGCCTTGGCCTGTTCGGTGAGCTGGAAGGTCACGTCCTTGTCGTGGGGACCCTTCACCGTGACCTGGCGATTGGTCAGGTCGATCTTGGTCACCTCGGTGGTGACATGGCTTTCCAGCGCCTCACTGGCGATGGGCAGTTCGGCGGCGTGGGCGGTGAGGCTGGCGGCAAAGATGAGCGCGGTGAGAGCGGTGGCGCGGGTCGGGTTCATTGGCCTGTCTTCCTTGTGGTCGAGGGTGCATGCGAGAAGAAGCATAGACACTGGTTGGCAGGTGTGCGGCAGGTTCAGGCACTAGAAAGGTTGATGGTCACGCTCGCGCTTGGCCCCGGACACACTCACCGCCCCCGGCAAGTTCACGGCGTTCTTCGCCGCCAGCACTTCGGCCATCACGCTCACCGCGATTTCCGCCGGGGTCTTGCTGCCGATGTAGATGCCAATGGGCCCATGCAGGCGCTCGAGGGACTGTTCGGTTTCGCCGAAGTGCTCGATCAGCCGCTCGCGGCGCAGCTGGCTGTTGCGCCGCGAGCCGATGGCGCCGATGTAGAACGCCGGGCCGTGCAGGGCCTCGAGCAGCGCCAGGTCGTCGAGCTTGGGGTCGTGGCTGACGGCGATGATGCAGGTGCGCAGATCGGCCTTGAAGTCGTGTACCACATCGTCCGGCATGCCCTTCAGGTATTCGACGCCGGCGACCGACCAGGTGGCCATGTGCTCGGGCCGGGGGTCGCACACCGCCACCCGGAAGCCGTTGAACAGGGCCATGGTCGCCAGGTACTCGGCCAGCGCGCCGGCGCCGATCAGCAGCATGCGGTAGCCGGGGCCGAGGGTGTTGATCATGTGCCGGCCATCGAAACAGAACTGTTCCGGGGCGGCGGTGGGCTCGAGGTCGACCGCGCCGTCGGCCAGGCTCAGCTGGCGACGCATCAGTTGGCCGTTGTCGAGTTGTACCAGCAGTTGTCGCAGTGGGGTGGCGGCGGGCATGAACTCGAGGATCAGTTCCAGCGTGCCGCCGCACGGCAGGCCAAAGCGGTGGGCCTCGTCGGCGCTGACGCCGTAGCGGATCACCTCGGGCGCGCCCTCGGGCAGGCCTGGGCCGCCGTAGGCGGTGGTGTAGCGGTGGACCAGGTCGTCTTCGATGCAGCCGCCGGACACGCTGCCGACTACCCGACCGTCGTTGCGCAGGGCCATCATCGAACCGACCGGACGCGGCGACGAGCCCCAGGTGCGGGCGACGGTGGCGAGCAGCACGCGATGGCCGGCCTGGAGCCAGTCATGGGTGGTGCGCAGGACCAGCAGGTCGATGCTTTCCATGGTGTCCTCGGTATTTCAGTCGATTGTGCTTCGGGCCGCTACGCGGCCCATCGCCGGCAATCCGGTATCAGCGCATATGCAGGATGATCGGGCTGCTGCTGGCCGGGTCGGTATGCCCGCGCAACGTGCCCACCGCCTTGGCCTGCACCTCGCCGCCGTGATTGCCCCACGCGCCGCGGGCGAAACTCAGCACCTGGGCGATCTCCTGGTCCGACAACTGCTCGCGGAACGCCGGCATGCGGTAAGCGTCCGGCACCCCGGCGGCGACGATGCGCTGCGAGCCGTTGAGGGTGATGTTGATCGCCGAGGCATTTTCTGCGGCCAGCATCGAGGTGGCGCCCGCCAGTGGCGGCATCCACTCGGCCTGGCCCTTGCCGTCCAGGCCATGGCAGCTGGCGCAGCGGGTCGCGTAGGTATGCGCCCCTGGCGTGTCGGGTCCGGCGGCAACCGCCTGGTACTGCCAGGGTGCGCCGTCACGCCCCGGGTCGCCGGGCAGCGACTTGAGGTAGCGGGCGATCGCGTTCAGGTCGTCGTCGCTCATGAACTGCGTGGAGTTGTTGAACGCCTCGGTCATCGAGCCGTACACCACCGCATGCTTGTTCCGCCCGGTCTTGAGGAACTGCACCATCTCTGGCTCGCTCCAGCGCCCGAGCCCGGTGTTGTGGTCCTGGCGCAGGCTCGGCGCGTACCAGCCATCGAGCAGGGCGCCGGCGAGGAACGGCGCGCCGCTTTCGTCCAGGGCCTTCTCGTTGAAGGCCAGGCCCCGAGGCGTGTGGCAACTGCCGCAGTGGCCGGGGCCCTGGACGATATAGGCGCCGCGATTCCACAGCGGGTCCTGGTCGGCCTTCTGCGCATAGGCGCTGGTCGGCGCGAACAGGCCGTTCCACAAGGCGATGGGCCAGCGCAGGTTCAGCGGCCAGGGAATGTCGCTGGGGACATTGGCCTCGGCGGCCGGCTGCACGCCCTTCATGAAGAACGCGTAGAGCGCCCGCACATCGTCGTCGCTGAGCTTGACGTAGGACGGGTAGGGCATGGCCGGGTACAGCCGTCGCCCACCCGGCGCGACGCCCTGGCGCACGGCGCGGTCGAAGTCGGCCAGGCTGTAGGCGCCGATGCCGTGCTCGCGGTCCGGGGTGATGTTGGTGGCATGGATGGCGCCCAGCGGCGTGGCCATTTCCAGGCCGCCGGCAAACGGCACCTTGCCCGGCAGGCTGTGGCAGGCCACGCAGTCGCTGAGCCGGGCGACGTATTCGCCGCGGCTGACCAGGGCGGCGTCGGCGCTGTCCGTGACGCTGAAGGGCGAGGCGGGCTCGCGGGTGACGTACCAGGCCAGCAGGCCTGCCGCGACCAGGCACGGCACGGCCAGCCAGCCTGCGGTTCTTGCGAATCGGCGGTTGTTCATGGGCTGTCCTTGTCGTGTCAGCTGAAGGTATGGCGGCTCAGGGGCATGCTGCGCACGCGCTGGCCGGTGAGCCGCGCCACGGCGTTGGCCACCGCGGGCGCCACCGCCGGCAGCGGTGGCTCACCGATGCCGCCCATCTTCGCCCCGCTCTCGACGATGCGCACATGCACCCGGGCCATGCGCGACGGCGGCAGCACCGGGTACAGGTCGTAGTTGCGCGCCCGTGGCATGCCGTTGAGCCACACCGATTCCTCCAGCAGCACCTGGGACAGGCCCAGGGACACCGCGCTGTTGACCTGGGCCTCGATGATCGCCGGGTTGACGATGCTGCCCGGGTCGATGGCCTGCCAGATGTCGTGCACCCTGACCTGGCCGCCCTCCAGCGACACCTCGGCGATCACCGCCGCCTCCGAGCCGAACGGCGAGGCCATGGCCACGCCGCGGGCGCGCTTGCTGCCGTCCTCGGCGGTGAACGGGCCGCGTTTCCAGCCACCGGACAACTCGCCCACTGCCTGCAGCAGGGTGGTCAGGCGCGGGTTGCCCTGCAGCAGTTGCAGCCGCAGCTCGAAGGGATCGTGGCCGCCCTTGTCGGCCAGCTCATCGAGGAACGACTCGTAGAAGAAGTCGTTCAGCGAGTTGCCCACCGAACGCCAGTAGCCGAGCATGGCCGGGCCTTTGACATAGATCTGCGCGGTGCGCTTGTTGGCGATGGCGTAGGCCTTGCCCGACAGCCCTTCCAGGGCGGTGGGGTCGACCTTGTCGCCCTGCTTGCCGGCGAGCGACTCGGTCGGACCTTCGGTGGCGCTGATCGCCTCGATGGCCACCGGCAGGCCTTTTTCGTCCAGGCTGGCGCGGAACTTGACCACGGCCATCGGCCGCATGGCATCGCGCAGGAACTCCTCCTCGCGGCTCCAGATCAGCTTCACCGGCCGACCCACGGCCTTGGCCAGGGCGATGGCCTGTGGGTAGGGGTTGGCCGAGTCGTACAGGAAGTGGCGGCCGAAGAAGCCGCCGAGCAGCGGCGAGTGCAGGGTGATCCGCGCCGGGTCCAGGCCGGTGCGCTTGGCGATGTCGTCGCGGAACATGTCCTGGGCCTGGTTCGGCAGCCACACCTCCAGGCTGCCGTCGGGGTTGAAACGGGCGGTGGCGGAGGGCGGTTCCAGCTGCGCATGGTTGAGGTACTGGTTGTGGTAGGTGGCCTCGACCGTGGTCTTGGCGCCTGCCAGGGCGCCTGCCACGTCGCCCTGGTTTTCCTCGTCACGGCTCGGCCCGGTCTGGGCGGCCAGGTGGTCGCGCCAGCCGTCGCTGGAAAAATCGGCGGGCATCGCACGCACCTGGCTGTCGGCAGTTGCCTCCTTCCAGTCCACCTGCAGTGCTTCGACGGCGCGCTTGGCATGCCACCAGCGTTCGGCGACCACGGCCACCGCGCCGGGCAGCTGATGCACCGAATGCACGCCCTTCATGGCCTTGACCTGTTCCTCGTTGCGCAGGCCGCCGACGCTCATACCCAGGCGCGGCGCATGCTGCACGGCGGCGTGGAGCATGCCGTCGACCTTGATGTCGATGCTGTAGATGGCCTTGCCGGTGGACTTGTCGTAGGCGTCGAGGCGCTGTACCGGCTTGCCTATCCAGCGGAACTGGCTGGGGTCGCGCAAGGTGACGCTGGCGGGGTCCGGCACCGGCAGGTCCATGGCCGTTTCGGCCAGTTCACCGTAGCCCAGCGAACGGCCCGAAGCGGCATGCACTACCTTGCCCGGTTCGGTGGTCAGCTCGCTCACCGGCACGCCCAGCCGCTGGGCGCCAGCTTGCAGCAGCATGGCCCGGGCCAGGGCGCCGAGGCGGCGCATGGTCGGGTAGCTCATGCGTACCGACATGCTGCCACCGGTGATGCGCAGGCCGTTTTCCATCACCACGTAGGCTTCGCCGGCGGGCGCGCTTTCGACCAGGAAGCGGGCAGGATCGAGGTCCAGTTCCTCGCCGACGATCTGCGCCATGGCGGTGTTGACGCCTTGCCCGCCCTCCATGAACGGGCTGAGCAGGCGCACGCTGCCGTCCGGGCGCAGCTCCAGGAAGGCCGGCACCTGGGTACCGCGCTCCGGGGCGCTGGCGGCCTGTACGCGTGGTGCGCCTACTGGCAGGCCGAAGCCGAGCACCAGCGCGCCCACGGTGGTGCCGACCAGAAAGCGCCGGCGCGACAGGTTGACGGTTTCGCCTGCTGGCAGTTTCAGCAAGTCTTCGGGGGTATCGATGCGTGTGCTCATCAGGCTTTACCCCCTTCGGCGAGATCCTGCACGGCGGCATGGATGGCGTTGTAGGTGCCGCAGCGGCACAGGTTGACCATCGCCGCGTCGATCTGCGCAGTGCTGGGTTTGGGCGTGTGCTTGAGCAGCGCGGTGGCCGCCATCACCTGGCCGGACTGGCAGTAGCCGCACTGGGCGACCTGGTGCTCGACCCAGGCGGCTACCACGCGTTTGCCCACGGCATCGTGCTCGATGGCCTCGATGGTGGTGATCTCGCGGCCGACCACGCCGGCCACCGGGGTGACGCAGGCGCGCACCACGTTGCCGTCCACCAGCACCGAGCAGGCGCCGCACTGGGCCAGGCCGCAGCCATACTTGGTGCCGGTCAGGCCCAGGTCGTCGCGGATCACCCAGAGCAAGGGCGTGTCGGCGTCAGCCTCGACCTGGTAAGTCTGCTGGTTGATTCGTAATTCCATGGGCTCACCTGCTGATCATCGGTTGTGGAAGCGGGGAATACGCTGTTCCCCAATCTGGAAACGCTAGCACAGAGGCCCATTGCGCAACCGATACACCCCACAGATTCAGAGGATCAGGCAAGCAATCCGGCGGAATGCGCAAGTAGCCCTCAATCGATGCGCGGATGCTGTTGTGCGAGCGTCTGGCGCCGGGCCTCCAGCTCGGCGATCTGCGCGTCGATATCCTCGATCTTCTGCTCGATGTTGTCGTGGTGCTCCTGCAGCAACTCGCGGGCTTCCTCGATATCCGAGGCGGCCGGGGCGGCGCCGCGCAGCGGGCGGTTGGCGGTCTCCTTCATGGTCAGGCCGGTGAGCAGGCCGACCACCGCAATGACCATCAGGTAGTAGGCCGGCATGTACAGGTTGTCGGTGGTCTCCACCAGCCAGGCGGCCAGGGTCGGGGTCAGGCCGGCGATCAGCACCGAGATGTTGAAGGCACTGGCCAGGGCGCTGTAGCGGATATGGGTGGGGAACATCGCCGGCAGGGTCGAGGCCATCACGCCGATGAAGAAGTTCAGCAGCACGGCGAGGATCAACAGCCCTGCGAAGATCACCGCCAGCTTGCCGCTGGTGATCAGCATGAATGCCGGGATCGCCAACAGGAACAGGCCAGCGCTGCCAATGATGATGAACGGCTTGCGTCCCCACTTGTCGCTGAGCAGGCCGATGATCGGCTGCACGAACAGCATCCCGACCATGATCGCGATGATGATCAGCACGCCGTGGTCCTCGCTGTAGTGCAGGTTGTGCGAGAGGTAGCTGGGCATGTAGGTGAGCAGCATGTAGTAGGTGACGTTGGTGGCGATCACCACGCCGATGCAGGTCAAGAGGCTGCGCCAGTGCTGGGTGGCGACTTCCTTGAACGACACTTTCGGGCCGCTGGCCAGGCCTTCGCGGTCCCCTTGTTCGAGCTTGTCGACGTGTTGCTGGAACGCCGGGGTTTCTTCAAGGGCGTGGCGCAGGTACAGGCCGATCAGGCCCAGCGGCAGGGCCAGGAAGAACGGCAGGCGCCAGCCCCATTCGAGGAACTGTTCCTCGCCAAGCACCGTCGAGATCAGCACAACCACCCCGGCGCCAAGGACGAAGCCGGCGATCGAGCCGAAGTCCAACCAGCTGCCAAGGAAGCCGCGCTTGCGGTCCGGGGCGTACTCGGCGACGAAGATCGACGCCCCGGTGTATTCGCCGCCCACCGAGAAGCCCTGGGCCATCTTCGCCAGCAACAGCAGGATCGGCGCCCAGATGCCGATGCTGGCGTAGGAGGGGATCAGGCCGATGGCGAAGGTGCTCAGCGACATGATCACGATGGTCGCGGCCAGCACCTTCTGCCGCCCGTAGCGATCGCCCAGGGCGCCGAAGAACAGCCCGCCCAGCGGGCGGATCAGGAACGGCACGGAGAAGGTGGCCAGGGCGGCGATCATCTGCACGCCGGGGCTGGCGTTGGGGAAGAACACCTTGCCCAGGGCGTAGGCGACGAAGCCGTAGACACCGAAGTCGAACCACTCCATGGCATTGCCCAGGGCGGCGGCGGTGATGGCCTTGCGCATCTTGGCGTCGTCGACGATGGTGATGTCCTTCAACCCGATGGGTTTGACGGGTTTCCTGCGTGATTTCATGGGCCGTTGTCCTTGAAGGCTTGGGGCGTGGCCATGGTTTGGCCAGCCTTGTACCTAGGGTCAGATACTACGGCGCGCTAAATAATTCCCTGCGGGGTTATTTGCGTGGGGTAAACCATGCGCGATTTCTGTAGGAGCGGCGCTGGTCAGAGCGTGCGAGACATCAACCAATGGCTATGCCCCCAGGCCTCGAACGGTTCCATGCGCGTCCAGCCGCGCTTGGCGTAGTAAGCGTCCTGGTCGTGGGTATGCAGGTAGAGCGTGGTGACTGCGTTGCTGCGGGCATGCTCGCAGACACCTTCGATCAGCCGCTCCGCCAGGCCTTGCCCGCGCGCCTCTGGGGCGACGAACACGCAGGCCAGCCAGGGACCGAGGTCGCTGCGCCCGGGCAGGTCGTCGCTGGCCAGGGCGGCACTGCCCAGCAGGCGGTCGCCGTCCAGGGCGACCAGGCATTGCCATTGACCGTTGTGCTGGCCTTCGGCGAATTCGCGTTGCCAGTCGGCCAGCGGTACGTCCGCGTACTCATAGTGGAACTGTTGGTGCAGCCACTTGGCGAGGGTGTCGCTGTGGGCCATATGGTGTTTCAGCCAGTCCAGGCGGAGCATGACGATGTCCTTTCAGGGGCAGGAGGGGTGGAGCTTTGCGCGAAGCATACACCGCAGTGCGTGATCGACGAGGATGATAGCGTTTTGATTTTAAGGGCACGCAGCCGCTATCCTCGCGCCTGCATTCATCAAGGAAGAACCATGCGTCTGTCGTCCCGCCTCAAATCGCTTGTAGCCCTGTCACTTGCCAGCCTGCTCGGTGCCTGCTCCAACTACCACTACAAGGAGTACCAGGGTGACTGGGCGCCTGAGACGATGACGCCCTATGATCTGTCCGGCAACCAGGCCGACGCACCGGTCGTGTACTTCGCTACCGTCCGTTACCGCGCCCTGGGCGTGCCGTTCCATCGCCTGCTGCTGGCCACCCATGTCGATGACCAGTTGCTCGAAGGCGCCGGGCGCCGCTCGATCCTCGATATCGCGGGCAAGCAGGCGCTACGGCTGACGCCGGGCAAGCACTCGCTGAGCTGGTGCTGGGCCTCGATGAACGCGCTGGGGACCGGTGGCGGCAAATGCGGTTTCACCGCGCGCGACGTCGAGTTCCGTGCAGGCAAGCGCTACATCGTCGACTTTGACACCGTCGATGCCATCAACGGTCCGCCCGGGCGAGAGACGATGACCATCACCATCACCTCCGAGATTCGCGACCTCGACACCCGGGAGGTGGTCTACCCGCCCAAGGGCAGCGACGCGTTGACCAAGAGCATGGACGGTTGATCGACCCGCCCCGCGCAAGCTGGCTCAGCGCGTATAGATCCGTTTTCCGGCAAACCAGGTCTGCAGCACCTGGGTGTCGCGCAGCGCCTGGGGTGCGACGCTGAAGACATCGCGGTCGAGCACGATCATGTCGGCCTGCTTGCCGGCCCTGAGCGAACCGATCTGCCGTTCCAGGCGCATGGCCCGGGCGGCGTTGAGGGTATAGGCCTGGAACATCGTCTCGCGGTCAAGGGCCTCGGCGGCGTTGAGCACGCCCTTGGGGCCGGCGCGGCTGATGGCCTGGTAGATGGCCTGCCAGGGGTCGGGGGTGCTGATCGGCCAGTCGCTGGCACCGGCGATGATGGCGCCATGGGCAAGCAGCGAGTGCGCCGGGAAGGTGTGCAGGAAGGCCATGGCATCGACGTAGGGTTTGACCAGCTCCAGATTGGCCTCGTCGGCGCTGGCCCAGTACAACTGCATCGAGGCGATCACGTCCAGCTGCTTGAAGCGTGCGTACTCTTTCGGGTTGACCATCTGCAGGTGGGTGATCGAGTGCGCGATGCCGCTGGCGCGATCACGGCGGGCCTGGGCCACGCCGTCGAGCGCCGCGCGCACGGCGCGGTCGCCGATGGCGTGCACATGCACCAGCCAGCCACGGGCGTCGGCGGCGCTCACCAGTTCGCCGAAGTGCGCCGGGTCCAGCAGCAGTTCGCCGTGCTGCCCCGAGTTGCGGTAAGGCTCGAGCATCGCCGCGCTCTGCGCCGGCATCTCGGCGACACCATCGGCGAATACCTTGATGCCGGGCAGGGTGAGGTTGGGTACGCCGAGGAACTGCCGGCGCACCTTGTCCAGCTCATCCAGGTCGGCCGGACGGGCTTTGGAGTCGGCCATCAGCAGCGCGGCCACATGGGCGGTCAGTTCACCGCGCAGGGCGAGGTCCCTGTACACCGGCAGCACGCCGAGCGAATCGTTGTGTACCTCGGCCCCGGGCAGCTCGTTGGCCAGCGGGTCCATCCAGCCGGTGACGCCCAGGTTTCGATAGTGCGCCAGGGCCTGGCGCCCGGCGCTCATCAGGGTGTCATGGGTCAGTGCCGGCAGCAGGTCGGTGACCGGGTACAGCCCGGCATCGACGAGAAAGCCGTTCGGCGTGCCGTCCGGGTGCTGGCCGATGGTGTGGCGGGCCGCGGCCGGCAGGGCGGCGATCTTTGCCGCGTCGATGCCGGCACGGGCGAGCATGGCGCGGTTGGCCCAGCCGGTGTGCATGTCGTTGGCGGCGAACAGGATCGGTTGGTCGGCCCACTCGCCCTGGTTGAAGCGCTGCTCGAGCGCGGCCAGGTCGTCCCAGTAGGTCGGCGGCAGGCCGCCGACGCTGAGGAACTCGCCGCGCCGTGCCTTGCCGTCGTCACGCCACTGGCGCAGGCGTTGTTCCAGCGCGTCGAGAGGGATCTGTACACCGGCCAGGTCGGCCAGTTCCAGCTGCAGGCCACCCTTGATGGCATGGGAATGGGAGTCGAGCAGGCCGGGCATCAGCACCTTGCCGCCCAGGTCGATGGTTCGTGTGCCATCGACCTTCAGGCGCAGCACGGCCAGGTCGGAGCCCACCGCGACGATCTTCTCGCCCTCCACCGCCACGGCTTGCTGCAGTGGCTGGCCCGGCTCGGCGGTGTAGACCTTGGCGTTGTGCAGGATCAGGTCGACGGCGGCGAAGCCGGGCAGGGCGGCGCAGGCCAGGCCGGCGCCAAGCGCGATCTTCAGGAACTGCTTCATGCGATGCCTCGTGCTTGATGGGGAGGCGGCAGGCTAGCCAAGCGGGAAGGGCGTTTAAACGGCACGGCAGGCACAACTTTATTCGCGTTCTGGAAAGAGTGCTTGCTGTTTCCGTCGATTGCCGCCTGCGCAGGAATCCATGGATACTCCACGACGCCCCACGTGTGCCAACCAGGAAGCAACCATGGACAAAATGACGGCCCTGACCATCTTCGTCGCCGCCGCCGAGCACGGCAGCTTCAGCCGTGCCGCCGAGCAACTGGGCAAGACGCCGTCGGCCATCACCAAGGCCGTCGCCCACCTGGAAGCCGAGCTGGGGGTGCGCCTGTTCGAGCGCACCACCCGGCGCATGGCGCTGACCGAAGCCGGCACCCTCTACCTGGAAGGCGCGCGCCAGGCCTTGATGCACCTGCAGCGGGTCACCGAGGAAGTGGAGCAGTTGCAGCATGAACTGCGCGGCACCTTGCGCATCACCGCGCCACCGTCGTTCGGCCCGGCCTTTCTCAACCAGGTGTGCTGCCGCTTCATGCGCGAGCACCCGCAGGTGCGCCTGGAGGTGAACCTCAACGATGCCAACGAGGACCTGATCGACGGCGGCTACGACCTGTCGCTGCGCGACGGTCCCACCGACCAGCCCGAGCTGATCGCCCAGCCGCTGATCGAGAACCGCGTGATCCTGTGCGCCAGTCCCGACTACCTGGCCCGACGCGGCGAGGTCATTACCCTGGACAACTACGCCCAGCACGACTGGCTGCTGCTGCGCCACCCGTTGCTCAACCGCAGCTTCTGGTGGATCGAGCACGAGGGCCAGACCCAGCGCGTGCGCCAGCCGACGGCCAGGCTGGTCAGCGACAGTTTCGACTTTCTGCTGGCCTGCCTGCTCGATGGCCAGGGGCTGCAGTTCATCCCCACCTGGTGCGCGGCACCCTACCTGGCCAGCGGGCAACTGCTGGAGGTGATGCCTGATTACTGGAGGGCGCTGAGCGCGTTCGGCCCCTGGGTGCATGTGCTGTACCTGCCGCATCGGCGCAATACGCGCAAGGTGCAGGCATTCATCGCCCTGTTGCATGAGCACTTGCGCGGGCAGGGCCTGCGCGCCTGAGTTTTTCCTGGTGGGCACAAAAGTTGTGCGGGGCCTGGCGATGATCGGGGTGGGCCTCGCCGCTAGGCTTGCCGCTTGCGTCCCATCAGGAAAGCCGTCGTGAAGATCCATACCTGCGTCACCGATACCCTCGATCCCCATGCCCGCGGCCGTCAGGTCGGCGAGCGCTTTGCCGGGCAGATCGGCGAGACCACCCAGCTGTACCTGGACTTCTTTCCCCGTGTCGGCGTGACGCTGGGCGAAGCGCAGCGCATCGGCGAGAACAGCCTGGCCGCCCTCGAGGCCTGGAGCCCGGACCTGGCGGCTGAAATCGCTGGCCTGGCCAGTGGCAGCGGCCTGCCGTTGTGGCAGCTGGCGAGTCTCAACGCCCGTACCGAGGTGCTGGCGGCACGCACGCGCCACAGCGAATGCTCCACTACCGTGCACGCCCCCCGTGGCCCGCGTGCGCCGCAGACCCTGCAGACCTGGGACTGGCACGACAGCCTGTGCCCCCATGGCCTGATGCTGGCCTTGCGCAGCCGCCAGGGCCTGGCGGTCAAGCTGTTCTGCGAGTTCGGCATGCTGGCCAAGCTGGGGGTCAACAGCGCGGGTCTGGGCCTGCACTTCAACATCCTTCACCACCACAGCGACAACACCGCTGGCGGCGTGCCGGTGCATGCCATCGCCCGACGGCTGCTGGAGGAGGCATGCAGTGTCGACGAGGCCATCGAGCTGGCCCGTTCGGCGCGGGTCAGCGCCTCCACCGTGCTTACTGTGTTCTCCCGCGAGGACCGCAGCCCACGTGCGGTGAGCATCGAGCTGAGTCCCGAGCGCACGGCGCTGGTGCTGCCCCGCGAAGATGGCTGGCTGTTGCACACCAACCACTTCCTCGATCCGCAGCTCAGCGCCGGCGAGCAGGTCGCCGACCGGGCCGAGACCGAGGGCCGGCTGGCCCATCTGCAACAGGTGGTAGGCCAGATGACCAGCGCCGACCCACGAGCCCGTGCCGAGGCCATGTGCGGCGCCGCGGGCGATGCCGCGCCGATCTGCTTCCATCCGGACCTGGCGCTGCCCGACACCGAGCGCTGGGAGACCCTGCTCAGCGTGGCCATCGACACCGAGCACGGTCATCTCGACTACGTGGCCGGCACCCCGCTGCAACTGGCCAAGACCGGCTGCCAACGCTTCTGAGCCCATCCGCATCACGAGAACAACAAAAATGCATGCACAAGCTTCCCGCTCCGCCTTGCGCACCTTCTGCGTTTCCGGCCTGGGCACGGCCCTCGAGTTCTACGACTTCATCATCTATGGCACCGCCGCCGCGCTGGTGTTTCCCCAGGTGTTCTTCCCCGGTCTGGACCACCTGACCGCCACCCTGGTGGCGTTCAGTGCCTTTGGCGCGGGGTTCCTCGCCCGGCCCTTGGGCGGCTTGGTGTTCGGCCATTTCGGCGACCGTGTCGGTCGGCAGAAGGTGCTGGTCACCACCTTGCTGTTGATGGGGCTGAGCACCTTCCTCATCGGTTGCCTGCCGGGGCACGCCAGTCTTGGCGTGGCTGCGCCGATCCTGCTGGTGCTGTTGCGCCTGGTCCAGGGCTTTGCCGCCGGGGGCGAGTGGGGCGGCGCCGCGCTGTTCGGCATCGAGTCGGCACCGCCTGGCCGGCGCGGCCTGTGGGGCAGTTTCACCAGCATGGGCATCGGCGTGGGCGGCATTCTCGGTGCGGCGGTATTCGCCCTGGTCAGCGCCGCGTTCGATGACAACCTGGTGGACTTCGCCTGGCGGATCCCGTTCTGGCTGGGGGGCTCCCTGGTGCTGATCGGCCTGTATGCGCGGCTGAAAACGCCGCTGGCCGCGTCTACCGTCAAACCCGTGCGGGCGCCCCTGGCCCAGGCCCTGCGGCAACGGCCACGGCAGCTGCTGCTGTGCACCGGTATCGCCTTCGGTTACTGCACCATTGCCTACATCGGCAGCACGTTCTTCCTGACCTACGCCACCCAGGCGGGGTATGGCAGCACCGAGGCCCTGATGTTCGACCTGACCCTGTCGGTGGCCATCGTGCTGTCGGCGCCGCTGTTCGGGCACCTGTCGGACCGCCTGGGGCGGCGTGTGGTGATGGTGTTTGGGGCGCTGGTCATGGCGTTGGGGCTGTTCGTCTTTTTTGCCCTGGTGGACATGCGCCACTTCGGTATCGCCCTGGTCGCCTACAGCCTGGTCGGTGCGCTGATGGGCGCCACACAGGGGCCGATTCCGGCGTTCCTGGGCGAACAGTTTCCCCGGGAAATGCGTTACTCGGGCATTTCCGCCAGCTACCAGGTCGGCGCGGCACTGGGGGGCGGGACGGCGTCGAGCATTGCCACGGCGATCCTGATTCTCACCGGGCATGACCCACTGGGCGTCGCGCTGTACGGGGCGGCGGCGCTGGCGCTGGTGGCGCTGTGTTCGTTGGGCTTGCAGGAGACGGCGCGGCTGAGCATGGCGCAGATCGATGGGCTGGGCGAGGGGAGTGAAAAGGGGGGACTATTGCGCGGTTCGGCGCTGGAGCGGTGACGGTCAAGTGCTGAATCACGCTGTTCTCGAGATCGAGTGCCGCCTGTACGGAACTCGATCTTGTTTGCGTTGCAATGCGCCCTCCGACGACCACGGAAAATCCAATGTTCGGAACACAATGCACTCCGCTATATAGCTCGGTTGTTGCGTGATTTTTAATCAGTTCATGTTTTGCTCAATCTCTCCGAAAACCAGAAATTTGAAGCAGCAGATCGTGTACGACTAAAGTCAGGTGTCTCCCACTCGTGTCTACAAGTACTGTGGGGCCAGACAGTCATCAAGTTCGATTGTTGGACAATTCGATCTCGTCAACCCGTATACCCGCTTTACCACAGGCTATCCAGTGACCCTGCGGTCATGCCCAAAGCCATGTAGTAATTAGCAGTCATTAACTTTTCCGCGAGCGTGTCAACAAACAACGCTCAACTTTCTAAAGTTATTGCGCGTGTGCCGATAACCCTCGGTGACCGTGCCGGGAAGTTCCAAGTACTGCGATTCTCGCTGTGCCTTTGCCTGCGAATGGGTGTTGTATGTCGTACCTGTCTGCTGTTGATCGTCGTCAATTAACGCTGTCTGTCGCATTGGCTTGCCTGTGCGCCGGCAACCTGCATGCCGAGACATTTACGCCTGGCCAGGAAGTGCTGCGTCAACAACAACAGCAACAACACGACCTGCAGCAACTGCAGTTGGAACAACGTCGCCGGCAACTGCAACGCGGCGCGTTCACCGCGCCCGACTCCACCCCACAGGCTCCCAGGGCCGCGGCCCCGGATGCGCGCTGCTGGCCGCTGGCCGGGGTGCGCATCGGCGGTGTCACGCTGATCGACCGCGCCACCCTCGATGCCCGCATCGACCCGCTGGTGGCCGCGTGCATGGGCGTGGGGCAGATCAACCAGTTGCTGGCGGGCATCACCGCGCTGTACCTGGAAAAGGGCTTTATCGCCAGCCGACCCTACCTGAGCAGCGCCCCGGCGGCCGGGCAGTCGCTGGACATCCTGGTGGACGAAGGCTACCTGGAGGCCATCGAGCTGGCCGACCAGCGCCTGCCGGTGTCCCTGGCCGGGGCCTTTCCCGGCATGCTCGGCGAGCCGCTGAACCTGCGCGACCTGGAGCAGGGCCTGGACCAGCTCAATCGCCTGCGCTCGGTCGACCTCACCGCCGACATCGCCCCCGGCAGCCAGCCGGGCGCCTCGCGGATCATCCTGCGCCCACGCAGCGCCGGCCAGCCGCGGGTTTCCGTGGGCCTGGGCCTGGACAACCTCGGCAGCGCCAGCACGGGCCGCGACCGCAGCGTGCTCAGCCTGAGCCTGGACAACCCGCTGGCGCTCAACGACCTGCTCAGCCTGTCGGCCAGCGATACCCTCAACCAGGGCGATCGCTACAGCCGCAATGCCAGCCTGTACTACGCGATTCCCTATGGCTACTGGACCTTCAGCCTGTTCGCCAGCCATGCCGAGTACCGCTCGCCGATCAAGCTCAGCACCCTGACCCTGCACAGCACCGGCATCACCGATCAGCTCAGCCTGCGCGGCGAGCGCGTGCTGTGGCGCGACCAGCGCCATCAACTGAGCGCCAGCCTGCAACTGGCGCACAAGGACGTCGACAGCGAATTCGCCAAGGTCCGCCTGGATGTGCAGAGCCCGACGCTGACGGTGGCCGAAGCCGGGCTCAACCTGTTCTGGCTCGACAGCGCGGTGTGGAACCTGGACCTCAACTACGCCCAGGGACTGCACTGGTTTGGCGCCGACGACGATGCCGACCGGCCGGTGCCCGACCTGCCCATGGCGCAGTTTCGCAAGTACCGCGCCGGCCTCGGCCAGTGGCGCAATGGCCAGCTGCTGGGCCAGGCCTGGCAGTGGCAGAGCCAGCTCAACCTGCAGTACAGCCCCGACCCGCTGCCGGCCATCGAGCAGTTGCTCGGCACTGACGATTCCGCTGTGCGCGGCTACCGCCTCAGCAGCCTGTCCGGGGCCAGCGGCGCGGTGTGGCGCAACACCCTGCGCCTGCCGTTGCAGCCCCAGGGGCCGCTGACCATCACCCCGCGGCTGGGGCTGGACCACGGCTGGATCAAGGCCGACCACGGCGCCGCCAGCCAGCGCCTGAGCGGCGCAAGCCTGGGCCTGAACCTGAGCTGGAAGGCCCTGCAGCTGGACGTCGACTACCAGCGCAGCCTGACCACCCCCAGCGGTTACCACCGCGAGCCCGAGGTCTGGCTGTTCAGGGCCGCCGTGCAGATTTGAGTGCACCGAATCAGCAGTACCGACATGGAGAGTGACCTATGCCCAAGACCCCCTTTACCTTCAACCTGTCCCCGCAAGGCAAGCTGCGCTGGGCGATAGCCAGCCTGTTCCTGGCCGCGAGCCTGCCCCAGGCGCTGGCCGGCGGCGTCGTGGTCGCCCCCGGCCCCGGGGGCACGGCACAGTTGCAGACCCAGGGCGGCGTGCCCATCGTCAATATCGTCGCGCCCAACGGCGCGGGCCTGTCGCACAACCAGTTTCTCGACTACAACGTCGACCGCCAGGGCCTGGTGCTGAACAACGCCCTGCAGGCCGGCCACTCGCAGCTGGCCGGTGAGCTGGCGGCCAACCCGCAGTTCCAGGGCCAGGCGGCGAGCGTGATCCTCAACGAAGTGGTCAGCCGCAACGCCTCCGCCATCAATGGCGCCCAGGAAATCTTCGGTCGTGCCGCCGACTACGTGCTGGCCAACCCCAACGGCATCTCGGTCAACGGCGCCAGTTTCATCAACGCGCCCAATGCCAGCCTGGTGGTGGGCCGCCCTGAACTGGACGCGGGCCGGCTCAAGGCCCTGGGCACCCAGGACGCCAGCGGCCAGTTGCAGGTGCAGGGCGCCGGCCTGCGCAACGACGGCGGCTCGGTCAACCTGATCGCCCCGCGCATCGACAGCCAGGGCCGTCTGGATGCCCGTGACCAGCTCAACCTCACCGTGGGCCGCAACCAGGTGGACTACGCCAGCGGCCAGGTCCAGGTCGTCGACCGCGGTGCGGCCAGTGGCGAGCAGCGTATCGACGCCAGCCTGTTCGGCGCGATGCAGGCCGGACGCATCAATATCGTCAGCACCGCGCAAGGTGCCGGGGTGCGGGTCGGGTCGGGGCAGATCGACGGCCGTGACGGCGTGCGCATCGACTCGGCGGGTGACCTGAACGTCAGCGGCGCTGCCGTGGCCGACTCGCTGGAAGCGACCCGTACCGGCGTGCGCAGCAGCCAGGGTGATGTCGAACTGCGTGGCGCCCAGGACCTGACCCTGGCCGCCGCCGACGTGGCCGGGCGCGACGTCAAGCTCGACGCCGGACGCAACCTCACCCTGAGCACCGTGCAAAGCCGCAAGCTCCAGGAAAAACGCGAGAACTGGCGCAGCGGCGCGCTGGGCATCGACTGGGAGACCTACCAGCGCACCCAGACCGACAGCGACACCCGCGAACACGCCACCCGGGTCGTGGCCCAGCGTGATGCCGGGCTGCACGCCGGCCAGGACCTTACCCTCAGCGCTGCCAGCCTCGAGGCGCCCGGCAAGCTGAGCCTGGACAGCGGCGCCGACCTGCGTCTGACCGCCGCCACCGAGCGCCAGGTGCAGACCGACCAGGGCAAGCACACCAAGGGTTTCTGGAAGGCCGACTGGGACAACCGCAACGAAACCCAGCGCAGCGTCACCAGCCAGCTCAAGGGTGGCGACATCGCACTGCACGCCAAGGCCTCGGTGCTGGCCGAAGGTGCCCAGCTGACCAGTGGCCAGGACATCCGCATCGCCGGCAAGCAGGTGCAGATCAGCAACGCCTCGCGCACCGACCAGCGTGACAGCCAGAACCAGCAGAGCAAGTTCTTCGGCGTCAGCCACAACGAAGCCAAGCAGAACAGCCGGGAAAGCACCGCGGTGCGCAGCGAGCTGGTGGCCGGTGGCAGCGTCGGCCTGAGCAGCGCCGAGGGCATCGACGTGGTCGGCTCGACGGTCAAGGCCAGCGGTGCGCTGAACGCTGATGCCGCGGGCGATCTGAAGGTCGCCTCGGCCCAGGACACCCGCGAGCACAACAGCGCCAGCAGCAGCCGTGGCTTCGTTGCGTCGGCCAAGGAGACCGCGCCGGGCTCCGGGCAGTATCGTGCTGGCATCGGCTATGCGAGCGACCGCCAGAGCGCCGCTGGCAGCCAGGTCAGTCAGCAGGGCTCCAGCCTCAGCGGCAGCGAGGTTCAACTGACCGCTGGCGGTGACCTGACTGTCAAGGGCGCCGCGGTGAAGTCCACCGCGGGCGATTCCACCCTGGCCGGCAAGCAGGTGTCGCTGCTGGCCGAGCAGGACAGCCGCAGCGAGACCCGCGACAGCAGCCATACCGGCGGTGGCGTCTACCTCACCGCTGGCCTCGACCGTGCCGGCGCCGGGGTCGATTTCGCCCATGGCACCCAGCAGGACGCCTCGAGCAGCACCACGGCGAAGACCACCGGCCTCGACAGCGCCGGCAGCTTGAAAATCAAGGCCGACACACTGGCCAGCGAAGGCGCGCAGGTGAACAGCGCCGGTACCCTGAGCATCAGCGCAGGCCAGGTGGACAACCGCGCGGCCCGCGACACCACCAACACTAGCCATCAGCAGAGCAACTGGACGGCGGATGTCGGTGTCAACGTCGAGTACAAGGACATTGCCCGGCCGATCGCCGGGGCGGTCAAGGATGTGGTGGACGGCAAGGTGTCGGTCAAGGATGCGCTCGACGGCAAGCTGCCGCTTAATGACGTCAAGGACGTGCTGGACGGCAAGACTTCGCTGACCGCCGCCCTGGGCAAGCTTGGCACGCCGAACCTGGGCGTCGACCTGGCCGTGGGCCATGCCAGCCAGCAACAGGGCGAGCAGACCGGCACTGTGGTGGTCAGCCAGTTCAATGGCCAGGGTGTGCAACTGGACGTGGCCGGTGCGCTGAAGGACCAGGGCACCCGCTACAACGCCAACGGCGGCGCGCTGGACATCAAGGCCGGTTCGCTTCAGGCCGACGCGGCCAGCAACACCCACAGCCGCAGCGAGCAGCAGGTGAACGCCGATGTGTCCGCGCGGATCTACACCAAGACCGGCGAAGACCTCAACGTGACCGCCAATGGTTCCGGTGGCAGCAAGCACTTGAGCGAAGATACATCCACTGCCGTGGTCGGTACTTTCAGTGGCAGCCAGGGCCTGAACATCCAGGTCGGTGGCGATGCCCGCTTCGAAGGCAGCCGCCTCGACGGTGGCCAGGGCGCGGTGGCGGTCAACACCGGCGGCAAGCTGGCACTGGACCAGGCCAGCAACCAGGCGCGTCGCGACACCGGCAGCCTCGGTGGCAGCGGTTCGTTGACCGTGGGCACCTTGCCGGTGGGCGACAAGGTCGACCTGGGCGCCGGGTTCCAGCTCGACCATGCCGGCGAGCACAGTGTCGACAGCAAGGCCCAGGTGGCGAGCATCAGCGGCAACGGCCCGGTGCGACTGGGCAGTGGTGGCGACCAGACCCTGCAGGGCACGCGCATCGACGCGAACGGCCCGGTCGAACTCAAGGCCGGTGGCGCCCTCGACCTGCAGGCCGCCAGCGACACCCGGACTGTCAGCGGCAGCCATCTGGGCGGCGGCCTCAACCTCGGCGGCAAGGCTGCCACCGGTGAGCAAGGGCGTGATCTGAGCGGCAAGCTGGGCGGCAACTTCAATGTGGGCCAGACCAGCGAACGTTCGCAGCCCCTGGCCGGCGGCCAGCTGAACAGCCATGGCAACGTGGACCTGGCCGGCCAGTCGGTGCATCTGCAGGGTACCCAGGTCGGTGCCACGGGCGTCAACGTCAGCGCAGGCGAGGGTGGCCTGGCGCTGGAGTCGGCGCAGTCCACTCAGGCCCGCACCAACTGGGGCGTCGAGGTGAAGGCCGGGAGCAACCTGAGCCGCACTACGCCGGCGGACGCGGGGCAAGAGGTCAGCTCGTCCCATGACTTCGACCTGGGCGGCAAGGTGCAGGTTGACCATCTGCAGGCCACCACCCAGCAGAACAGCCATATCACCGCTGGCGATGTGACCCTGAACAGTGCCGGTGCGGCGCAACTCAGCGGCGCACGGGTCGACGGCCAGCAGGTCGGCGGCAAGCTGGCGGGCGGGTTGACGGTCGCGGAACGCCAGGACACCACCACCTCGGTACGGGTCGACCTGGGCGCGGGCCTGGCCGGCAAACCGGGCGAGGCGAAGGAGGGCCAGGAGAAACCAGGCTTCGACTACACGCCGTCGTTCAATGCCCAGGGCGAGTTCGTGCGCAAGGCCGGGGTTACGCAGGCTTCGGGCATCTCGGCACAGCGTGGGCTGGGTCTGCAGGTCAAGGGCGTGGAGCAGGGCGGTACCACGCTCGGTGCCGATGTGAAACCGCTCGGCTACCAGGTCAAGGCCACCCTCGACCTGCCCAAGCTGCCGGAGGCTGGCCTGCCGAGCGCGTCGCTGGAGGGTGGCAAGCTGAAGGTTGGGCCGGTGACGGTCGAAGGGCGTATCGAAGGCTGAACCTCTTCCATTCACACCAATGAGGTCCGGGGCGCTTTGCGCCCCTTTTTGTTGGTTGAAACTCTAAGCTTCGTACGAAAAATCGATGGGTGGGGGTGAGCCCTTGGGCCTGGCGCGAGAGCTGTAGGAGCGAGCTAGCCTCGCGATAGCACAGGACCAGGCCGTACCATGGGCGCATCTGACTCCATCGCGGGGCAAACCCGCCCCCACGCAGGTTATGTATGCAGTCCAGTGCCTGCCTGCAACAACCTCGCTCAGACCGCCGAGAACACCGACCCGGTCATTCGCTCGCTCAGCAGCTCCAGCGCCCGCAGCCCTGCCAGCGAGTTGCCCGAGGCATTCAGCGCCGGCGACCACACGCAGATGCTGTAGCGCCCCGGCACCACCGCGACGATGCCGCCGCCCACGCCGCTCTTGCCTGGCAGGCCGACCCGGTAGGCGAAGTTGCCGGCCTCGTCATACAGCCCGCTGGTGGCCATGATCGCGTTCACCTGTTGCGCCTGGCGCGGGCTGAGCACCTGCTCGCCGCTGTGCGGGCAGTAGCCGCTGTTGGCCAGGAAGGCAAAGCCGCGCGCCACATCGGCGCAGCTCATCGACAGCGCGCAGTGATGGAAGTAGCTGCGCAGCACCGCATCGACATCGTTGTGGAAGTTGCCGAAGGCCTGCATCAGGTAGGCCATGGCCGCGTTGCGCGCGCGGTGCTGGTATTCCGACTCGGCCACCACGGTGTCGCTGACGATGCGCGGGTTGGCCGCCAGGCGGCGGACGAAGTCGCGCATCGACAGGGTGGGGGTGGCATAGCGCGACTGGTTGATGTCGCAGATCACCAGCGCCCCGGCATTGATGAACGGGTTGCGGGGCCGGCCTTTCTCCACCTCCAGCTGCACCAGCGAATTGAACGCCTGGCCCGAAGGCTCGTAGCCCAGCCGCGACCAGATGTCCTCGCCGCTGTGGTTGATCGCCTGCACCAGGCTGAACACCTTGGAGATGCTCTGGATCGAGAACGGCGTGTGCGCATCGCCCGCGCAGTGCAGCTGGCCGTCCAGGCTCTGCACGGCGATGCCCAGCTGGTTCGGGTCGACCTGGGCGAGGGCGGGGATGTATTGCGCCACCTGGCCCTGGACGAGCAGGGGGCGGACGTGGTCGAGGATCTCTTGCAGGAGTGCTTGCATCGGGGAACCTGGTGCGAAGGAAAGGCGCGTTCGAAAACGTTCAGGTAGACGATGGTCGCTGGCTGCGGAGCACATTTGTTCGTGTCGGCTCGCGGGGTGATGCGCAACCTCCGGGAGCGGGGCAAGCCCGCTCCTGCAGTGACCGCGTTCTACGCGTTGGAGGTTGCCTCGAACGCCGCGCAGTACTGCACGCTGCCCTGCGCCACATCACCGCTGAAGGACAGGGCCTGGAAGTATTCGGCCGGTACGCCCGGCAAGCTCAGGCCCGGTTGGGCCTTGAAACCGAAGCGGCCATAGTACCCCGGGTCGCCCAACACCACGCAGCCCTGGCCACCCAGCCCGTGCAGGCGGGCCAGCGCGGCGTTGATCAGCGCCGAGCCGATGCCCTGGCCCTGACGCCGCGGCAGCACCGAGACCGGCCCCAGCCCGTACCAACCCTCGGCACCCGACGACAGCGTCACCGGGGAGATCGCCACATGGCCGACGATGACGCCGGCCTCCACGGCCACCAGCGATACCGTGAGCGCTCCGGCTCGGCGCAGGGCGCTGACGATGAACTGCTCGGTGTGGTTGCTGTGCTCGGCGTTGGCAAAGGCGGCTTCGGTCAGTTGGCCGATGGTGTTGGCGTCCTCCGGGCGCTCGTCGCGCAGGCTGATGCCATTGTCGAGATGCCGGCGCGTGTCGGCGTCGATCAGGCCGCGCAGGGCCTCGAACAGCGGCGTGGCGGCAGTGTAGCGCTTGCCGTAGTCGAGGTTGAAGGCATAGTCGAAGCCCGGAGGATTGCGCCCCTGGTTGTGCTGCAGCAGGGTCTCCAGCTTGTCGAGGGCCTTGACCGCCTGTGCCTCGGCCGAGGTGGCGGCCTCGTACTCCTCCCACAACGCCATGATCTCCTCGCGCAGGGCGGCGTCCAGACTCGCCATCAACTGCAGCAGGTCTTCGCGTTCCTGCCGGCTCTTGTCGGGGAAGCCCTGTTTGCTGACGGCCGGGACGTCGCCGCTGATGGCCTCGCCCAGGTCGTGGACCAGGCACATCTTCAACACCTTGAGCAGATCGAGGTCGCCCAGTTCGTCGGCGAAGGTGATGGCCATCAGGCACAGCCGCCAGGTGTGCTCGGCGGTGCTCTCGGCGCGGCCGCTGGAGGTGTGGGCGCTGCGGATCACGCTCTTGAGTTGTTCGGCCTGGCGCAGGAAGGCGAGGCGGTTCTGCAGTTTTTCGATGTTCATGGTGGCTCCATGTCCTGGGGCGGGTTCAGCGCGTCTGCATGACGAACAGATGATACCCGTACTCGCCCAGGTGGTTTTCGTGGGTCTTGAGTTCGCGGCGGATGTCGGCCAGGGCCTGGGAGGCGAAGTCCTCGTCCGCCAGGCTGGCCACGCGTTCGCGCAGCGGCTCCAGATAGTTGGCCCAGGCCTGCGCGCTCAAGGGGAAGTGCGACAGGGTGCGATAGCCCAGGCGGGCGATTGCGGCCAGGCGCGTGTCGACGCTGTGCAGGTCGGGGTAGGCGGCCTGCCAGAACGCCTCGGCCGCAGGGGCGAGCCTGTCGGCCACCCGCACCAGGTCGCTGATGACCAGGTAACCCTGGGGCTTGAGGAAGGTACGCCAGTACGCCAGGGCGTTGTCGAAGCCCATGATGTAGGCGCAGCCCTCGGCCCAGATCGCGTCGAAGTGCCGAGGCGCGAACGGCAGCTGGGTCATGCTCGCGCAAATCGGCGTGACCCGTGCCTGCAGGCCCTTGTCGAACAGGGTCGCCCGCAGGCAGCCAAGGCTGTGCTCGTCGTTGTCCAGCGCAGTGATGTGCGCCTGGCTGTGTTCGGCCAGCAGCACGCTGGAGGTGCCACGGCCGCAGCCGATGTCCAGCAGTGTCGCGGGGGCGTGGGGCAGGGCGTGCAGTGCTTTGAGTGAGTCCTCTGGCGACCCTGGGCCAAGGTGCTCAAGGCCCTCGAAGAGGCGTTCGAAGTCGGCCATGTAGCGGTCGTGTTCGTTCATGTCGCGGGACAGCCATTTCAGGCGCAGGGCCTGCTTCTCATTGAATCCTTGCCGGCGCAGCCACGCCAGGTGGGCGCCGGGCGCCTGCTGCTCGAGGGCCTCGTGCCAGGGGCGCATGGACGACAACCCGAGCATCGCCGCCAGCAGGTCACGTGAGCGTTGCCGGGCGGCGATCTCTTCGTCCAGGGTGTGCAGGCGTTCGAGCAGGGCCGCGCGGTCCAGGCGTGCCTCCAGGCAGGCCTGGCACTCCTTCAGGCTCAGCCCGCCGGCCTGCAGTTGCTGCAACAGCCGCAGCTGCTGCAGGTCCTGCTCGCCGTAGGTACGATAACCGTTGGCCTGGCGCCGCGAGGACACCAGTCCGAGTTTTTCGTAATAGAGCAGCGTGGAGCGGCTCAGGCCCACCTTCGCCGCCAGTTCGGATATGCGGTACACCAGTCTTCCCCTCATGCAGTGGGGCGATGATGAACTATGAAGCTATAGACAGGTAAAGCGGGTTTCTACAGAAACAGGCGTTTCTTGAGATCGGGGTTGCCTGTGATCACAGGCAGCGCCGGCGTGCCCTTGAAGGATGTTTTCTCAGCGGCTCTTCAACAGGCCCACGAAGCGCTTTGTGGGCCATTCCTTGAGGTCGGATACCTGGCCGTCGCCCAGCTCCACCAGCCGCAGCACGCCATCGGCGCGCATCACCGTGTCGACCGAGAAGAACGGGCTGTCGATCCGCTTTGCGCACTCTCGCACCAGCTCGGGCACCTTGCCATCCGCACCGTGGGCGCATCCATCGAGTACGAAGTAACGACGCTCGGTTTCCTTGAGGTAGCTTTCCCGCCGCCTGACGCAGATACCGCCCTCGACCTGGCCGCGGTATTGGCGCATTTGGGCCACCAGCGGCGCGATTTCCCGAGGGCTGTCCACCAGGCTGCCGTTGCCGGTGCTCAGCGATTTCACATAGTCCTTGATGAAATAGCCCGGCCATTGCAGGCCGGCGAGCGCCTGCTCGAAATCGGCGTCGTCGGGCAGTATCACCGTTTCGCTTGTATGCGCGGCCAGCAACGGGTACCACTGCGGCAGGTGATGACACTGCCGGTACTGCTCGGGACTGGTCAGCGCGGCTGCGGTACTACCATGCAGCAGGTCGACCAGCACGGCGTAGGCCTCGGGCGTCAGCATCCAGCCCCGGTACAAAATGCAATCGCCCGGATTAAGGGCGCGGGAGGTTTCGAGCAGACCGGCTTCAAGGGCTTCGAACGAGAACAGCAGGGTGTCCAGTCCGGCCGCCAGCGCCGCGTTGTACTCCTCGGCGTACTGTTCATCGGGCTGTTTCAGGTTGAAGGGTTCGCAGGGATAGAGCAGTCGCATCGGGTTTGCTGTCCATGGCAAGGGTGGGAGGCGCAAAGGCTGTCAGTCTACCCCGATTTCCTCCATGAATTCGGCGAGGAACGACGCCAGCCGCTGATGCCTGAGCGCGGCCAGTCGCGCACCTTCGCCGGTCTGAAAGCCTGAGGCGAGCTTGAGCAGCTTGGTCGGGAAGTGCTCGATGGCGAAGCGGTTGTCGCGATTGTCCCGGCCTGCGGCGGTGGGGTTCTCGACGTCGTAGAGCGCCGACCCCGTGCGCCCGGCCACATAGAAGCAGCGGGCGATGCCGACGGCACCGATGGCGTCGAGGCGATCGCTGTCCTGGAGGATCTTCGCTTCCAGGCTCTGTGGCGGCAAACCTGCCGAGTAGCTGTGGGTCATCACTGCATGGGCCACCTGTTCGATGCGCGGTAGCGGCCAGCCCATGTCGGCGAGGATCGCGGCGGCGCGTTCGGCCGAAAGCGTCGAGGCCTGCGCACGCAGGGGCGAGTTCTTTTCCACCGTCACGCAATCGTGCAGCACGGTGGCGGCGAGCAGTACGTCGAGGTCGCCGCCTTCCTTGGCCTGGATACGCCGGACATTGCGCCAGACCCGTTGCAGATGGGCGAGGTCGTGGGAGCCGTCGTTACCGTCGGCGGGCAGATAGGGCAGCAGTTGGGCCGCCAGGGCTTGCAAGGGGAAAAATGGCGCGCTTGCCATGAAAGGGTTCACCGATCAAAGGGAGGATTGAATTCTACGTTGGCGATTAGCGAAGCCGGAGCATTGTCCTTGCCGTTGTCCGGGTGCGGCCTTACCTCAACTGGCGTACTGGGCGATACCGTTGCCGAACGACCAGTTCTCCTTGTGCACCTCGACCAGGTTGATGAACACGTCCTGCGGTCGCACCCCGGCCTCGCGTTCGAAGCCTTCGGCGATGGCCTGGTACAGCGCCTTCTTCTGCTCCAGGGTGCGGCCTTCGTTGAGGGTGATCTGGATGAACACCTGGCCGTCGGAGCGTTGGATGCCCAGGTACTGTGGGTCGCTCACCAGGCCGTCGCCGTCGTGTTCGGTCAGGATCTGGAAATTGTCGTGCTCGGGCACATTGATCGTGCGCCGCATGCAGGCGTAGACGATCTGGCCGAGTGTGCGCAGATGGTTAGGGTCGGGGTGGCGCTTGATATCGATGCGTACCAGTGGCATGTGGACTCCTTGGACGATGGCCAGGCGAGACGCAGAAGCTGGTACGGCAGGATCAGGCATGAGCCCGGACAGGCGCCGGGCTCGGGAAGGCAACTACCGTTACTGTGGCAGCAGCTTGGAGGCGCGCTCGCTCGCGTTATTGAAGACCTCGATCAGCCTTTTCGCCAGGGCATCTTCGATGGCCGCTGCAGTGAGCAGCCCCTGGGTGAAACCGATGCCCTGGTCCTTGGCGACAGCCAGCTGCTGGTTGTTCTCTGCCTCGGCCATGTCGCCCAGGTAGTGGGCTGCACGATAGGCGTAGCGCTCGGGGAGTGTCAGCTGTTCGAGCTCCTTTAGCGAGAGGGCGAACTGGCTGGCGGCGGCGGGCTTCAGGCTGAGTTGCTCGAACTGGAGCAGGCTCAGGCGATCGGTAGTCAAGGCGAATCTCCGTTTCATTGCGGGAACACCCGGTTACTGTCCTGCCTTTTGCCGGTCAACGCAAGGGTGGCCAGGGCAGTGGCGCGAAAAGAATCCGCTTGCCCACGGCCTATGCTCGCCTGCCGGAGCGGTAAGGAGGTGCTTGGCTCGGGTGCTAAAACGTTCTAGCCTTCGCGTTTTGCTTATTTTCACAAGGGATGCCTGCATGATTTCAACCCTCAGCCGCCGCCGCGTGCTCCAGGGCGCGCTCGGCTGCTCGGCCCTGTTGACCTTGCCCGCCTGGGCGCACGATCCGCTGCGTCAGGCGATGCAACAGCTCGAGGCGGCCAGCGGCAGTACCATCGGCCTGTGGGCCCTGGACACCGGCAGCGGTCGGCAGCTGGCCTGGCGCGGCGAAGAGCGCTTCGCCTTCTGCAGCACCTTCAAGGCCGTCCTCGCCGGTGCCGTCCTGCACCGCAACGAGGCCGAGCCGGGCTTGCTGGCGCGGCGCATCGCCTATGGCGCCGAGCAGTTGGTGGTCTATTCACCGGTCACCGAAAAGCATGTCGGGCCCGGCATGACCGTCGCCGAACTGTGCGCCGCCGCCGTGCAGTACAGCGACAACACTGCTGGCAACCTGCTGCTCGAGCTGGTCGGTGGCCCGCCCGGGCTGACGGCGTTCGTCCGTGGCCTGGGCGATCCGACCTTCCGCCTCGATCGCAACGAGCCGACGCTGAACACCGCTTTGCCGGGCGATCCGCGTGACACCACGACGCCCCTGGCCATGGGCGTGACCTTGCAGCGCCTGCTGCTCACCGATGGCCTGCCCGCCGGCGCGCAACAACAGCTGCAGGCCTGGCTCAAGGGCAACACCACGGGTGATGCCCGTATTCGCGCCGGGCTGCCGAAGGACTGGGTGGTGGGCGACAAGACCGGTTCGGGCGACTATGGCGTGGCCAACGATGTCGCGGTCATCTGGCCCAAGGGCCGGGCGCCGTGGATCCTGGTGGTGTTCAGCCGTGGCACGAAACAGGATGCGCCGTGGAACAGCGAGACGATCGCGGCGGCGACGCGGGTGGTGGTGGAAGCCTGGAAGGGCTGAGCAAGTGTGCGGGCCACATCGCGGGCAAGACCAGATAACACCTGGCCATCACCCCACCCGCGCCCGCCGCCGCTTCTTGCGGTACATCTCGCCATCGGCATGGCTGAGCAGGGTGTCGGCATCCTCGCCATCGGTGGGGTAGCAGGCCACGCCGATGCTGCAGGACGGCATCCTGACGTCGCCGAACTCGGCGCCGAGCGGCTCCTCCATGACCATGGCGATCTGCTCGACCACCTCGTACACGGCGTCCTCCGACGGTACATCGGTCAGCAGCACGATGAACTCGTCGCCGCCGATCCGCGCCACGGTGTCCGCTTCCTGCACGCTGTCCTGCAGGCGTCGGGCGATGGTGCACAGCACGCGGTCGCCGGCCGCGTGACCGTGTACATCGTTGATACCCTTGAAGTCGTTGACGTCGAGGAACAGCAGGGCCAGCCGGCGCTGCTGCTGACGGGCGGCGCGCAGGGCGGTGGCCAGGCGGTCGTTGAACAGCGAGCGGTTGGTCAGCTTGGTCAGCGGGTCGTGATGGGCGAGAAAGCGCAGTTCCTGCTCGGCCTGGGTGAGGGCGGTGATGTTGCGGGCGACGCCGATCCGCGCGCCCACCTCGTCGGACCAGAAGGCCGCCCAGAGGATATGCACGATCTCGCCATCCTTGCGTACATAGCGGTTGCGAAAGTCGAAGTGCGGGGTGCCGTCCATGACCCGGGCGATCGAGGCGCGGGTGGTTTCCAGGTCATCCGGGTGCATGTAGCGGGTGATCGGGGTGCCGGTCAGTTCGTCGGCGCGGTAGCCGAGCAAGGCCTCGCAGGCGTTGCTCACGAATGCGATGGTGTCGTCCCGGTCGACCACGAACACGGTGTCCAGCATCAGGTGGATCAGCCTGGGGTAGAGCGCTTGCAGGTCGACGGGCATAGGGCAGAAGTGTCCGAAACGGGTAGCCCGGTCATGGTCCGATCACGCAGGGCGGCCGCGCGAGGTCCTGCAAGCCGCCGGGGGCCGCTCGCCGCGCCCGTGCAGCATACACAGGCTCGGGGGTGCGGCACACTACCTGCGGACAAGCAAACCGTCGGCAGCTTCAGCGCCCCTGCCAGGTCCGGGTCGCAGACCGTGACCGTCATCCCCCGGTAGCATGGGGCAGACCGTCGCTCGGTGACGGCCTAGAGTTTCCAGCATCCGGCGAAGCGCTTGCAAACCCCTTCGCGTTGATCCAGTTCAGCCATGTTGCGCAAGTGTTCGAGGCTGATCTGCGCGATCGTCTCCTGCAGGACATAGTTGTAGTAGTAGGCCATGTCGCGCATGCGCTGGGCCTTGCTCGGCAGGCGCGCGTCGTTGTTTCCTCCGGCCCAGACCTGCAACTGCTCGTCGCGCACGCTACGCAGGTAGGCGCGGCTGTCGGCGTCGTAGCGTTCCAGCGTGCGTGCCTTGAGGTTGGCGAGCGCCTCGGCGAAGGTTTGCAGGTTCTGCTGGTACTGCTGCCAGTAGGCCTCTGGCAGATCGAGGCCCAGTTCCCGCTTGCGCGCTGCTACCTGGACTTCGGGGGAGGCTTGCCGAGTCAGGGCGACGGCTTTGCGCAACGTGGTCAATTGCTCCATCTCCGGGGTGACGCTGTCGCGGATGATGCTGTCGATCAACGCGGTGCGCCGGGCGGTGTCGGGCAGCGGTGTGGGTTGTTTCGGGAATAACGCCGAGGTACCCCAGCAGGCGCTCGGGATGGTGTCGATCATCGGATAGGGCAGGCGTTGGTCCTTGCCCTCGACCCTTTGCAGCCGCACCAGCGTTGCCTGGCAGTAGCCAGGCGACTGGTCGAAGCGCAGTTCATATTCGGAGCCTGCCTGCGGTGTCAGGGTGAACGAGGCCGAGCAGACCGTGCTGGCGCCCTGGGTGTTGGCGCGAACATGTATCGGCTGACCGGGTTCGAGGCGGATCTCGTAGTAGCTGTTGCTGTTTGCCGGCGGCGGCACGCTCATGTCGGCCCGTCGGCGAGAGTCGGGCACGAACAGGTTGTTGAGGATGCCGGTGGTCCGGCCTTCACAGCGCGCGCTGTCGAACAGGTCTAGGGTGGCGCTGCCATTGCCCGAGATGTAGCGCAGCTTGGCTGCATCAGGGCGGGTGCTGTCGATGTAGGTGCCATTGATACTGCAGGCGCTGACCAGGGTGGACAGGGCGAACAGGGCAAGCAGGCGGGTGGCGGAGGGCATGATCGTCCGTGAGTGAGGCCGTGGGGGCGCCGATGCTAGGGCGATTCTGGCTACTCGTCCAGTGGGCCGAAGATGATCAGCCCACGGTAGTTGAGCGAACCGATGAGGGCCGGGTGCTTTTGAGCGCCTACAGGCTTTCTCCGGCGTTCAGGATGCCGACCTTGAAGTAGTAGCCCCAGGTGATGCGCATGCCCTTGCGCTCCAGTACGTGCAGGCAGAGCAGGGTGGCGAGGCTGCCGATGGGGGTGATCTTGGGCCCCAGGTCGCAGCCGATGACATTGGCGTAGATCATCGCTTCGCGCACCAGGCCTTGGGCATCGCTGGCCTGGGTCGACAGGGCACCGATGGTCTCGTCGGCGAGGCATTTGAATACCTCGGGGCGTGAGCATGATGATCGTCTATACATATGGAGGGCCGAATATGCGGAATCCCATATGTGAATAGCAAGCCCGTCTGCGCGATGGCAGGGGTGTGGCCCAGGAGAGAGAGGCGAATGTACTGCCTGCCCGAGGCAGGCAGTCTGTGAATTGTTCAGCGACGATAGTAGCGGTGGTCGTCGTCATAGCGATGACGCAGGGCACGCTCGTGATGGCGCTCCCAGTAGCGTTGCCGTTCCATTTCCCGACGGTGCTGTTCCCGGCGCCATTGTTCTCGCCGCCACTGTTCCCGACGCCAGTCGTCGCGGTGGTCATGCCAGCGTTCGTCGTGCCGGTAGCGTTCGTCGTGGGCCAGCAGCGGTGCGGACGGCGTGCTGGCCAGGCTTGGCCAAGGGCGTTCGCTGGCCTGGCGGTCCGCCAGGTCGAGGCTGTGGGCGGGAGGTGTCGAAGTCTTCATGGGGGCGGCGGATGCCGAGCCTGCGGCCACAAGTGCGAACAGGCCAACGAGCAGCAGGCATGGGGCAGGGAAGTTCATGAGTGAAGACAACCTCTGATTGGCAATTGAAGGTGCGTTCGGTGGTTGCTGGAACAACCGTGGAGCGCACTCACCCAATAGACCGGGAAAACGGAAAAAGTTCTGGAGGCTGCGTACGACCTGTCTCGTCTGCTCGGTAATCCCGCTATGTGCCCGCCGGTTGTGCGGGGCCGTTGAGCGGCCCCGCAAATCCGGCGTCACTGTTCAGAAACCGAACTCGCTCAGCCCCGGATGATCGTCCGGGCGGCGCCCCAGCGGCCAGCGGAACTTGCGCTCGGCCTCGCTGATGGGCTGTTCGTTGATGCTGGCGTGGCGGTTGCGCATCAACCCGTCCTCGGCGAACTCCCAGTTCTCGTTGCCGTAGGCGCGGTACCACTGGCCGCTGTCGTCGCGGTACTCGTAGGCGTAGCGCACGGCGATGCGGTTGTCGGTGAAGGACCAGAGTTCCTTGATCAGGCGGTACTCCAGCTCGCGGTTCCACTTGCGGGTGAGGAAGGCCTGGGCCTGCTCGCGGCTGTTGCAGAACTCGGTGCGGTTGCGCCAGTGGGTGTCGAGGGTGTAGGCCAGGGCCACCTTGGCGGCGTCGCGGCTATTCCAGCCGTCTTCGGCCAGGCGTACCTTCTCGATGGCGGTTTCACGGGTAAAGGGGGGCAGTGGTGGGCGGGACATCGTGGTCGTTCCTTGCGGGGAGTGGGTTTGCAGGAGCCAGATTAGACCCATCCCAGGACAGGGAGAATCGGTGCGCCGGGCACTTGAGAATTGTGCCTGGAGGAACAGTCCGGGCGGGAGTGCCAGGCCTGGCTGTCTATAGTTACCGCACAAACTACCCCCAGCCCCACTGGAGCCCACCCATGACCCTGATCAGCCGCGAACCCTGGTGGCTCGTCCCCCCCAAACCCGGGCAGACCGAGCAGGACCTGCACTGGGGCTACCTGGAAATCTACGCCGACGGCCGCACCGTGTTTGTCGACCAGCGCCCCAGCGCGCGGGAGCTGGCCGAACGCAAGAGCTGCCGCAACTTTCCCGACGCCGAAAAGCCCTGAGTCAACCTTCGAGTTGGGCCAGGCGCGCTTCCAGCGCAGACACCCGGGCTTCCAGCGCCTCGATGCGCTCGTCCGCCACGCTGGCGGAGCGGTGGCCGCCGTCCTGCTGGCGGGCGGCGAGAATCGCCTCGATCTCGGCCGGGTCGCCCAGAGCGTGGGTGTAGCGGTCTTCGCGCTGGCCGGCCTGGCGCGGCAGGTGCAGGGCCAGTTCGCGCGAGACCAGGCGCTCGAGCTGGTGCTGGACCTGATCGACGTCCTCGAAGGCGTACAGGCGGTTGCTGCGAGTCAGCAGCTCGCTGAGGGTCTGCGGGCCACGCAGGAACATCAGCCCCATCAGTACCAGCTGCGCCGGCACCAGCTCCAGGGCCTTGTCCACTCTATACTCCCAGCGGTCGGCGCGGCTGCCCATCTGCAGGCGCGCCATCTCCTGGCTTTCCAGGTTGCGCAGGGCCTGGCCGACCTGGCCGGGCGTCAGGTTCATGACGGGTTCGCGGCTGGTCTTCTGGTTGCAGGCCAAGACCAGGGCATTGAGGGTCAGGGGGTAGGTTTCCGGGCTGGTGGCCTGTTTCTCGATCAGCGAACCGAGCACACGGATCTCGATGCTGCTGAAACGGCCTTCGCCGATGGTTTCGTGTTCTGACATGGCCCTGTCTCGTTGCGAGGAAAAGGCCACTAGCCTAGGTAAAGCGTCGGGCTTAAGCAATCACTGCCGCCGTCGCGAGCCGGGCCTGCACGCATCACCCAGGGTATGAGTGATAGCGGAGCCGACCCGCTGCGGCGACAGCGGTCAGGCAGTGCTGCCCAATGCCGGGTCGCTGGCCTTGCCGCGCCCACCCAGCCACACCAGCAGCAAGCCGGTCGCCGCCAGCAGGCCACCGGCCATCGGCACCGCCGCATAGCCCAGGTCCAGGCTGATCACCGCGCCACCCAGGGCGGCGCCGACGGCATTGCCCAGGTTGAACGCGCCCACGTTGATCGACGACGCCAGCCCCGGCGCCTCGGCCGCGGCGGTCATCACCCGCATCTGCAGCGGTGGCACCACGGCGAAGGTGAACACGCCCCACACCAGCAGCGCCAGGGCGGCGCCGACATGGCTGCCCAGTACCAGCGGCATCAGCAGCATGATCGCCGCCAGCGCGCCGAGGAAGATCCGCGCGGCGCCGTCCAGCGACCAGTCGGCCAGCTTGCCGCCCAGGCTGTTGCCGAGGGTGAAGCCGACGCCGATCAGCACCAGGCCGAGGGTGACGAAACTGTCGGAGGCGCCGGTCAGTTCGGCCAGCACCGGGGCGACATAGGTGTACAGGGTGAACATGGCGCCGGCACCCAGGACCGTGGTGGCCATGGCCAGCAGCACGTTGGGGCGGGCGATCACCGCCAGTTCCTTGCGCACATGGGGCACGCTGCCGCGCTCGCCCTTGGGCAGGGCGTACCACAGCGCCGCGATGGCCAGCACGCCGAGCACCGCGGTGCCAGCGAAGGCCATGCGCCAGCCGACCTGCTGGCCGAGCCAGGTGGCGGCCGGCACGCCGCCGATATTGGCGATGGTCAGGCCCATGAACATGGTGGCCACGGCACTGGCCTGCTTGTCCCGGGGCACAACGCTGGCGGCCACCACCGCGCCCAGGCCGAAGAAGGCGCCATGGTTGAGGCTGGTGATCAGGCGTGAAAGGAGCAGGGTGTAGTAGTCCGGCGACAGGGCCGAGAGCAGGTTGCCGAGGGTGAAGATGCCCATCAGCATCATCAGTGCGGCGCGCTTGCCGAAGCGGCTGAACAGCAACGTCATGATCGGCGCGCCGACCATCACGCCGATGGCGTAGGCGGTGATCAGCATGCCCGCGCTGGGAATGCTGGCGCCGACACCATCGGCGATCACCGGCAACAGGCCCATGGGCGTGAACTCGGTGGTGCCGATGCCGAAGGCGCCGATGGCCAGGGCGAACAGCACCCGTTTGGGGGAAAGCGTGCTCATTGGGAGCTCCGAAAAAGCGGTTGAGAACGGGGGTGGGCTTCCATGCCCGGTGCAGATCAGTCCCAGTTCGGCGCCAGGCCGTCCGGGCTGACTTCGCGGCCGTTGCGTTCCAGGGTGGCGATGCGCGCCATGTCGTCGGCGTCCAGGCGCAGGCTTTGGGCAAGCAGGTTGCTGGCCAGGTTCTCACGCTTGGTGGACGACGGGATCACCGCGTAGCCCAGTTGCAAGGCCCAGGCCAGGGCCACCTGGGCCACGGTGGCCTTGTGCTTGGCGGCGATCTGCGCCAGCAGCGGATCCTTCAGCACCTTGCCGTAGGCCAGGGTCATGTAGGAGGTGGTGGTGATGCCCTGCTCCTGGAGGAAGGCAGTCAGCTTGCGGTTCTGCAGGTACGGGCTGAGCTCGATCTGGTTGGTGGCGATCTCGCCCTGGCCGACCACGGCGATGGCCTGGCGGGTCAGCTCGATGTTGAAGTTGGAGATGCCGATCTGGCGGGTAAGACCCTGGTGCTTGGCCTCGGCCAGGGCCTGCATGTATTCGGGCAGCTCGACGCCGTTGCCTGGTGCCGGCCAGTGGATCAGCAGCAGGTCGACATGGTCGGTGCGCAGCTTGGCCAGGCTCTCGCGCAGGCTGGGGATGAGCTTGTCGGCGGCGTAGTGGTCGACCCAGATCTTGGTGGTGATGAACAGCTCGTCGCGCGGCACACCGCTTTCGGCAATGGCTTGGCCGACTTCGGCCTCGTTCTTGTAGATCTGCGCGGTGTCGATGGCGCGGTAGCCCAGCTCCAGCGCCGACTTGACCGAATCGATGACGGCCTGGCCGGTGAGGCGGAAGGTGCCCAGGCCGAAGGAAGGAATGCTCATGGATCTGCTCCTGTCGAGTGAGGGGATCGAAGCCCGGACAGTGGGGTGCGGGTTCGAACGAGTGAGCGCAGTTTGCGCCGTTCGGCGGGATTGATTAAGACGCCGGTGAGTCAAGGTCCTTTGACTTGGAGTCATGAATGGGAGGGTGGGTTGTGATTGGTGGCTAGGCAATAGGGGTATCAAGCAGGGGGATGCATCCGGCATCATGGCAAACCTGCAGGTGGTTGTGATTGAGCAAATGCGGCTAGGCAGGCCCGAGCGCGGATCGACGAAGCTGTGGCCTGCCGTATTTCCAGGAGCACACTGACCTTGCCCGTCAACGTTCATTACAAGACCCGCTTCGACGCCGTGCTCGCCTATATCCAGGACAACCTGGAAGGCGACCTGTCGGTGGAGGCCCTGAGCGCGGTGGCGCACTTTTCGGTGTTCCACTTCCATCGCCAGTTCAGCGCCTATGTGGGTGTGCCGGTTGCCCGCTACGTGCAACTGATGCGACTGCGTCGCGCGGCCCACCGGCTGCTCGGCCAGCCAGGCCACTCGGTGCTGGCGGTGGCGCTGGAGGCGGGCTTCGAAAGCCCGGAAGCGTTCAGCCGGGCGTTCCGCCGGGCCTTCGGGCATGCGCCCAGCGCGTTCCGCCGCCGGCCTGACTGGCAGGTATGGAATACGGTGTTTGCCATTCCTCATTTTTCCAGGAGCATCACCATGCAGGTACGAATCGTCGATTTCGCCGCCGTGCGCCTTGCCGCGCTCGAGCACCGTGGGCCGGCCAATCGGGTCAGCGAGACTGTGCGCCACTTCATCGACTGGCGCATGAGCAGCGGGCAGTCGCCCGTGGCCAGCAGCCGCAGCTTCGGCATTCCCTACAACAACCCGGACACCACGGCGCCGGAAGACTTCCGCTTCGCCATCTGCGGGGAAATCCACGAGGCGGTGGCGCCGAACGCCCAGGGCGTGCGGGAGTCGAGCCTGCCCGCCGGGCGCTGCGCGGTGGTGCGGCATGTCGGCTCGCCGGACCATATCGGCGAGACGATCTATCCGCTCTACCGCGACTGGCTGCCGGCCAGTGGCGAGGAATTGCGCGATCATCCGTTGTTCTTCCATTACCTGAGCATCTACCCGCAGACGCCGCTGGAGCAGTGGCAGACCGATATCTACGTGCCGTTGCGCTAAAGCACGGTCGGCCCCAAACGCAACAGCCCGCCGATTGGCGGGCTGTTGCGTAGGGCCAGGAGCGATCAGCGGCGGCGGAACAGCGGCAGCGGCTCGTCAGTGGCGCCCTGGTAGGTCACCGAGAAGTCCTTCAGGCTCTGCAGCGCGTCTTCCGGGTCCTTGTCGGCACGGATGGCGAACGCGTCGAAGCCACAGCGGGCCATGTAGAACAGCTGGTCGCGCAGCACGTCGCCGATGGCGCGCAGCTCGCCCTTGAACTTGTAGCGGTCACGCAGCAGGCGCGCGTTGGAGTAGTTGCGCCCGTCGGTGAAGGCCGGGAAGTTCAGGGCGATGACCTGGAAGTGCTCGACGTCTTCGCCGATTTCCTCGGCTTCCTCGTCGCTGTCCAGCCAGATGCCCAGGCCGCCGTCGCGGGCCTTGAGCAGGCTCGGATGGTCACGCCACAGCTGCAGCGGCACGATGTAGTCGTCGCAGTTGGTCAGCTCGTCGATCGAGACGTCCTTGGGCAGCAGGTGCCAGGTTTCGTCGACGATCTGGTTGTTCTTAATGATTCGCTGCATAGACGCGTTCCTTGAAGGGGTCGATGCCGATCCGCTGGTAGGTGTCGATGAAGCGCTCGTCTTCGGTGCGCTGCTCGACGTACACATTGATCAGCTTCTCGATCACGTCGGCCATGTCGTCCTGGGCGAAGGAGGGGCCGAGGATCTTGCCCAGGCTCGCGTCGCGTGCGGCATTGCCACCCAGCGAGACCTGGTAGAACTCCTCGCCCTTCTTGTCCACGCCAAGGATGCCGATGTGGCCGACGTGGTGGTGGCCGCAGGCGTTCATGCAGCCGGAGATGTTCAGGTCGAGCTCGCCGATGTCGAACAGGTAGTCCAGGTCGTCGAAGCGGCGCTGGATGGACTCGGCGATCGGGATCGACTTGGCGTTGGCCAGCGAGCAGAAATCCCCGCCCGGGCAGCAGATTATGTCGGTCAGCAAGCCAATGTTCGGGGTGGCGAAGCCTTGCTCGCGCAGTTCCAGCCACAGCGCGTGCAGCTGGCGCTGCTCGACGTCGGCGAGGATGATGTTCTGCTCATGGGAGGTGCGCAGGAAACCGAAGCTGTAGCGCTCGGCGAAGTCCGCGACGGCGTCGAGCTGCTTGTCGGTCAGGTCGCCCGGGGCGACGCCGGTGGGCTTGAGCGACAGGGTCACGGCGACGTAGCCCGGCTTCTTGTGCGCGCGGGTGTTGCGCGAGCGCCAGCGGGCGAAGCCTGGGTGCTCGGCGTCCAGGGCGCTGTAGTCGACGTTGTCGAGGGCCAGGTACTCGGGGTCGACGAAGTGGCGGGCAACGCGCTGCACCTCGTCCTCGGTCAGGGTGGTGCTGCCACCGCGCAGGTGTGCCATCTCGGCCTCGACCTTCTCGGCGAACACTTCCGGGGTGAGGGCCTTGACCAGGATCTTGATCCGCGCCTTGTACTTGTTGTCACGGCGGCCGTAACGGTTGTACACGCGCAGGATGGCATCCAGGTAGCTGAGCAGGTCCTGCCAGGGCAGGAACTCGTTGATGAACGAGCCGATCACCGGGGTGCGGCCCAGGCCGCCGCCGACCAGCACGCGGAAGCCCAGCTCACCTGCGGCGTTGCGCACCGGCTCCAGGCCGATGTCGTGCACTTCGATGGCGGCGCGGTCGTCGCTGGAGCCGTTCACGGCGATCTTGAACTTGCGCGGCAGGTAGGCGAATTCCGGGTGGAAGGTGGTCCACTGGCGGACGATCTCGCACCACGGGCGCGGATCCACCAGCTCGTCGGCGGCGACACCGGCGAACTGGTCGGTGGTGACGTTGCGCAGGCAGTTGCCGCTGGTCTGGATCGCGTGCATCTGCACCGTGGCCAGTTCAGCCAGGATTTCCGGGATGTCTTCCAGCGCCGGCCAGTTGTACTGCACGTTCTGGCGGGTGCTGATGTGCGCGTAACCCTTGTCGTAGTCGCGGGCGATCTTCGCCAGCATGCGGGCCTGGCGGGCGTTCAGCTGGCCATAGGGCACGGCGACACGCAGCATCGGCGCGAAACGTTGGATATACAGGCCGTTCTGCAGGCGCAGAGGGCGGAATTCTTCTTCGCTCAGCTCACCGGCCAGGTAGCGGCGGGTCTGATCACGGAACTGCTTGACGCGGTCCTCGATGATCCGCTGATCGTACTCGTCGTATACGTACATATAAGTCCTGTCTCAGGCTAGCATGCAGCTAATCGCGCGCACGGCCGCGCACTCCAGGTCGGAGCCGAGGCACGATAGCAGAGTGGGTTTATGCGCTAAAGTGATGTTTTTGCATATGAAAAGAACCATTTGGACTAAGTGAGACTGACTGGCATTTGTCCGCGCCGGTACATCGCGGCGCTATAATCCGGGGTTTGCTCCGCAGGGAAGTATCAGCATGCTCAAGGCCTTGTGCCAGAGCCTGTGCCTGAGCCTGCCACTGGCAGCGAGCGCACAGGCAGCGTCCGTGGTGTTCCTCAACCCGGGCTATTCCAATGAGACGTTCTGGGTCGATTATTCGCGCTTCATGCAGGCCGCCGCCCAGGACCTGGGCATGGCCTTGCGCGTGCAGTACAGCGAGCGCCGCGCCGACCTCGCGCTGACCCAGGCCCGCGAAGTGCTGCAAGGACCGCAGCGCCCGGACTACCTGGTACTGGTCAACGAGCAGTATGTCGCGCCAGAGATCATCCGCCTGTCACGGGGCACCGGGGTCAAGCTCTTCCTGGTCAACAACGGCCTCACCGACAGCCAGGCGCACAGCATCCAGGCGCAGCCCGACAAGTATCCTGAAGTGCTCGGCACCCTGGTCAGCAACGACGAGGAGGCCGGTTACCAGATGCTCAAGGCGATGGTGGCGCAGGTGCCGACTGACGCAGGGCCGGTTGACCTGCTGGCCTTCGCCGGGATAAAGACCACGCCCGCCTCGCAATTGCGGGTGCAGGGCATGCGCCGGGCGCTGGCGGAGTCCCCCCAGGTGCGCCTGCGCCAGGTGGTGTATGGCGGCTGGCGCCGCGAACGCGCCTTCGAGCAGGCGCAGATGCTGCTGGAGCGCTACCCCGACACGCGCCTGGTGTGGTCGGCCAACGACCAGATGGCGTTCGGCGCCATGCAAGCGTTCGAGGCCCTGGGCAAGGTGCCGGGGCGCGATGCCCTGTTCAGCGCGGTCAACAGCTCGCCCGAGGCCCTGCGGGCGCGGATCGACGGGCGTCTGAGCGTGCTGATGGGCGGGCATTTCACCCTCGGCGGCTGGGCCATGGTCATGTTGCATGATGACGCCCAGGGGTTGGCAGTGGGGCGCGATGGCCAGCGGGAACATAGCGTGCCGGCCTTGCAACTGATCGACGCGGACAAGGCCCGGCGCTGGCTCAAGCTGCTGGAACAGGACAACCACGGCATCGACTTCCACCGCTTCAGTGCCGAGGGCAGGCCGACGGACTTTCGCTACCCCTTTCTCACGTCACCCGTCGACTACTGAAAACCCCTGCTTGAGGGAAGGGCATTGCTGGACTTAACTGCTGCTTGTGAAGTGCATTCCCATAACCACTACAAGAGGCAATGCAATGGGAAACTCTACCAAGGTCCGCAAAGCTGACAGCAGTGTCGATGCCTGGGCGATCCTGTGTCTGATCGTGCTGGTGGTGGTCACTGCGGTGTATTGGGTCAGCCATCAGTAGCGCAAAACTGCTCGAGACCGTGAGTCACGCCTGAGCCGCCCGCGGAAGGGATATCCGCGGGCGGATTGCGTTTGGGGCGGCTCCTACAGGGATTTGTGCAGGGCCTTGCCCTCGCGCGGCTAGCGCGCCGTCAGGTGCAGCGCCAGCTGCACCAGGCCAATCAGCACGAAGATGAAGATCAGCGTGAACAGCGTTCCCATCACGATGAAATGGCTGGCCTTGCCGTAGGTGAAGTCGCGCGCGCGGTTCTTGCCGCTCTGCACGCCGAAGGCGGCGGCGAGAATGCTTTGCAGCATCTGCCAGAAGGTCGGTGGCTTGCCGTGTTGGTGGTCGTCCATGAGTGGCTCCCGGGTTCAGAGGCAATCCCCCACAGTGTAGGCGACTCAGGCCGAGGCCATGGACGAATCCGCCTGCTCCTGCTCATCCTGGGCCACCACCCGTTCGCACAGCTCGATGATCTGCTCGCGCATCCAGCGGTTGGCCGGGTCCTGGTCGGTGCTTTCGTGCCAGTACAGGTGGGTCTCCAGCGCCGGCACCTCCACCGGCAGCGGCTGGTGACGCAGCTGATGGCGGCGGGCGAAGCGCTCGGGCACGGTCATCACCATGTCGGTCTGCTGCAGCACCTGCGAAGCCATCAGGTAGTGCTGCGAGCGCAGCGCGACACGGCGCTGCACGCCCATCTTGCCCAGGGCCAGGTCGACATAGCCCAAGCCGTTGCGGCGGCTGGAAATATGGATGTGGGTCATGGCCAGGTAGCTGTCCAGGGTCAGCTTGCCGTCGGCCTGCGGATGGCCGGGGCGCATGGCGCAGACGTAGCGGTCCTGCATCAGCTTGACGTGGCGCACCTGTGGGTCGGTGTTCAGCGGCGCGTCGACGGCGAAGTCCAGGCGCCCGGCGGCCAGTTCCTTGGTGGTCTCGCGGCGCTTGCACAGGAAACTCTCGATCACCAGTGCCGGGGCCAGGCGGCGCAGGCGCTGGAACAACGGCGGCAGGATCACCGCCTCGGTGAGGTCGGTCATGCTGATGCGAAAAGTCTTGCTGGCCTGCAGCGGGGTGAAGATGCGGCTTTCCTGCACCGAGGTGCGCAGCAGCGACAGCGCGTTGCGCACCGGGCCGATGATGTTCTGCGCCATGGGCGTGGGCACCATGCCCTGGGCGGTGCGCACGAACAGCGGATCGTTGAAGGTCTCGCGCAGGCGCGACAGGGCGTTGGACACCGCCGGCTGGGTGATGCCGACGATCTGCCCGGCGCGGGTCAGGTTGGCTTCGGTGTAGATGGCGTCGAAGACGATGAACAGGTTGAGGTCGACCTTGCTGAGGTTCATGGGCGCCGCTCTTTGTTGGAATTATCGGGTGATCATATATTGGTTATGAATGTTTATACACGTAGAAAATAGACTAGGTGGATGAAGGGTGGCTGTTCTAGGCTCAGGCCCATGTTCTTCATTGACTGAAGGTAGCCCCGATGGATTTCGCCTATTCGCCCAAGGTCCAGGCACTGCGCGAGCGCGTCAGCGCTTTCATGGATGCATACGTCTACCCGGCCGAGCCGGTGTTCGAGCGCCAGGTCGCCGAGGGCGACCGCTGGCAGCCCACCGCGATTGTCGAGGAACTCAAGGCCAAGGCCCGCGCCGAGGGGCTGTGGAACCTGTTCCTGCCGGAATCGGAGTACGGCGCGGGGCTGACCAACCTTGAGTACGCGCCACTGGCCGAGATCATGGGCCGCTCGCTGCTGGGGCCCGAGCCGTTCAACTGCTCGGCGCCGGACACCGGCAACATGGAGGTGCTGGTGCGCTACGGCAGCGAGGCGCAGAAACGCCAGTGGCTCGAGCCGCTGCTGCGCGGCGAGATCCGTTCGGCGTTCGCCATGACCGAGCCGGACGTGGCCTCCTCGGACGCCACCAACATGGCCGCCACCGCTGTGCGCGACGGTGACGAATGGGTGATCAACGGCCGCAAGTGGTGGACTTCCGGCGCCTGCGACCCGCGCTGCAAGGTGATGATCTTCATGGGCCTGTCCAACCCGGACGGCCAGCGCCACCAGCAGCACTCGATGATCCTGGTGCCCACCGACGCAGCCGGGGTGAAGATCGTCCGCCCGCTGCCGGTGTTCGGCTACGACGACGCGCCCCACGGCCATGCCGAAGTGCTGTTCGAGAACGTGCGCGTGCCGTATGAAAACGTGCTCCTCGGCGAGGGCCGCGGGTTCGAAATCGCCCAGGGCCGCCTCGGCCCAGGCCGGATCCACCATTGCATGCGCTCGATCGGCATGGCCGAACGCGCCCTGGAGCTGATGTGCAAACGCTCGGTCGAGCGCACCGCCTTCGGCCGACCCCTGGCGCGGCTGGGCGGCAACGTCGACAAGATCGCCGACTCGCGGATGGAGATCGACATGGCCCGCCTGCTGACCCTGAAGGCCGCCTACATGATGGACACTGTCGGCAACAAGGTGGCGCGCAGCGAGATCGCCCAGATCAAGGTGGTGGCGCCCAACGTTGCGCTCAAGGTGATCGACCGGGCCATCCAGATCCATGGCGGGGCCGGGGTGAGCGGTGATTTCCCGCTGGCGTACATGTATGCGATGCAACGCACCCTGCGCCTGGCCGACGGGCCGGATGAAGTGCACCGGGCGGCGATCGGCAAGTATGAGATTGGCAAGTATGTGCCGAAGGAGATGTTGCGTAGCGGGCACTGAAGAGCATCGTGACCCGCCCGCTCAGGTTCGGCTGCACGCCTGAGCAGGCTGGTTACATGTTTGGTTTTAAGACTTTTCTCTTGTCAGAGTAGGAAAAATCTCTTTCGCTTTTTCTCGGGTAACGGGGCGAACTTCATTTGTTAGGTTCTTGAGCTTCCAGCGCAAAAGGAACCTGCACATGTATCGCGTCAGTCTTGATGGGAAAGGCCAGGCAGTAGATGGTGATGTGACCACCACGGGTGCAATTTGCATTGCCAGCGGTGAGAGTTACATCTGTGATGGGCGAAAGGTCCTGCGGGTCGGGGACTCGACTACCGAATGTCCGCTCTGCTGCCAACCTGGCGTCGTTGTAGAGGGCTACCTCGGGTGGATTTCCGACGGTCAGCCACTGGCGACGGATGGTTCCCTGGTTGCCTGTGGTTGCCCGAACGGCAGTAACAGGGTGGTTGCTCCTTTGGGTGGAATGGCGACGTCCAGTCATCCCATGCATGGCAGGCAGACAAACGCGGCGACGGCCCCCGGCGCCCGCACTCTCCATACCCCAGCCAACGCACAGATGTCTGGCGCCATCGCGTCTGCGCAAGTCGGGTTGGAACCCGGTTTTCATATCGTTCCCCGCAGCATGTCCGGCCCCCAGGTACTGGCTCAGTTGTTGGCGCAGGACAGCACACTGCCTATTGCACGCATCCAGCGCCTGAACCCTACCTTCGAGCAAGGTTTCAAGGCCGGTGAAATCTTCGTCCTCGGTGACCCCGACAACCACCACGCCTGCACCCGCGAGGAAGCCGACCTGATGGCTGCGGCGCAGCGGGCGCGGGAGGCACTGGCTGTGCTCGACGAGCAGGAGGCCAACTTCATGATGCAGCACATTGGCGAGGTCGCCGGAGTGCTCAATGGCGCGAGTCAATCCATGGGCGTGGGCAAGGACATGCTGTCGCGAGGGCTGGGGCAGGTTGGGGATACGCTCAAGGGGCTCGAACGCCTGCATCAGCGCGAGTTCACCTTGCATGGTCATCTCAATAGTCGGCAATTCTTCGAATCACGTCGAGCGCTCTATCAGCAGCTGGATGCTCAGCTGCGTAGTGCGTTTCTGGGCAAGTACCTGAACGTTGGGGGGCATGAAAGCCTGCGTAAGAGCTTGAATATCTCCACCAAAAGCCTTGTTCATCACTGGTCCAAGGCTGGTGCGCCGGGGGCGATACCGGGGTATGCGACGCATTTGGATGAAGTGGCGAAGATGTCGAAGTATTTGAAGTATGGGGGGCATGTGGCGGTGGGCTTGGGGGCGACGTCTTCTTACATGAAAATCTACGAAGCTTGCCGCGCCGGGGAGACTGAAGAATGTAAACGTGTCCGGTATACCGAAACCGGTAGCTTTTCAGGGGGGGGCGCGGGAGGTATGGCCGGTGGCGGTGTCGGAAAACTCGCCATTAAAGCAGTCTGTGGTTTTGGACCATGGGGACGGGCCACCTGCGGGATCGCAGTAATCGGCGCATCTTCCCTCGGTGTGGGGAAACTCGGTGAGTTCTTAGGGGAAGGGGCAGGCGAGTTACTGTATGAGGTTGTTTATGATTGATTTGAGCTGGTGGCCTGTGGAGTTGAGGATAGTGTTGCTACTCACTCCTTTCATTATTGTGCTGACCGGGCTTGCAATTCAGTTGCATATCGCAGGCTCGCGCCATTTCCAGGTGATGTGCGAAGCATTGCAGCGAAGCGAAGGTCTTCGCGAAGAGCTGAAAAACGGTGGCGCGCTGACGCTAAAGTTTCGACTGATGACAGTGTGTGCCATGACGGCCGGCATGTTCTGGCCTAAGTTAAGTATTCGTCAGGGGTGGCTGAATCCGGAGGATAGTCGCGATTTTCCGGTCTACCTGAAAAGGCGCATGAAGCTAGGTATGTACTGCATTCTGATCGCTGTTGTCTGGATGGCTTTCGTTGCTCTCCTGGTGCAGTTCAAGCGCGTCTGATGTTTCTATTTGCATAGCCGGGTTGTGCGAACGTTGCCCATCGCAGATGCTCATGTCGGTCCGACAAGCCAGCCCCGCATTGGGAGTTTCAGGTACCAATGCGGGGCCCGGTGGCCAGGTGTTTACTCAAGGCGTCTTGAGGTCCAGCACCAGATCCTTCGCTGCCTTGGTCGCGAGCACGCTCATCAGTTTGCCCATCTCGTCCTGACGACCAAGCCCCGCGTCGGAGCCTCCCATCATCACGCTGGGCACCGGTGCCTTGGCCGCCGCGTCGGCCCAGGCGCGGTTGATCTGCACCAGGGCATCGAGCTTGGTCTGCAGGGCGCCGTCGGCCTTGAGCGAGGCTTCACGTGCGTAGGCTTCAGCGTCAGCAGTGATCTTGGTGGCCTCGGCGTTGACCTTGGCTTTGTCACGAAGTAACTCGGCCGTTTGCTTGTCGATCTCGGCCCGGCGTTTTTCACGCTCGGCATTGATCAGCGTGAGCTGCTTCTCGGTCTCGGCTTCGGTGGTGCGTTCGATCTGCTGACGCAGGCTCTCCTGGCGCTTGGCCTCGACGTCCTTGGCACCGCGGGCGGAGACCAGCTCCTTTTCTTCCTCTTCCTTGAGTCGGTTCTGTCGGGCCACGGCCAGCTCCGCCAGCGCCTGCTGCACCCTCACCATGCGTTCCTGGTACTGGGGGTTGGGGTCGATGTGTGTCACTCGGGCATCGACGACCTCGACGCCGAACAGGCGGAACTGCTGTTGCTTGCGTAGTTCCTGGCCGTCCTTGTCGAGTTTTTTCTCGATGACGAAGCGGGTCGCGGAGTTGTCGCCGAAGCTGCCCTGGTCGGTGCCCGACTGGAGTATCGCGGTCTGTGCCGGCAGGTTGTCGCGCTGCACGCGAATCTCCTTGCGGCTGGTCAGGTACAGGCCGTTGCGCAGCTGGTTCTCGAACTCGGCGCCGAAGTGGCTGCGGTTGCCGGCGTAGTAGTCATCGGCGCTCATCAGCGAGGCGGTGGCCTGCAGGGTTTCCTTGACGGCGGGCAGCAGGGCGCGCTGCAGGAAGTTGTCGGGGGTTCGGTACTCCTGGGCAATCTTCAGGAAGGCATCGCCCGAGGGCAGGCGGAACTGGGTGCTGAACTCGGCCTTGGCATCGACGTTGCCGAGGAACACGATCGGCAGGTTTTCCAGGATCACCGAGGGTTGTCCGCCACGGTTGTCCTCCTGATTGTCCGCCCGCAGGGCGGACTGGACGCCAATGGTGCGCCGCCAGACCGTGCTGCGGCCAAACCACTTGGTCGCGTAGCCGACGTCCTCGACCACCTTTTCCTCGCCGAAGATCGTGCGCACGTGGGTCATCTGGCCCGCTTCGTTGTAGAAGAACACTTGGTTGAACACGGCAGCAATGGCGCCGAGGGCGAGCACCGTCAGGATGATGGCGGCAATCAGCTTGCGTTTCTTGCGCAGGATCGTGAAGTCGGGGGCCGGCAATTTTTGCATGGGACACTCCTTGTGCGGGAGGTGCGTATGCTCGCCAAGGTGTTTTGCCTGGAGTAATCAGCTGGGTCCACTTGCTTTGTAGGACGTTTCTGGGTGAGCGGTGAGCATGCCTGGCAAGGGCAGAAGACCCGCCGTGGCGGGTCTTCCTGTCGATCATCAGCCCGGCGGATTCAGACCCCCGCCGCCAGCTTTGCACTCACCTGGCGACGGCGATACGCGCTGTCGCGAGTGGCCAGCCACCAGTACAACGGCGAGGTGATCGCCAACCCCACCAGCCACGACAGGTCGGCGCCATTGATGTGTACGGATACCGGCCCGACATACAGCGGCGTGTTCATGAACGGGATCTGCACCGCGATGCCCACTGCGTAGGCGATCAGCGCCTGGGGGTTGTAGCGGCCGTAGATGCCGCCGTCGACCTTGAAGATCGAGTCGATGTCGTAGTCGCCCTTGTGGATGACATAGAAGTCGATCAGGTTGATCGCCGTCCACGGCACCAGCACCACCAGCAGCACCAGCACCATGTCGACGAAGTGGCCGATGAAGTCCGCCGAGGCGAACACCGCCACCACGCAGCAGGCGGCCAGGACGATCAGCGACAGCACGGCGCGGCTCTTGGCGGTGGGGATCCAGCGGTAGGCGAAGGTCTGCACCAGGGTGATGATCGACAGCACCGCGCCGTACAGGTTGAGGGCGTTGTGGCTGATCACGCTGAGCAGGAACAGCACCAGCATCAGCGGGCCGAGGGTGCCGGTGGCGAGCTTGACCGCGTCCATGGTGTCCATCCCGGCCGGGATCGCCAGCACCGCGACCGCGCCGAAGATGAACGACAGGCTCGAGCCCAGGGCCGAGCCCAGGTAGGTGGTCCAGAAGGTCGAGGACACCTTGACGTCGGCCGGCAGGTAGCGCGAGTAGTCCGACACGTAGGGGGCGAAGGCGATCTGCCACAGCGCCGCCAGCGACACGGTGGCCAGCCAGCCGGCCAGGTTGAAGCCGCCGCGGGTGAGGAAGTCGTCGCTCTGCACATGGCTGAAGATGTAGCCGAAGCCGACCACGATGCCGATGCCCAGCACCCAGGTGCCGATGCGGTTGAGCACGTGGATGAAGCGGTAGCCGATGATGCCGATGATGCCCGAGCCCAGGGCGCCGATGACGATGCCCACCGGCACCGGCACGCTGTCGACCACGCCGTGCAGCGACTTGCCGGCCAACACGATGTTGGAGGCGAAGAAGCCGATGTACATGACTCCGGCGATCACCACCACCAGCAGGGCGCCGAGCGAGCCGAACTGGGCACGGCTCTGGATCATCTGCGGGATGCCCATCTGTGGGCCCTGGGCCGAGTGCAGGGCCATGAGCACACCGCCGACCAGGTGGCCGACGAGGATGGCGACGATGCCCCACACCAGGTTGAGGTGGAACAGCTGCACGCCCAGCGCGCCGGTGACGATGGGCAACGGCGCGATGTTGCCGCCGAACCACAGTGTGAACAGATCCCTTACCTTTCCATGGCGGTCTTGCGGCGGCACGTAGCCGATTGTGTGTTTCTCGATGAGGGGTGCCGAATTGGCTGCACTGGTCATGACTGACTCCAAGGCAAGGTGGGGCATCGGGGGAAGCCCGGGTGCGTGCCGGCAAGGGGCGACGCGTTCTTGTTGGAGCGATGATGCGGGGTGGGCGGGTATCGAGAAATTAGTAAATTTGTGCTCATGAACCTTAAAAAACCTAAGGCTGGCAAAAGGTTAAGCGGGGGACGGCAGCAAGGAGGATGCCAGGTGGCCGGAGGCCTTGGGGGGCGGGGGCTGCACAGCGCCTTCGGGTCGTGAAAGGTCCATTGTGGTGCGCGCTGCGCAATAACCTGGCACTGGCTGCGTGGGTGATCACGCGGCACGTCCGCTCCCGTTGGCAGTCCGCTGCAGTGAGGGCGCACAGCGGCTATGCTGTCTAGTGCGGGGGTTCAAAGAGGGGATGACTTCATGGCGACGCTGGAGCGGGCCATCGCGATGGCCATCAAGGCACATGAAGGGCAGTTCGACAAAGGCGGTGCGGCGTACATCCTCCACCCGCTGCGGGTGATGGAGCGAGTGATCACCCCGGAACAGCGCATCGTCGCGGTGCTGCACGACGTGCTGGAAGACACCCCGCTGACCCTGTCCGACCTCGCCCGCGAAGGTTTCCCGCTGAAGATCCTTGCCGCGCTGCTGGCGCTGAGCCGCCGCGAAGGGGAGAGCTACGAGGCCTTCGTCATCCGCCTGGGCGTCGACCCCCTGGCGCGCCAGGTCAAGCTCGCCGACCTGGCCGACAACAGCGACCTCTCGCGCATTGCCCATCCAGGCCCGGCCGACCTTGCCCGGCTTTGTCGCTACCAGCAGGCCAGCGCCTACCTGCAGACGCTGGCCTGACCCTGCTCAGCCACAGGCCTTGAGATTGACCGGCCCGACAAACTCGTTGCCACGACCCATCACGCATGCCACCTGCTGGTTGCGCTGCAGCTCCCAGGCCTGCGGCGGGTAGGTCTTGTTCCAGGCCTCGAACAGCTGGCGGTCCTGCTTGGACAGCCTCAGGTCATACTGCTTGCTCATATAGAAGTAGGTGCGCGCGATCATCCCGCGGATCGATGGGCGCGGCATGACCTTCTTGGCCTTGAAGTCGACCTGGGTCAGGCAGCTGCCGTACTGGCCATGCTGCTCGGGCAGCCAGCCGAAGCTGAAGTTGCTGCGGTCGCCGTTGACCTCGCCAATGCTCGGCACCAGGTTGTGCAGGTCGGCCTCGGCGCGCTGGTAGACCTTGTCGTGGCGCGTGCAGTTCTTGCGCCCGCCATCCTGCCAGCACTGGCGCTGGTGGCCGATCTGCCAGGCCGGGACGATGTGCTCCCATTCGATGCGCGAGGCGCGGTTGAGGTTCTTGCGCGGCGCGTAGCCGCAGGAGGCCAGGTCGACCTTGTTGCCCTTGTACTTGCAGCCGCAATAAAACTCCGTGGACTGCGGCGCGTACAGCTTCCAGGCGACCTTCTTGGCCTCCTGGAAGGTGCGTGGGGCGTCAGCGTGGGCGAGGGGGGCAAGCAGCAGCAGGCAGGCGGCGAAAAGCGAAACTCTCATGCGCGGTCAGTCTTCCTTCGGCACGGTCCAGAAAATCTGTACGCCGCCATCGTCGCGGTGGGCGAGGGTGACGTTGTCGTTCTCGGCGATTTCCTCGAGCAGGGTTGCCCAGTCGTCGGGCGACTCGTGCTCCAGGCGGAAGATCAAGGCGGCGCGGCTGCGCTGGGCGGTGGGGCTGTTGATGATCTTCTGGATGCGCTGACCCAGGAGTTCATAACTGCTTGGCGACGCGGAGGCGGGTTGGGCCACGGGGCTTTTCCTTGTTTTGCTGTATGCGCATACAGTATTTCACTGTAAGCCGTTTCGCAACAGCAGGTAGGATGAAAGCCGTATAAGACCGTGGTAGAGGGATTGGTTCCATTGAAAGCATCGCGGGGTCAGCCCGCTCCCACAAAGTCGTTGCAGACTTGTGGGAGCGGGCTTGCCCCGCGATAGGGCCGGTATGTTCAACACACCAGCCCGAGGCGCAGGCCGATCAATATTCCCAGAAGATCCGCTGCAGCTCCTTGCTGTCCTGAGTCTTGGTCATCGCGACCATCGCCAGGATCCGCGCCTTCTGCGGGTTCAGGTCGTGGGCCACGACCCAGTCGTTCTTGTCGTCAGGCTGTTCGGCGTTGCGCAGCACGAAGCCGCCCTGGTTGACGTGGGACGAACGGATGATCTGCACGCCGTCCTTGCGCAGCTCCTGCAGCGCCGGCACCACGCGCGACGATACCGAGCCATTGCCGGTGCCGGCGTGGATGATCGCCTTGGCGCCACCCTGGGCCAGCGCCTTGTAGGCGGTGTCGGTCACGTTGCCGTAGCCGTAGGCAATGTCCACGGCCGGCAGCTTGCTGATGGTCTTGATGTCGAACTCGGAGTTGACCGTGTGGCGCTTGGCCGGCAGGCGGAAGAAGTACGACTTGCCTTCGACCACCATGCCCAATGGGCCCCACTGGCTCTTGAAGGCTTCGGTCTTGATATTGACCGCCTTGCTCACGTCACGACCGGACTGGATCTCGTCGTTCATGGTCACCAGCACGCCCTTGCCGCGGGCGTCCTTGCTGCTGGCCACGGCCACGGCGTTGTACAGGTTGAGCATGCCGTCGGCGGACATCGCGGTGCCCGGGCGCATCGAGCCGACCACGATGATCGGCTTGTCGGTCTTTTCCACCAGGTTGAGGAAGTAGGCGGTTTCTTCCAGGGTGTCGGTGCCGTGGGTGATGACGATGCCATCGACGTCCTTGCTGTCGGCCAGTTCGGCGACACGCTTGCCCAGCTTGAGCAGGTCGTCGTTGCCGATGCTCTCCGAGGCGATCTGCATCACCTGCTCACCGCGCACGTTGGCCAGGTCCTGCAGCTCCGGCACGCCGGCGATCAGCTTGTCGATGCCCAGCTTGGCGGCCTGGTAGGTGGCGCTGTTGGCGGCACTGGCGCCGGCGCCGGCGATGGTGCCGCCGGTGGCCAGGATCACCACGTTGGCGAGTTTCTGTTGTTGCGCGGCTTCCTTGGCGGAAACGGTGGTCGGCAGTACCAGTAGCAGCGCCAGGGCGCTTGGTGCGAAGGTCTTGATAGCGGTTTTCATCATTTCTGCTTCTCTCTTCCTGGAGGAGATGTGCGTTATGTCGCACTGGGATAAGGCAGATTTCGTACCAGCAACTACCGTTCGTCGAATTTCATCTTGAAACCCCTGCTTTGACTGGGGGTACTCGAATTGACCGCAGGGTCAGGAAGGTCGTGCTTGTTCGGCTGGCCGAATTTATGTAGGAAAAATGTTCGGTTTTTCGGACGGATTGCGGATAATCCGACGTGTGGAGCTGTGGCTGCGTACGCAATGGATTTGACAAAACCTACGGCTGTTTCCATAGTTGATCACCGCAAACGTTTGCGATCCGATAAAAACCACAAGATTCGGAGTCATTTCCATGAAACTGCCGTTCCCCGGCCGTCCACTGGCCCTCGCCGTTTTCTCCTCGCTGATCTTCGCCCTCTCCACTGCCCACGCCGAGGAAGCCCCCAAGGTCGCCCTGGTGATGAAATCCCTTGCCAACGAGTTCTTCCGCACCATGGAGGACGGCGCCAAGGCCTACCAGAAAGAGCACCCGAACGATTTCACCCTGGTGGCAAACGGCATCAAGGACGAGACCGACACCGGCAACCAGATCCGCATCGTCGAGCAGATGATCGCCACTGGCGCCAAGGCCCTGGTCATCGCCCCGGCCGACTCCAAGGCGCTGGTGCCGGTGATCAAGAAGGCCATGGACGCCGGCATCACCGTGATCAACATCGACAACCGTCTCGACCCCGCCGTGCTCAAGAGCAAGGGCATCAGCGTGCCGTTCGTGGGCCCGGACAACCGCAAGGGCGCGCGCCTGGTCGGCGACTACCTGGCCCGGCAGAAGCTCAAGGCCGGCGATCAGGTCGGCATCATCGAAGGCGTGCCGACCACCACCAACGCCCAGCAGCGCACTGCCGGCTTCAAGGACGCCATGGAAGCCGCGCAGATGAAGATCGTCTCGGTGCAGTCGGGCAACTGGGAGATCGACAAGGGCAACGCCGTGGCCGCCTCGATGCTCAACGAATACCCCGAGCTGAAGGCGCTGCTTGCCGGCAATGACAGCATGGCCCTGGGGGCCGTCTCGGCCGTGCGCGCCGCCGGCAAGACCGGCCAGGTGCAGGTGGTCGGCTACGACAACATCAACGCCATCAAACCGATGCTCAAGGATGGCCGTGTGCTCGCCACCCTCGACCAGGCGGCCAGCCAGCAGGCGGTGTTCGGCATCCAGGCGGCGCTGAAGATGCTCAAGGGCGAGCAGCCGGGCGTGGATGCCGACAATGTCATCCAGACGCCAGTCGAGCTGATTACCCAGTGATGTTGTGATCCCTGTAGGAGCAGGCTTGCCCCGTGATCACCGGCCTGACCGGTGCCATGCGCCGCGTCGACGGCTTCGCAGGGCAAGCCCGCGCCTACCGGGGTGTTGTGCCAACCTAGGAGAGTATGGCCATGTCAGTATCGGCCAATGAAACCGTGCTAGCCGTCAGCGGTCTGGGCAAGACCTACGCCCAGCCCGTGCTCGGCGACGTCACCCTCGAGCTGCGCGGCGGCGAGGTGCTGGCCCTGACCGGCGAGAACGGCGCGGGCAAGTCGACCCTGTCCAAGCTGATCAGCGGCCTGGAGATCCCCACCACCGGGCAGATGCGCTATCGCGGCCAGCCCTACAGCCCCGGCAACCGCGCCGAGGCCGAGCGCCTTGGCGTGCGCATGGTGATGCAGGAGCTCAACCTGCTGCCCACCCTGACCGTGGCCGAGAACCTGTTCCTCGACAACCTGCCCAGCCGCCTCGGCTGGGTCAGCCAGAAGCGCCTGCGCCAGCTGGCCAGCGCGGCCATGGCCCAGGTCGGCCTGGACGCCATCGACCCGGACACCCCTGTGGGCGAGCTGGGCATCGGCCACCAGCAGATGGTCGAGATCGCCCGCAACCTGATCGGCGACTGCCATGTGCTGATCTTCGACGAACCCACGGCCATGCTCACCGCCCGCGAGGTGGAGCTGTTGTTCACCCAGATCGAGCGCCTGCGCCAGCGCGGCGTGGCCATCGTCTATATCTCCCATCGCCTCGAAGAGCTGCAACGCGTGGCCCAGCGCATCGCCGTGCTGCGCGACGGCAAGCTGGTGTGCGCCGAGCCGATCCAGCGCTACAACAGCGAGCAACTGGTCAACCTGATGGTCGGTCGCGAGCTGGGCGAGCATATCGACCTCGGCCAGCGCAGCATCGGCGCGCCGCTGCTCAAGGTCGACAAGCTCAGCCGTGGCGACAAGGTGCGCGAGGTGTCGTTCGAGGTCAGGGCAGGGGAGATCTTCGGCATCTCCGGCCTGATCGGCGCCGGCCGCACCGAGTTGCTGCGCCTGATCTACGGCGCCGACCGCGCCGACAGCGGCCAGGTCGCCCTCGGCCAGCCGCCGGTGCCGGTGGTCATCGATTCGCCCAAGGCCGCGGTCAAGGCCGGTATTGCGCTGATCACCGAGGACCGCAAGGGCGAAGGCCTGCTGCTGAGCCAGTCGATCAGCGCCAACATTGCCTTGGGCAACCTCGGTGCCGTGTCCCGCGCCGGCGTGCTCGACCGCGACGCCGAACGCGCGCTGGCCGAGCGCCAGATCGGCGCCATGCGCATCCGCAGTGCCAGCCCTGCCCAAGCCGTGGGCGAGCTGTCCGGCGGCAACCAGCAGAAGGTGGTGATCGGCCGCTGGCTGGAGCGCGACTGCCAGGTGCTGCTGTTCGACGAGCCCACCCGCGGTATCGACGTCGGCGCCAAGTTCGACATTTATGGCCTGCTCGCCGAGCTCGCCCGCCAGGGCAAGGCCATCGTCGTGGTGTCCAGCGACCTGCGCGAGCTGATGCTGATCTGCGACCGTATTGCCGTGCTCAGCGCCGGTCGTCTGATCGACACCTTCGACCGTGATCACTGGACCCAGGACCAACTGCTTGCCGCCGCCTTCGCCGGCTACCAGAAACGTGATGCCCTGCTGCACGACGCAGCCCCCAGGATGGACGCATGAAAACCACAACAAATACGTCGGGCGCCGCGCCCGTGCGCCGCAGCGGCACCTATTTCGGCCTGGGCACCTACCTGGGCCTGGCCGGCGCCTTGCTGGCGATGATCGTGCTGTTCTCGATGCTGAGCAGCCACTTCCTGTCCTACGCCACCTTCAGCACCCTGGCCAACCAGATCCCCGACCTGATGGTGCTGGCGGTGGGCATGACCTTCGTCCTGATCATCGGCGGCATCGACCTGTCGGTGGGCTCGGTGCTGGCCCTGGCCGCCTCGACGGTCAGCGTGGCGATCCTCGGCTGGGGCTGGAGCGTGCTGCCTGCCGCGCTGCTGGGCATGGCCGTGGCCGCGTTGGCCGGCACCGTCACCGGCAGCATCACTGTGGCCTGGCGCATCCCTTCGTTCATCGTCTCGCTGGGCGTGCTGGAGATGGCCCGTGGCCTGGCCTACCAGTTCACCGACTCGCGTACCGCCTACATCGGCGACGCCTTCGCCTGGTTCTCCAACCCCATCGCCTTCGGCATCTCGCCGGCCTTCATCATCGCCTTGCTGGTGATCGTCGCCGCCCAGCTGGTGCTGACCCGCACCGTGTTCGGCCGCTACCTGATCGGCATCGGCACCAACGAAGAGGCCGTGCGCCTGGCCGGCATCGACCCGCGTCCGTACAAGATCCTGGTGTTCGCCCTGATGGGCGTGCTCGCCGGCCTCGCCGCGCTGTTCCAGATCTCCCGTCTGGAAGCCGCCGATCCCAACGCCGGCTCCGGCCTCGAGCTGCAGGTGATCGCCGCCGTGGTGATCGGCGGCACCAGCCTGATGGGCGGGCGCGGCTCGGTCATCAGCACCTTCTTCGGCGTGCTGATCATTTCGGTGCTGGCCGCAGGCCTGGCCCAGATCGGCGCTTCGGAGCCGACCAAGCGCATCATCACCGGGGCGGTGATCGTCATCGCCGTGGTACTCGACACTTACCGCAGCCGGCGCGCGAACCGGCGGAACTGAAACCATGGCAACCATCAAAGACGTCGCGGCACTGGCGGGGATTTCCTACACCACCGTGTCCCATGTACTGAACAAGACCCGCCCGGTCAGCGAGCACGTGCGCCTGAAGGTCGAGGCGGCGATCGCCGAGCTCGACTACGTGCCCAGCGCCGTGGCCCGCTCGCTCAAGGCGCGCAGCACCGCCACCATCGGCCTGCTGGTGCCCAACAGCGTCAACCCGTACTTTGCCGAGCTGGCCCGGGGCATCGAGGACGCCTGCGAGCGCAACGGCTACTGCGTGATCCTGTGCAACTCCGACGACGACCCGCAGAAGCAGCGCAGCTACCTGCGTGTGTTGCTGGAAAAGCGCATAGACGGGCTGATCGTCGCCTCGGTGGGCGAGGACCAGGACCTGCTCGACAGCCTCAGCGGCGTGCGCACGCCGATGGTCATCGTCGACCGCGCCCTGGACGGCGTCGAGGCCGACCTGGTGCGCATCGACCACGAGCAGGGCGCCTACCTGGCCACCCGCCACCTGCTGGAGTTGGGGCACCGCGAGATCGCCACCATCGGCGGCCCGGTGGACACCGGTGTCAGCCAGCTGCGCCTGGCCGGTTTCCGCCGGGCGATGGCCGAGGCCGGCGTGCGCGTTGCCCCCGGCCATGTGCTGCACAGCGACTTCACCAGCCTCGGCGGGCATGCCGCCGCGGCGCGCCTGCTCGACGGCGAGCGGCCCACGGCGATCTTCGCCGGTAACGACATGATCGGCTTCGGCGTGTTGCGCGCCGCCGCCGAGCGCAATATCGACGTGCCCGGCGAGCTGTCGGTGATCGGTTTCGACGATATCGAACTGAGCCGCTACGTGTACCCGGCGCTGACCACGGTCGGCCAGTCGATCCGTGAACTGGGCGAGAGCGCCGCCGGCCTGTTGCTGTCGCGCATCGTCACGCCACGGCGCGACGGCGGCGCCGAGCAGCGCATCGTCGCCCCGCGCATCGTTTTGCGTGAATCCACCGGGCCGCGCCCGGACCTGTTCAACGATTACCGTTAAGGAATACCCATGGATGCCAAGGTGGTGGTGGTCGGCAGCCTCAACATGGACCTGGTGGCCCGCGCCCAGCGCCTGCCCCGGGGCGGCGAGACCTTGCCCGGCGAAAGCTTCTTCACCGCGCCCGGCGGCAAGGGCGCCAACCAGGCGGTGGCCGCCGCGCGGCTGGGCGCCAGCGTGGCAATGGTCGGTAACGTCGGTGATGACGCCTATGGCCAGCAGTTGCGCCAGGCGTTGAAGCGCGAGGGTGTCGATTGCCAGGGCGTGAGCCTGTGCGAGGGCGTGTCCAGCGGCGTGGCGCTGATCGTGGTGGATGCCGCCAGCCAGAACGCCATCGTCGTCATTCCCGGCGGCAACGGCCTGCTCGGGCCCGAGTCGGTGAGCCGTTTCGACCACCTGCTGCAGGGCGCCGAGGTGATCATCTGCCAGCTGGAGGTGCCCACCGCCACCGTGGCCTGGACCCTGGCCCGTGGCCGCGAGCTGGGCAAGACCGTGATCCTCAACCCGGCGCCGGCCAGCGGGCCGCTGCCGGCGGAGTGGTATGCCTACATCGACTACCTGATCCCCAACGAGAGCGAGGCCGAGGCCCTGGCCGGGGTGCAGGTAGAGGACCAGGACAGCGCCCGCCGGGCGGCCGAACGTCTGCGTCAGCTGGGCGCGGGCAAGGTGATCGTCACCCTGGGCGGTGAGGGTGCGCTGTTGGTCGATGCCGCCGGCAGCCGGCAGTTCCCGGCGCCCCGGGTGCAGGCAGTGGACACCACGGCGGCCGGCGACACCTTCGTCGGCGGCTTTGCCGCTGGCCTGGCGCGCGGCCTGCCCGAGGACGAGGCGATCGGCTTCGGCCAGCGCGCCGCCGCGTTGTCGGTGACCCGTGTCGGCGCGCAGCCTTCGATCCCTTACCTGAAGGAGCTGGCGCCATGAAGAAGACGCCACTGTTGAATATCGCCCTGTCGCGGACCATCGCCGGGCTGGGCCATGGCGACATCCTGGTGATCGGTGATGCCGGCCTGCCGGTGCCGCCGGGCGTGGAACTGATCGACCTGGCGCTGACGCCGGGCATCCCGGACTTCGCCAGCGTGCTGCGCGTGGTGCTGAGCGAGATGCAGGTCGAGCGCCATGTGCTGGCCGAGGAAGTGTTCCAGGCTTTGCCGCCAGGGTTGGCCGAGGTCGAGCGGCTGCATGCCGGCGGCGAGCTGGGCCAGCGACAGGTGCTTAGCCATGCCGATTTCAAGACCCTGTGTCGCCAGGCCCGGGCCGTGGTGCGTACGGGGGAGTGCAAGCCCTACAGCAATATTGCCCTGGTGGCTGGCGTTACCTTTTAGACCGAATGCGAGGGCTGTGCCCTCGATCGCCGGCAAGCCGGCGAAAGGGCCGCAAAGCGGCCCCTGTTGAAATCATCCCCTAGCAACAAGGAGTGCTGAATGTCCCTCAAATCCCTGCTCCAAGGAGCCGTCCTCATGTCCGCGCTAGCCGCCACCGCCGTCATGGCCGCGCCCCGCGACCTGATCATCGACACCGACCCCGGCGCCGATGACGTGGTGGCCCTGCTGCTGGCCATGGCCTCGCCCGAGGAACTGAAGATCCGCGCCATCACTACCGTGGCTGGCAACGTGCGTCTGGAAAAGACCTCGCGCAACGCCCGTCTGGCCCGCGAATGGGCAGGCCGCGAAGAGATCCCGGTGTACGCCGGGGCAGGGCGGCCGATGGTGCGCACGCCGATCTACGCCGCCAACGTCCACGGCGAGGAAGGCCTGACCGGCGTCCAGGTCCACGAACCGAAAAAGCCCCTGGCCAACGGCAATGCCGTGCAGTACCTGATCGACACCCTGGGTGCTGCTGAGCCCCACAGCATCACCGTGGCCATGCTCGGCCCGCAGACCAACCTGGCCCTGGCGCTGATCCAGAAACCCGAGATCGTCAACGGCATCAAGGAAGTGGTGGTGATGGGTGGCGCCCACTTCAACGGCGGCAACATCACCCCGGCCGCCGAATTCAACCTGTTCGCCGACCCCCACGCCGCCGAAGTGGTGCTGGCCAGCGGCGTCAAGCTGACCTACCTGCCGCTGGACGTCACCCACAAGGTGCTCACCAGCGACGCCCGCCTCAAGCAGCTGGCGGCGGTGAACAACAATGCCAGCAAGCTGGTGGTGGACATCCTCAACGCCTACATCAAGTTCGACATGGACAACTACGGCATGCCCGGCGGCCCGGTGCACGACGCCAGCGTCATCGCCTACCTGCTCAAGCCCGAGCTGTTCAAGGGGCGCCAGGTGCATATGGTGGTCGATAGCCGTGAAGGCCCGACCTTCGGCCAGACCATCGCCGACTGGTACGGCGTGCTCAAGCAACCGGCCAACGTGATGTGGATCGAGGAGGGCGACGCCCAGGGCTTCTTCGACCTGCTCAGCGCCCGCCTGGCCCGATTGAAATAGCCTCGTGCGGCGCGTGGCGCTCAAGTACTTGCTCGATGAAGCTGCGCGCCGCGTCACCCCCGCGGTCGCGCACCAGCAGGTCGACGGCGATCAGCATCAGTTCTTCGGGCGTGCTCGGGCTGTAGGCGCTCTGGCCTTCGTCCCACTTGACCTTGATATCGGCGTCGATGCTGTGGCTGCTCATGGGGCGGTTCTCGCTGGGCCTGGGTGATAGGTCGAATACCGCATCCTGGCGTTCGAAGGGGAGGCGTTTCGCGCTCCGCTTCTTGCAGTAAATCATGCCTTTGCGTGACGGGACCTGCGACTTAAGCATAAGGGGCGCGGTTGGCCGAACCGACGGTTCGGTGCAAAATCCGGTGACGATTGTCTTTCGCGTCAAGTGGCCAAGTCAGGCAGAATCGTGCGAATTTGCAACAAATGCCTGGAGGAATTGTCGCATCAGGCAGTTCCCGGCTTTATTTAGGAGGATTCATGTTCCGTACCCGCGCTTGCCTGGCGACCTTGCTGGTGGCTTCCGTTCTGACAGGTTGCAGCACCGGTGGCTCCTCGGGCGGCAGCAGTACCCAGGCCACCCCGGCCGGCAATGATGGCCGCTGCGAAGCCAGTGGCGCCGACTTCACCATCGGCAAGCTGGCCTCGCCAGAGTTGTTGGAGCAGGCGCGCAAGGCTAGTGGCTCGCAGATGGCGCGCATCCTCAAGCCTCACGACATGATCACCCTCGAATACCGCTCCGAGCGGTTGAACCTGAATGTCGACGACAAGGGTGTGGTTACCCGCGTCAACTGCGGTTGATCCAAGCCCAGTATTGGCCCCCCTGTCGGCGCGGCCTTGTGTCGCGAAAGGGGCGCAAAGCGGCCCCGGCAATTTCTGCTTCGACGCCGATATCCTGGGGCTGCGTTGCAGCCCTTTCGCGACACAAGGCCGCTCCCACAGGGGGGCGGCCAGCCTGACCGTTCAAGGTAGCCGGTTCCGACAAGCTGCAGCGCAGCCAATAAAAAACCCGCCACAAGTGGCGGGTTTTTTTGCAGCTATCCGAAAATTACTCCGGACGAACCTGCGCAGCCTGCATGCCCTTCTGGCCTTTTTCGGCAACGAAGGAAACAGTTTGGCCTTCTTTCAGGCTTTTGAAACCGTCGGTTTCGATAGCCTTGAAGTGTACGAACAGGTCGTCGCCGCCGCCTTGAGGAGTGATGAAGCCGAAGCCTTTCTCATCGTTGAACCACTTGACGGTGCCGGTTTGGCGATTGGACATGGGGTGAATCTCCAGAAACATGATTTTTTATCGGGGTGCAATGTCGCGAAGCTTCAGTGGCACCGACGACACTATAGTCCATTTCTACGCATCTAGCGCCTTTTACCTTCGCAGGATGTTGATACAGCGCAAAAGATGCGTGAAATGGCCCGCTAACCCTGGTTATTTCGGCATGCAGGAGGCCTGAACCACCTGCCGGGCCTTCTGCATCAGCTTGGCGTCAACGCCGTCCTTGCCGTCGAGCTCATCGATCTCCTTATCGTTGAAATTCTTTTTGATGGCTTGGGCGCCACACTCGCAGTGCTTCTTCGCCGTCGCCGCGTCCACGCCCTGGCCGCTCGCCACCTGTTGGCACTGGGTCATGTAGTGCGCTTCCTTGCCGGCGGGGAAATTGCCTGCGTTGGCAGCCAGCGGCAGCAGCAGGGCGCTTGCGGCGCAGGCAGCCAGAAGGGACTGAAGTCGCATAACCGGACACTCCTTGGGTAAAGGTCTCATCAAGAGTAGGTTGCTTCAGAAGGTCTGATAGGAAATTTTCCGTACAAGTTCACCCCGGCGGCGTAATTTCCAAATATTTCCGCGACCCGGTGCAACCCGCGTGCTAGCATGCTCGGCTTGCGGCTCGCCACCGGCGGCCTGCAACTTTTACCTTCCAGTCACTCTGGTTCGACCCTGGCAGGCCGAAAGGTCTCTGCCACTGTGAGGCAGGCTTTCCCGCGGGAAAGGCAGGGCGGATCTTGTACTGGCTCATCCCAACCCACGTGACCTTTGGTAGGGGTCACCACTAGGAGAGGAGGCGCCATGCCCGTTATTACTCTTCCCGATGGCAGTCAACGCACGTTCGACCAGCCGGTATCCGTAGCCGAAGTCGCCGCATCCATTGGTGCGGGCCTGGCCAAGGCCACCCTGGCCGGCAAGGTCGACGGCAAGCTCGTCGATGCCTGCGACAAGATCGACCACGACGCCACCCTGCAGATCATCACCCCTAAAGATGAAGAGGGACTGGAGATCATCCGTCACTCGTGCGCCCACCTGGTCGGTCACGCGGTGAAGCAGCTGTACCCGACCGCCCGCATGGTGATCGGCCCGGTGATCGACGAAGGCTTCTACTACGACATCGCCTACGAGCGTCCCTTCACCCCGGACGACCTCGCCGCCATCGAAAAGCGCATGCAGCAGCTGATCGACACGGACTACGACGTCGTCAAGAAGATGACCCCGCGCGCCGAAGTCATCGATGTGTTCACCCAGCGTGGCGAAGACTACAAGCTGCGCCTGGTCGAGGACATGCCGGATGAACAGGCCATGGGCCTGTACTACCACGAAGAATACGTCGACATGTGCCGTGGCCCGCACGTGCCGAATACTCGTTTCCTCAAGGCATTCAAGCTGACCAAGCTGAGCGGCGCCTACTGGCGTGGCGATGCCAAGAACGAGCAGCTGCAACGCGTGTACGGCACCGCCTGGGCCGACAAGAAGCAGCTGGCCGCCTACATCCAGCGCATCGAAGAAGCCGAAAAACGCGACCACCGCAAGATCGGCAAGCAGCTCGACCTGTTCCACCTGCAGGAAGAAGCCCCGGGCATGGTGTTCTGGCACGCCAACGGCTGGACCGTGTACCAGGTGCTCGAGCAGTACATGCGCCAGGTCCAGCGTGAAAACGGCTACCAGGAGATCAAGACCCCGCAGGTCGTCGACCGCATCCTCTGGGAGCGTTCCGGCCACTGGTCCAACTACGCCGAGAACATGTTCACCACTTCGTCGGAAAACCGCGACTACGCGGTAAAACCGATGAACTGCCCGTGCCACGTGCAGGTGTTCAACCAAGGCCTCAAATCGTACCGCGACCTGCCGCTGCGCCTGGCCGAGTTCGGTGCCTGCCACCGTAACGAGCCGTCCGGCGCCCTGCACGGCATCATGCGCGTGCGTGGCTTTGTACAAGACGACGCGCACATCTTCTGCACCGAAGACCAGGTGAAGAAAGAAGCCGCCGACTTCATCAAGCTGACCCTGGATGTGTACAAGGACTTCGGTTTCACCGACGTCGCCATGAAGCTCTCGACCCGTCCCGCCAAGCGCGTGGGTTCCGAAGAGCTGTGGGACCGCGCCGAAGGCGCGCTGGCCGACGCCCTGAACGAGTCGGGCCTGGAGTGGGAATACCAGCCGGGCGAGGGCGCGTTCTACGGTCCGAAGATCGAGTTCACCCTGCGCGACTGCCTCGGCCGTAACTGGCAGTGCGGCACCCTGCAGTACGACCCGAACCTGCCGGAGCGCCTGGACGCCAGCTACATCGCCGAAGACAACAGTCGCGTGCGCCCGGTGATGCTGCACCGCGCCATCCTCGGCTCGTTCGAGCGCTTCATCGGCATGCTCATCGAGCACTACGCCGGCGTGTTCCCGGCTTGGCTCGCGCCGACCCAGGCCGTGATCATGAACATCACCGACAAGCAGGCCGATTTCGCCCTCGAGGTGGAAAAAGCCCTGAACGGTAGCGGATTCCGTGCCAAGTCGGACTTGAGAAATGAGAAGATCGGCTTTAAAATCCGCGAGCATACGTTGCTGCGTGTCCCTTACCTTTTGGTTATAGGGGATCGCGAAGTCGAAACGCAAACCGTCGCTGTGCGCACCCGCGAAGGCGCAGACCTGGGCTCGATGCCCGTCGCGCAGTTCGCTGAGCTGCTGTCGCAAGCGGTTTCCCGGCGTGGTCGCCAAGAATCGGAGTAATGACTATTAAGCGTGAAATGAGAAACGATAAACGAACTGCACCGAAAGCCCCGATCAACGAGAATATCTCGGCACGCGAGGTTCGGTTAATTGGTGCTGACGGCGAGCAGATTGGCATCGTCTCGATTGATGAAGCGCTGCGTATCGCTGATGAAGCGAAGCTGGATCTGGTGGAAATCTCTGCAGACGCGGTGCCGCCCGTCTGCAAGGTGATGGACTACGGCAAGCACCTCTTCGAGAAGAAGAAGCAGGCCAACGAAGCCAAGAAGAACCAGAAGCAGATCCAGATCAAAGAAATCAAGTTTCGTCCAGGGACGGAAGAAGGGGATTACCAGGTAAAACTACGCAACCTGGTACGTTTCCTTAGCGATGGGGACAAGGCCAAGATCTCTCTGAGATTCCGCGGCCGTGAGATGGCCCACCAGGAGCTGGGCATGGAGCTGTTGAAGCGGGTCGAAACCGACCTCGCCGAATACGGCACCGTTGAGCAGCATCCGAAGATGGAAGGACGCCAGCTTATGATGGTCATCGCCCCCAAAAAGAAGAAGTAATCTCCCGGGCACGGCAGGCCTGATGATTATTGTGTAATTTTATCGAATGCGGAGTTCCAACATGCCAAAAATGAAAACCAAGAGCGGTGCTGCGAAGCGTTTCCTGAAAACCGCTTCCGGCTTCAAGCACAAGCACGCTTTCAAGAGCCACATCCTGACCAAAATGTCGACCAAGCGTAAACGTCAACTGCGCGGTGCCAGCCTGCTGCACCCGTCTGACGTGGCAAAAGTCGAGCGCATGCTGCGCGTACGTTAATTTCGGTCAAAGATAGAGGAAGTTACTCATGGCTCGTGTAAAGCGTGGCGTCATCGCTCGTAAGCGTCACAAGAAAATTCTGAAACTGGCTAAAGGCTACTACGGTGCACGCTCGCGCGTATTCCGCGTTGCCAAGCAGGCGGTCATCAAGGCAGGCCAATACGCCTACCGCGACCGTCGCCAGAAGAAGCGTCAGTTCCGCGCACTGTGGATCGCTCGTATCAACGCCGGTGCCCGCACCAACGGTCTGTCGTACAGCCGTCTGATTGCTGGCCTGAAAAAGGCGTCGATCGAAATCGACCGTAAGGTTCTGGCCGATCTGGCAGTGAACGAAAAAGCGGCGTTTGCTGCGATTGTCGAGAAGGCTAAAGCCGTACTGGCTTAAGTACCCACGACAATCATCCGGCGGCGCCTGCGCCGTCGGGTGTAAAACGTCATCGGATAGGGGAAGAGCCTTCAAAAGCTCTTCCCCTATTTTCGTATCTGGAGTCTGTACATGGAAAACCTGGACGCGCTGGTCGCCCAAGCCCTCGAGGCCGTGGAACGCGCTGAAGACATCACTACCCTGGAACAGATCCGGGTTCAATTCCTCGGCAAGAAAGGCGAACTGACCCAGGTGATGAAGACCCTGGGCAACCTGCCAGCCGAAGAGCGCCCCAAGGTCGGCGCGCTGATCAACGACGCCAAGGAACGCGTCACCGACGTGCTCAACGCACGCAAGGCCGGCTTTGAAGAGGCTGAGCTCAACGCTCGCCTGGCCGCCGAATGCATCGACGTGACCCTGCCAGGCCGTGGCCAGACCACCGGTGGGCTGCACCCGATCACCCGTACTCTCGAGCGCATCGAGCAGTTCTTCACCCACATCGGCTACGGCATCGCCGAAGGCCCCGAGGTCGAAGACGACTACCACAACTTCGAAGCGCTCAACATCCCCGGCCACCACCCGGCCCGGGCGATGCACGACACCTTCTATTTCAACGCCAACATGCTGCTGCGCACCCACACCTCGCCGGTACAGGTGCGCACCATGGAAAGCACCCAGCCGCCGATCCGCATCGTCTGCCCAGGCCGTGTGTACCGTTGCGACTCGGATATCACCCACTCGCCGATGTTCCACCAGGTCGAAGGCCTGCTGATCGACCGTGGCATCAACTTCGCCGACCTCAAGGGCACCATCGAAGAGTTCCTGCGGGTGTTCTTCGAGAAAGAACTGGCCGTGCGCTTCCGCCCGTCGTTCTTCCCCTTCACCGAGCCTTCCGCCGAAGTCGACATCCAGTGCGTGATGTGTTCCGGCAAGGGCTGCCGCGTGTGCAAGCAGACCGGCTGGCTGGAAGTGATGGGCTGCGGCATGGTCCACCCGAACGTGCTGCGCATGTCCGGCATCGACCCCGAAGAGTTCCAAGGCTTCGCCTTCGGCATGGGCGCCGAGCGCCTGGCCATGCTGCGCTATGGCGTCAACGATTTGCGTCTGTTCTTCGACAACGACCTGCGGTTCTTGGCTCAATTCCGCTAGGCCCAATCGACGCAACTTTCAGGAGAACAGCATGAAATTCAGTGAACAGTGGCTGCGCGGTTGGGTAAACCCGCAAGTCTCCCGTGACGAACTGGTCGCCCGCCTGTCCATGGCCGGCCTCGAAGTCGACAGCGTGACCCCCGCTGCCGGCCAGTTCAGCGGCATCGTGGTGGGCGAGATCCTCACCACCGAACAACACCCGGACGCCGACAAGCTGCGCGTGTGCCAGGTGAGCAACGGCGCAGAGACCTTCCAGGTGGTCTGCGGCGCCCCGAATGCCCGCCCAGGCATCAAGATCCCGTTCGCCATGATCGGCGCCGAACTGCCGGGCGACTTCAAGATCAAGAAGGCCAAGCTGCGCGGCGTCGAGTCGTTCGGCATGCTCTGCTCGGCTTCCGAGCTGCAGATCAGCGAAGAGAACGACGGCCTGCTGGAACTGGCGGCTGACGCCCCGGTTGGCGAAGACATTCGCAAGTACCTGAACCTGGACGACGCCAGCATCGAGATCGGCCTGACCCCGAACCGCGGCGACTGCCTGTCCCTGGCCGGCCTTGCCCGTGACGTCAGCGCCCTGTACGACGTGCCGGTCACCCGCCCGGTGGTGCCAGCGGTACCGGCCGCCCACGACGAAGTGCGCCCGGTCGAAGTCAGCGCCCCGGCCGCCTGCCCGCGCTACCTGGGCCGCGTGATCCGCAACGTCGACCTGAGCAAGCCGACCCCGCTGTGGATGGTCGAGCGCCTGCGCCGCAGCGACGTGCGCAGCATCGACGCCGCCGTCGACATCACCAACTACGTGATGCTCGAACTCGGCCAGCCGATGCACGCCTTCGACCTCGCCGAAATCAACGGCGGCATCCGCGTACGCATGGCCGAGGAGGGCGAGAAGCTCGTCCTGCTGGACGGCCAGGAAGTCGCCCTGCGCGCCGATACCCTGGTGATCGCCGACCACACCCGCGCCCTGGCCATTGCCGGCGTGATGGGTGGCGAGCACAGCGGCGTCAACACCGAGAAGACCCGCGACCTGTTCCTCGAGAGCGCCTTCTTCGAGCCGATCTCCGTTGCCGGCAAGGCCCGTTCCTACGGCCTGCACACCGACGCCTCGCACCGCTACGAGCGCGGCGTGGACTCGCAACTGGCCCGTGAAGCCATGGAGCGCGCCACCGCCCTGATCCTCGAGATCGTCGGCGGCGAAGCAGGTCCCGTAGTCGAGACCGTGAGCGAGCAGCACCTGCCGAATATCGCGCCGATCACCCTGCGCGCCGAACGCATCACCCAGATGCTCGGCATGGAGATGGACGCCGCCCAGGTCGAGCAACTGCTCAACGCCCTGGAGCTGAAAACCAGCGCCAATGGGGCAGGGCAGTGGACGGTCACCGTCCCAAGCCACCGCTTCGACGTCAGCCTGGAAGTCGACCTGATCGAAGAACTGGCCCGCCTGTACGGCTACAACAACCTGCCGGTGCGCTACCCGCAGGCCCGCCTGGCCCCGCAAGCCCGCCCGGAAACCCGCGGCGAGCTGCCGAACCTGCGCCGTCTGCTGGTCGCCCGCGGCTACCAGGAAGCCATCACCTACAGCTTCATCGACCCGAAACTGTTCGAGCTGTTCACCCCGGGCGTCGAGCCGCTGCTGCTGGCCAACCCCATCTCCAGCGACATGGCCGCCATGCGCGCCTCGCTGTGGCCGGGCCTGGTCAAGGCGATGCAGCACAACCTCAACCGCCAGCAAGACCGCGTGCGCCTGTTCGAAAGCGGCCTGCGCTTCGTCGGCCAGCTCGGTGACCTCAAGCAGCAGCCGATGATCGCCGGCGTCGTCACCGGCAGCCGCCAGCCCGAAGGTTGGGCGAACGGTCGCGACGGCATCGACTTCTTCGACGTCAAAGCCGACGTGGAAGCCCTGCTGGGCTACTCGGGCGCCCTGAGCGACTTCAGCTTCGTCGCCGGCAAGCACCCAGCCCTGCACCCCGGCCAGACCGCCCGCATCGAGCGCGACGGCAAGGAAGTCGGCTACCTCGGCGCCATCCACCCGGAGCTGGCCAAGACCCTCGGCCTCGACCGCCCGGTGTTCGTCTTCGAGCTGGTGCTCGGTGATGTAGTGGAAGGCCGCCTGCCGAAGTTCAGCGAGCTGTCCAAGTTCCCGGAAACCCGTCGTGACCTGGCCTTGATCGCAGGTCGTGATGTAGCTTCTAGCTCGGTGCTTGAAGTAATTCGTGACAATGCAGGCGAATGGCTCACAGACCTCAGGCTGTTTGACGTCTACCAGGGTAAAGGCATTGATCCTGATAGAAAAAGCCTGGCCGTCGGCTTGACCTGGCAACATCCATCGCGCACTCTTAACGACGATGAGGTGAATGAAACCCTGCAAACCATCCTCACCTCGCTTGAACAAAGGTTGAACACCACGTTAAGGAAATAACGGCATGGGTGCTCTGACGAAAGCTGAGATGGCCGAAAGGCTGTACGAGGAGCTGGGGCTTAACAAGCGTGAGGCCAAGGAGCTGGTCGAGCTGTTTTTCGAAGAAATTCGGCACGCGCTTGAAGACAACGAGCAGGTCAAGCTGTCCGGTTTCGGCAACTTCGACCTTCGCGACAAACGCCAGCGGCCGGGCCGCAACCCTAAAACAGGGGAAGAGATCCCGATCACCGCGCGCCGCGTCGTCACCTTTCGTCCAGGGCAGAAGCTGAAAGCCCGGGTAGAGGCCTATGCTGGAACCAAGCCATAACGACGAGCTGCCCCCCATCCCGGGCAAACGCTACTTCACCATCGGTGAAGTCAGCGAGCTCTGTGCGGTAAAACCGCACGTGCTGCGCTACTGGGAGCAGGAATTTCCGCAGCTCAACCCGGTGAAGCGCCGTGGCAACCGGCGGTATTATCAGCGCCAGGACGTGCTGATGATCCGCCAGATCCGCGCTTTGCTGTATGACCAGGGCTTTACCATTGGCGGGGCGCGGTTACGGCTCTCCAGTGATGAGGTCAAGGATGAGTCCAGCCAGTACAAACAGCTGATTCGGCAGATGATTGCGGAGTTGGAGGATGTGTTGGTGGTGCTCAAGAAGTGACCAAAGCCGATGGGTGGAAAGTTTTTTGAAAAAAAGCTTCCATTAATCAAAAGGTTAGGGTACATTTCTTCTCGTTCTCGGCAACATTGAGAACCGCCTTGTCGGGGCGTAGCGCAGCCCGGTAGCGCACTTGCATGGGGTGCAAGGGGTCGAGTGTTCGAATCACTCCGTCCCGACCATTATTTGAAAAAACTAAACCACCTTCGGGTGGTTTAGCCGTTTATGGCGGTTTTATTTTGGTTTCGCCATTTTCATTGGGGTTATGGTTGCTTGGAATAGAGGTTTTTATTGTGTGCGCAAGGTGGCTTAATCGGTCGTTGCTAGTGTGAGGTGAAATGGTAGAAATGTCGTTCAGCAGTAATCGTGAACGCAATAACTGCGATGAGTCAAAAGAAACTCGCAGAAATCATGATAGTTTTTCTCAAAAACTAAATTATAGTAAACAAGGCCGCGCTTTTCCTAGTTAGTGCACCGTTACCTCTCTACATAGCAGTGCTTGGCTCATATGCAAGCTCTTAGCGTAGCTCACATGAAACCGTAAAATGTTCCCGATTTTATAGGCTTTTCCTGCATCCTCATCAATGGGGATTTTGTGCGTCGGCCGATTTAACGCTATGCTGCTAGCGAGCGAATATTGGTAAAATCGGCACTCTTCTGGCTGATCGATGCCAAGGAGATAGTCTGTCTCGGCAAGGGATGAACTGAGCAGCAGAATGGATTGAGGAGAGTAAAATTGACCGCGGCAACGATGAAGATTCTGTACGGTCCTCCTGGGACTGGTAAGACATGGCGTGCAGCTCGCGAGGCTGTTAAGGCTGTGGAGCCTAAGCTTTATGCTGAGGCTCTTGAGGAAGTGGATCCTGACTCGAAGTTACGTTCGCTTCATGACAGCTTGGTTGCTGACGGTCGAATTCTCTGGGTGACCTTCCACCCAAGCTACTCTTACGAAGATTTTGTGGAGGGATACCGACCCGTAGTCGATGATACAGGTCAGTTGGCTTATCGAGTCGTTGATGGGCCTTTCAAGTCTCTCTGTTTGCGAGCCAGGTTCGAAACTGATTTACAGATTGGAGAGCAGCTTAGTGATGGTATGGGGCGTCCAGCAGGGATTGTGGTGGACAAGGACGCCGGCGGCTGGGTAGTTCGTGTTACTCCTAATCGATCTGATGAAGTCGCTTCCACTATTGATAAGTACGTTCCTAGATATGTGATTGATCGTGTCCTTGCCATGGGTTATCCGCCTCAAATTTTCTCCATCCCGGGGAAGAGTCTTCTTAATCTGGCCGAGTATGGTATAGATCCGAATGATTCCGATGTGCCAGAGCCTCAGCGTGATCAAAATGAGACCGAAACTACCCGTGTGGGGGCGGTTGTTCGGAAAATAATTGCCGCACGAAGCCGCATGTTTTCGAGTTCTGATCTAAGTAATGCTTCTCATTATGGATCGGTTGTAAGGAGGCTTCGCGAATTGTTGGCAACAGAGTCAACAGCTGGAAGTCCAGTTGTGCTTGTGATTGATGAAATCAACCGGGCAGAACCTTCCCGGGTTTTCGGTGAGTTGTTGACGCTGATTGAGACTGACAAGCGTGAGGGGATGCTAGAAGAGAAGAAGGTCTGGTTACCTTACTCGAAGTCCCTTTTCTCGGTTCCTGCCAATGTATCGATAGTCGGTACAATGAATACTGTGGATCGATCGCTGACAGCGTTGGACTTTGCTATGCGGCGTCGATTTGAGTTTGCCCTTATACCCGCAGAGCCCGACTTATTACCAGATAATTACGATGGTGTTGATGTTTGTGCTTTACTAAATAGAATCAATAATCGGGTAACTATTTTGCTTGGTGGTGGCTACGAATTTGGTCATGCTTTTTTAATGGAGGCGCGACTCGATGCTATCCGTTCGACAATGTCATGGGCTGAGAGCCCTGATGGCCACCTCCGAGCTTTGGCTCACGTTTTCAAAGCGAACATCCTGCCGACTCTGGCGGAATATTTTCATGATGACTTGAGTCGCGTGCGGGCTATAGCAGGTGAAACTAGAGTCGGAAGCGAGAACATTACTCTGTTTGAGGCACCTCCGCGAGACCCACAATTTTTTGCTCGCTTACCCGATGAGTATGAGTTTTCAGAGGCTCAATCATTGACCTATGCTCGTTGGTGGGATCCTGTCGGCAGTGACTGGGATTCGGAGCGATTTCGGCAGTTTGTGGTTGCCCTAACAGCAGGTGAATAGTTCGCGGACAGGATGCGCTCTTGCCTAATATTACTACTTGGGAAGGTATGCCTATCCCGTTTCCAGCAGGCGTCGACCATCGCCAAATGGCCGACCGGTTGATGCGTATTACGGCCGATGCTCCGTTCACAGCATTTCGCTGGAAAAGAGGTGTGCTGCATGCCGGTGAAGCTGTTGGGAGTGTCCAAGTTGGGCAGCTGCGGATCAATATTTTGCCAAAGCTTGACAGTGACGAAGTGCATCGCGATAAGATATTTTTGCTGAACCTGATGCGCTCTGCTGGTTATATAAGTAATCTCCATCCGCGGAATGCTGATGTGCGGGCAGCCGCTCTTGATCCGCTGGAAATCATGATCTCCGAAGTTGCTATTGAAATGGCTTCGGCATTGAGGGAGGGGATTCCCAGGCGATATGAAGAAAGATGCGAAGACGTTCATCGATTGCGTGGACGTATCGACTTCACGCGGCTTTCTACTCGTCCGCTTGGAAAGGCTATGGTGCCTGTACGCCATTCTCCGCTTGGAGTGGATAACCGACTTGCTCAGGCCGTCAAGAGTATTGCCCTGCACTTGCACCCAATAGCAAGAAATGGTGTGAATCGGCAGCGGCTAGGTGAGATTTTGGATAACCTCTCGCAGGTAAAGAGCATACCTTTAAAATCTAGCTATTTGGATACTATTGTCCTTTCTAGATACGAGGCGCGCTGGTCGAAAACGCTTGCTATAGGTAGGCTGTTACATGTGGGGCAATCTCCAGATCCTACTTTTGGGGGCAGTAATGAGGCATTCTCACTGCTATTTCCCTTAGCGCATCTATATGAAAGGGCTCTGCGGAAGATTCTCGCTTTAATTGTGAGTGGGACTGGCATTAATTTGAGTCGCCGCAGTGAACAGTTTTTTCTCCTGTCTGACTGCAATGATGGGCGTGGGATTGTCCGTCTTAAACCTGACTATGTATTTGAGAGGGGAGGGAGGCATATTGCAGTTGCAGATGCAAAGTGGAAACGAGTACAGGAGTCAGCTGCTGGGCATGGTGTCACAAGAGAGGATCTTTATCAGATCTATGCCTATCTTTCACGATATAAAGTGAAAAATGCTTTGATCCTAGTGCCCTGGGCGCCTTGGATGTCACCAGGTTGGACGAAAGCTTACCAAGATCCAGAAAGTGTTGCTCGGGTTCACCTCGTAGGTGTTGATATAGAGAGCTTAATCAGTCGTAGTGCTAACGTCCGAGAGATTGGTTATGCCGCGATTTTTCACGTGCTTGAAAGGATATTTTCTGATTAGGAATTACTTGCGGGGTGTTCTTCGGCGTATCTCTTGAGAGCTTTCTTCGCTCCCTGTAAGGCTTTCAATAGTCCACAGTTCCAGGCTTCCATCTGAATTGGCAGGCTCTACATGGGTAACCATACATCTATTTTTGAATGGGTTAACTGGCTTCTTGTAGGCAGTAATAATCTCTGTCGCCACCCGGTCTGGTTCGGCTTCAATTTCATGCTCCCAGAAACGCATGACACGCCAGCCAGTGGACATCAAGTGAAGGGTCTGAGAGCGGTCCCTATTGGTATTCGTAGCCAGCTTTTCTGACCAAAATGCCCTTTTAGAGCGGGGCATTGCGTAGTGCTGTGGGCATCCATGCCAAAAACAGCCATCGACAAAGACTGCGAGTTTACAGGACGTGAAGACGATGTCTGGTCGTGTGCCCTCCACCCTAAGGTGAACTCGGTACCTGAGTCCATTTCTCCATAAGGCTTTGCGTAGCCGAATTTCAGGAGTCGTGTCACGACTCCTGATTTTGGCCATGTTTTTACTGCGAAGCAGGCTCCGCTCTAGTTCGCTTAGCAGCTCAGTAGATGGCAAGCTGTTCGGGTTGTGAATCTTGCGAATGGGCAGTCTCAATGTCATTTAGATGTGCATGAGCCGATGCAAGAACTTGGGCAACGCGTTCGGCAAATTGTAAGCTCAGCAAAGGTGGAACAGCATTACCTACAACTCTAAACCCATCGACGAGACCGACACTTCCAAACCGGTAGTCATCAGGAAATGATTGGACCCGAGCAGCTTCCCGAACGGATAGCGTGCGGGGGCGAAACGGGTGAACGAATGCGTATGTGTCTTTAGCCATATGGCTAACTATGGTCTTCGATGGTTGTGCTGGGTCCATGCGTGAGAGCCAGTCGCCATGAGAACCTTCACGCTTGCGTAGATAGGTTGCTGTTAAAAGATGATGCTGAAGCTCTCCCGGATGCGGCGGGATTTTCTCTAGAAGCAAGCGAAGACTGAGAGATCCGTCAACGATTTCGGAAAGGCTTTTAACCTCTTCTTCTGAAATTCCTAGTCGAGAACTGAGATCGGGCGAGGTCTCCAAGGCGTCCCGAATTGAGATCAGGGCAGAGGAAATTTTTTGAAGGGTGGGTGTATCATCACAGCGATAGTCCATCCACCGTTTTCCGGGTCCCATAAGTGCGAAAAACGCAGCGTCATCCGGTCTTGGAGGGCGAGCAATATGTGCGTCGACTGATTTCCCACGAAACGCCCAATTTCTGAAAACATCACTGGCCTGGTTGCCGTCAGGGGAGATTATCGTCTGAAAATCTTCATATTTTGCCAGAGTGGACTGCTGTGACTCCTGATTACTGAATTCGGGCTCGGGTAGTCCTTCAAGGGCAACCTGCAAAGGGACCGGTTCGCGACGCTGCAATGATAGGCACCAAGAGGCTGCCTCGGCCCCTGGGAGTTTCTGATTCAGGTCTTTTCGCACTCCGGCCATGACGAAGCGCTCACGCGCCTGAGGTACTGCATGCTGGGAGGCCACAACGATTCGCCGAGACACGGCGTAGCCAAGCCCTCGGGTAGATACCGATTCGATCGCTTCCGCTAAAATATCCGCCGCATCAAATTCGATGCCTTCAGACTTCACAACTGCCTGAAAGTGGCGCACGTTTTCAAACAGAAAAGCTTGAGGAGCAAGCGCAGCTACGAAAAGAACGTACTGATGCATCAGCTGGTTGCGGCTATCGACGGAGTCTTCATCTTCGTGTACGTGGACGCTTTGTTCGCGCAGGCTGCGTATTTTGCCTCGCCCAATACGGCTGAAACCCTGGCAGGGGGGGCCACCTAGTAACACTGCTACCTGTCTTCCATCTTCGTAGATGGAGCGTAGCTGGGAGCGAACAAGTGGATCTTCAAAGAAGGATGTTCTCACAGCCTCACGAGTTGCACGCCAATCAATCCACAGAGAGCGGATGCTTCGCATAGAGGCAGTATCAAGAAACTCCAGAAACCGATTGATCCGCTCGGCAGCGGAAGCTAGCTGGCCGCGTCCAGCGCCTGTAGCTCTCGTCGAGAGCTTTTCGATTTCATTGTCCCAGAGCTTGCGCATCCGTGTGCGGCATCCCCGGATGAGCTTTTCGTCTAAAAGGTGGTTGTTCGAAATCTTTGCAGTGCTGGGAATTTCGCCATCGTGATGCCAAATTAGAGGACCAAGCTTAGGATATGAAGTGCCGCTGTTCGGCAATTTGGTTGCATTATGAAAGCCCGAAACTGAGGTCTGCCCCAGAACGGCAGAGCCTAGTTTTCTGATCGTTGCAACATACTCAGGCGCGATCCTCCGGGAAGCCAGCTCATCCAGAAAATTCTGGTCGATTTCTCTAAGGTGTTTTCTGAGGCCAGGTATGCCTCCCTTGGCAAGCTCAGATAGCTCGTTCGTGAGTGTTGTATCGCCGGTCGTACGGGCGAGATGGTCCAAGTAGTAGCCTTGAATCTCGGCTTCACTCATGAAGTCTGTGATATCACTTTGCCGTGCGATAGGCAAAGCCCCAGACGGGGAAGGGTGGTTGTCATTGAACACCCGGACCATAGGAGCTTCGATGTCCAGTGCCATGGCGACCCGGTAGATACGCCCATCCTTGAGTCGTTCAAAACCTAGCGACATGCCGCCACAGCCACAAAAAAGATCCACCACGTTCAACGGCCGTTTGGGGGCAATTTCTAGTGAGCTCATTTCAATCATCTGATCGGGAAGCTCATTGGCCGTTTGGGTGGCGGTCTTGTCAGCTGGATCTCGTTGCTGTGGCTGAGCTTGATTAGATACTGATCCGTCAAGCCAGAGCCGGTACTTTGCTAGCGAGTCACTGCGGACGTATTCGCCAGAAAGGTGCCGCTCAAGCGCAGATGTGCCGATTCCTATGGAGGCGGCAGCCTCTTGGAGGCTCAACCCCCGGGTCTCAATGCATTGGCGAATCTGTACAAGGATAGGATCGATCATTGGGCTCAAACTGATAAATGAAAATGAGGCCGGCGTGCCAGCTTTCTCAGCATAGGGGGCCATTGGCTGTGACGGAGGCAATAGACAGAGGTGGCTCGCCTGTGGTGGGCGAATCATACAGGAGCGGCGAGGGATGTGTACGCTACAGGGGCCCGATGGTGCTGTCAAAATTGAGACATTGAGTTAGGCGACGGTTGTCGCTTGCGGGACCCCAACTGCCAGGGGGCTTAAACTGCCTGAACACAAAAAATTGACGCTCCCAAACTCGAGAATCCCCTTGAATTGTATCGAGGAATCGGACTTTCCCTCTTCTCTGTAGTCCCTTTCCGAAACATACTCCTACCGCCTTACAGCCTGTTGCCGCTCGCCCACCAGCCGTCTAGTCTCGCCAAGTCGCTACCAATCCAGCGATCGGCTTTGACAGGCCGCAGGTAGAACGAAGTCTCGTAGCAAGCCGTTATGGCGGCTGTACGTGGGGCACCTCGTGTGCGCCGGGTTTTCTTCGTCTCCTCGGCCTGTCAACCCACGTACAGCTGCCACCCTCTGTTTGACAGCAGGGTGTGGTGGCTCCACCGAGACGGAGAAACAACATGCTAAAGATCGTCCCCGATCCACCCCAACACGACAAATACACCACCCACACCCTCGAGGACCTCTTGGTCCAGATCTCCGAATACCTCGTCTGCGCCCTGACCGTCAGTCAGCAGACCGTCCTGCTCCACGCCAAACCCCCAGGGCAGGTCCTGACCCTCGCTGCCATGCACGAAATCGACAGCGCCCGCACCCTGGTGGAAGTGGCGCTGAGTCGCGTGCAATCCCGGCACTGACCTGGCGAGCCTTGGCTCGCACTTGATGTTCACCGATCAGGCCCCGCGTCGTTCGCGGGGCCGCAGGAGGAATGGCATGGATAAGGAATTGCAAATCCCGCGCATCAAGAAACTCGCCACCACCGGCGTCGGGCATTTCGGCGAAGGCGCGCAGGTGGGGGTGCAAGCCCCGCTGTTCCGCGTGGTGGCGGGGCATCCGCTGGACCATGCGGTGGAGCAGGCGACCGTGCTGATGTGTGCGGTGCACAAGATCAGTGATCTGGCGATGGTGGAGACTGATCATCTGCCTACGCTGCTGACGGCGGTGCATTACCTAAGTGGCATGGCCAAGGCGTTGGCCCAGGATGTGAATCATGGGCTGACGGTTCGTTTGCCGGCCGAATAGCGATTGAGTAAATCGCCCAGGCAATATTGCCTGGGCGCTTTCCCATTCTGACGTTGTGAGGGAATATTCAGCTGCACTAGTCCAGCGCTACCGAGCAACGTTGTGCGCTGTACCGCCGACGACACCGTATTCAGCTATAGGCCCGCCCATGGATGCGACCATTGAACCGAAGATCAAAAACGCACTGCACGATCTATTCGCCGCTGTTGGGCAACTGCAGGCTGCCTATCCTGGCAAGCCTTTTACCCTGGACGGCAGGTTGGTCGGCGATATCGGCGAGGTGGTGGCGAGTCTTGCGTACAGGCTGACGCTCAATGACGGGCTCACCAAGCATCACGATGCGGTGTGTGATGCGGGGCGTAATGTGCAAATCAAGACCACCTTCGGCACCACCCTGACATTCCCCGTGCATCACGTGCCTGACTATTACCTCGGTATTCGCATGAACCGGGACGGCACGTTTGAAGAGGTCTACAACGGTCCGGGCTACTTGATCCAGCAGCAACTGGCTGGGCGTAGGCCTACGCGTACGGGGTTGCATGGGAATCTGATGGCCATGCTCAGGCGACTAAATGGCACGGTGGCTGAGCAGGATCGGATACCGCGGCGTTGAGCGGGGTTGGTTTGGTAGGGTAGGCCCCTAGGTCGCTACGAAGCAGGCCATGTGGTGGATGGCACCGGCTGCGCCGGTGTTCGCGGGCAAGCCCGCTCCCACAGGATTTGTGTTTCGCCTTGTCGCTATGGCGCCAGGTTCACGCCGTTACAGCGCCCCTTGGTGGAGAAATCGTTGATCTGCCGCGCCTTGTTCACCGACATCAGGATCGTGCAGCCGCCAGGATGGGCCACGTCGTCCCAGTAGTTGGTATGGACCATCACGTTGCCTTGCATCTCGGCGGTGCTGCCGACCACCTCCTTTTGCACGTAGGTGGTATCGCGGTACCAGCCCAACTGCACCCCAGCGCCGTTGGGTAGCGGCTCCATGCGCATGGGCGGGCCGAAGAAGTCGATGGCCTGCTTGGCGTCGCGCCCTTGCCATTGGTTGCCCGCCATCAGCTCCGGCAGGGTCGGGATGCAGCCGGCCAGCGTCGGCAGCAACAGGCTAAGGACCAGCAGAGGACGCGTGCTCATCGTGGGGTGTTCGCCAGCATGTCGTCCAGCTCCTGCACCGCCTGGCTGTTGGCCTGGACGCCAATCAACTGGATGAACATGGCCTGGATGGTGGCGACCATCTTCGCCGCCGGCATCTTGCCGATCGACAGCATCTGGTTGCGCGCGCGGTTGTCGGGGGCGCAGACGAAGGCGAAGGTGCGCTGCAGCCAGTAGTCCTTTGGTGCGGCCCAGTCTTTGGCGTTGGTTTTCACATCGCGCACGGCGCCGTCGAAGCGACGTATCGCCCGGGCGCTGTCCAGGCGGATCTGGCGCTGTTTGCATTTGACCTGCACCTCGTAGGCGGCGAGGGTCGGGAAGGCCGGGTCTTCGAACAGCTGCATGACCTGGGCCGATTGCACGCCGCCGGGCTTTTGCAGGATGCCGGCGGCATCGGCGACGTAGACCTCGTTGTGCAGGCGTTCGCCTTTGCCGTAGATGATCCAGTAGTCGCCTGAGGCAGGGGCGGCCAGGGCTGGGGTGCTGCAGGTGAGGGCCAGGATGGCCAGCCATTGGCAGAGGGGTGGAAGTTTGTGACCCATGGAGTCCTTTCCTGGTTTTTGTAATCCAGAGGGGACTATACGAGTGCTGGGTGAGTAGGGTCGATTAGGGCGGTTGTGCTAATGGCTAAAGGCCTGCGGCGTTCAGGTGCGGTTTAGAGCGAGCGCCTGGGCCGATCGATCGGCAATGGGCATGTAGTCCCGTTCTGAAACATGTAACGGTGGGCTTGTGCCTCATTTCCCTCAAGTCATTCTGCTGTACATTCCCTTGGTCAGACCGCACATGCGGCAGTTGTCGCATAGTTCGGATGAAGGAGCAAAACATGTCCAAATCAAGGGTGAACGTGGAACTTCTGGCCATCGAATGCGAAGCGCAGGAGGCCGAAAAAGCCATTCTTGAGCTTGTGCACACGGACATTACCGAGAACCCGGAACGTCTCCAGCCCATCCCTGCATCGTTGCTGAGTCGCATGGCTGATCTTCGGGCACGGGCACAAGCGAATCGCAAGTGCACCGTGCTGTTCGAAGGTTGAGAGCGTGATCGTCAGCAGACAACTTCTGCACACTCACGCCCCCGGCCCTGATTGTGCCATCCCCCGTTCCGCTTATACCAAAGGCTACGTTGGCCGCCCTCAGATTGCCCGCTCCAGCAGTTGGGCTTCGGCGATCTGTCCGTTCTCATAGCGCAGCAGTACCTGACGCTCCCCTTGATCGAACAGCGACTGCTGCAGTTGCTGGGTGTCCCGCGGGCCTTGGGCCAAGACGCTGCTCAGGCCGTCCAGTTGCGCCGTGAAGCTTTGTTTCAGCGAGGCGTCGAGGCTGAACATGCGTGAACTGGTCAGTTCCATCTGCGAGTTGTAGATGCTGCGGCTCTGGTTATCGATTTCCTCCAGTTGGCCGAGACTTTCGAGAGCCTTGGCCGCCTGGGTGCGATAGCGTTGCAGTGGCTCGGCCAGGTAGCGCAAGGCACAACTGACCACCTGCAGCTGTGCGGTTTGCAGGTAACCGCTGACCCAACCCTCCATCTTCGTCAGGCTGCCCAGCAATGCCTGGCGGGTGCTGTCCACGCCGAACAATCTGTCAGCCTGCACATCTTGGGCGTGCTTCAGTTCTTCGTTCATCTTGCGATCGAAGTATTTGGCCAGGGAGGTGATCTGGCTATGTTGATTCTCAAGTGTCTGGCGGGCAATGCTGTCGATGCCTTCTTGCGGATAGTGATCGAGCACGCCTTGGGTGTACTCGAACATCCCGGTCAGCTCTTCCCACTGTTTTTCGTCCAGATCGTGCTGCACGGCATCCAGTTGACGCTTGATGGCGTCCAGCTTCTCGTTGATGTCGTGCAAGTGCTTCTGGCCCACCGCCGAGGACACCGCGTTCCACACCACGCCACTGAGCAGCACGTTCTGCAGGTCTTCAGGCAGTGACAGGCTGGCCTGTTCACTGATCTTGCCGCCGGTACGCACGAAGGCCCGGACGCTGCCGTCGCCGTTGGCGTTCTTGGTCAGTGTCTCGAACGGCAGGCTGCACACCACGTAGTTGCCGCTAGCCAGCTCGCCCATGGCGGCCAGGCCGGGCACATTGGCCAGCAGCGGGTTGAGCGCACTGATCTGGTCGGTTGGCAGTGAGCGATGGGTACCTGCGGGCGGGCGTTGCACGACGTTGAGCTTGAGCAATGTGCCGCCCTGGCCGTCCTGGACCACCAGATCGGCCGTGGTCTGGGAAGCGGTGGCCACTGGCTGGGTGTCGGGGCGTGTGGCCGGGGGCGTGGCGGGTGCTTCCCGGCGCAGGCGGATCCAGCCCATCTGGGCAACGAAGGGCACGGTCACGCGGTAGGCTTCAGCCACGCTGCTGTGCAGGCCCACGCCGGCTGTGAAGGCAGCGCCGAAGGGGTTCAGGCGCAATCCGGTGGTCGCGGCCATGGTGAACAGTGCCGCGCTGCGCGAGGCGGAGAGGCCGATCATGCTGGCGGCCCCTTTGGGCAGCGCCTCGTCGAGTTTGAATAGCCCGGTCAGCACCTTGGTGCTGGTGGCCCGCTCGAAACGCTCGCTAGCCGGTAGCTCCCGCCAGCCGGCACCGAACAGCGCCAGGGCGATTTGGCGTTCCTTGTCCGCCACGCTGGTTGCGCCGCTGCCGTTGAGCTTCTGGTACACGTCGTTGACGATCTCGGCGTAGGGCACCGCCGATTTCTTCAACAGGCGACGGGCCAGGTTCATGGCCGAATGCCCGCCGAACTGCTGCAGCTCATGGCCCAGCAGGTCAAGTTGCTGCTCGGTATAGCCCGCCGGTCGCGAGCTGTGCTTGGCCTGTACCAGCTGCTTCTTGATGTCTGCATCCAGGCCGGCGCGGCCCCGGGAGAAGTCGGTGATGATGTCCACCAGAATGTCCACTTCTTCGGGCGTGGCGCTGATGAGGCTGGTGAACAAGTCGTCGTCGCAATCGATTCCTGAGGTTGCCATCGTGTGTCCTTACCTTTTGAACGGTGTATCGGGTAAAGGGAGCGGGTGCCCCCGTACAAGGTGGGGTGGGCTCAAGGCACCAGCCAGGTGCTGGTAGGCCTGGCGTCGCGCTGAATGGCGACAGCCTGGCAGTGTTCCAGTATCGGCAGGATGTAGGTGATGACGACGGTGCTTGGACGGCCATCGGGTTGGCGACGAGCGGCGTGGCAGAGCGGGCCGGCGTTTTCTGGCGCTAGATTGGAGCGAATCTCCACTGCGTGTGCTTCCCCGAAATGTCGGTTGCTGGCCAGGTAATCTAGCGTTTGCTGGAAGGCCGCACGGGTCAGGGTGATTGAGCTGTTGTTCGTGCCGGTTACCACCCTTACGTGGTCGTTGTTGACCGCCGCGATTCTGAAACGGGTGTTGCTGGCGTTGGAGGGCGTTCGCAGCTCCGTCCCCTGTAAGCGGCTGATCAGTGCCCAAAGAGTGTTATCGACTTGGGTAATGTGCTGCATGGCGTCCTTCCTTGTTGTTCGCTGGTCGTCTTCCTAGATTAGCGTGGCATGATGTCCGAATGACATCATTCTTTGGACTTACCTGTGTAACGATCCACGGCGGTCCTGCAGCTGCAATTAGGCGTGCAACAGGTGTCCTACCGCGTGTCGCCCGCATCGCGGGGCAAGCCCGCTCCCACGATGATTTCGATGGTGTCGATTGCCCTTCGCGGAACGTGCCTTCGCCTCTTTAATGTTGTAGTCCCTGGACTACTAAAATGAGCGAATTTTGTAGCCTCGGTGACACAAAGCCTCCTGGATGAACCACGGTCTGGAGTTGCTTGACCATGACCTTGACGTCCATGTCCGTTCCAGGCTCGTGGCCAAGCTTTATCGGCGCGTGACAATAACGCGGCGATGATCGAGCAGCTTTGCGTCTGAATTGCTGGGCAAAAGGTAATCCCGCTCGGGGTTGTCAGGTGAGCCTTGCCTTTATGGAATCTTGATCCCCAGTGAATTGAGAGTGGGTGTATCCATCCTGCCATTCACGGTCAGGGCACTATCCATTTGGAAGGCCATTAACGCGCCACGAGTAGCCTTGCCCAAGACCCCATCAATTGTGCCTTGATAGTACTGGCGAACCATAAGTGCAGTCTGTACGCGCTTGACCAAGTTGCTTTTCTGTTCGTTGGTCGCGCGGGTCTTTGACGTACCCGGGCTCGCTCCGGGAGCAGTGCCGGTCGACTGATAAAGGCTATTGCTACCTGAAGTACTGTGCGAAGTACTCGGCGCACTGTAGCTCCGCGTGCTCGTTGCGGGCGGGCTGTAGTAACGAGGCGCGCTATAGCCACCGGACCCGCTGTAATGGGAACTGTGGGAGCTATGGGACCGATGTGAGCTGTGCGAGCGATGTGCCGCATAAATGTTCACTGCGTCTGCGGCATTGAGCGTATCGGCAAAGACTGGAGGCTGCAGCTTGTCGCTTGGTTGCCAGTTCGCATCGGCAAGCGGTGTATGGCCCGCCTGTGCCAATGTGGTACCAGCCATCGGCAACAAGGTGATGCCACTGATCAGGATTTTCCAGCGGTCAAGCAATTTCACTGTGCACTCCTTGCATAGGCGCTAAAGGCCTCGGTCGATAGTTGTCGTACGCCGCGGCTCTGCCAGCGGTCAGTGTGGGATTTGAAGAACCCTGAGCAATGTTTGACGGCAGCGCATTGCTGACAGGTATCGATGAACAGGTTTTTCCAGTCGGAGATGCTCTGGCGGGCGAATCGTGAGAGGTGGGGTGGGATCAAACACAGGGGCAGGTTGTAGATTGAAACCGGCATCCCACGGTTGAAGAGGAAATAGGCGGTTTGGCTCAATGCCTCTTGATAATCCAGCGGGTCAATCCACAACTCCTCGTAGTGCTTTCTGGCCAGACCAGTACTTTCGATACCCATCAACGCAACGTGCCGCACGAAGGGGAGGTTCCTGAACACGTAGTGAGCTAATTCAGGCAAGCGTGGTGTGGTCAGGCGACTGAGTACCACGCGTATCTCAATGATCTGGTTAGCGCGTGCGAGGTTATAGAGTCCTTGCACGGTTTCGCTGAAGGCGCCCGGGGACTGAACTACATGGTCATGGTCGACTGCGTTGTCGGCATACAGCGGGATGCCCCAACTCAACTGTGGGTGGCCTAGGGCCGCGAGGGCTGCGATCCAGCTCGGATCTTTGAACAGCCGTCCATTGCTGAGCACATGTATGGACTTCTGCGGCAAAACGGTTTTGCACTTGGCCAGAATCTCAAGCAGGCCATCACGATAAAGTGTGGGCTCTCCGCCGCTGATCCCCAGGTTTTCCTCGCCTGCATCCATCAGGTCGATCAGTCGAAGGTTTTCCTCGATATGCCAGCGGTCATCGATATCTTTAGGCGGTTGCGAGCACATCAGGCAGAGGCTGTTGCAACGATCCGTCATGAACAGCAGGTTACTGTCTGACCCGCGTCGATAGAGCACTCTTACCAATCCATTGCCAGGGGTAATGGCAATGACATCGCCAGGTTGAACGACATCCGGGTCTTTGGGGGAATGCAGATGTAGCCTGCCGTTGTCGATGGGGCTAGTGAGTGACTCTGGGGTCAGGAAGCCGCCCACTGGCAATGAAACCAGATGTGGATTTCGCTCAAGATCTTTGTTGGGTAGCCAGAGCAGCAAATCATTGAATTGCGCGGCACCGGCGCAAACTGCGACACCTTGCTCAATGAACTCATCCAAGGTGATGACCTTGAGCAGCTTTGGTTCATTCAGGTGTTGAATTTCGAAGTGGGTATCTTTGCGCAGCATCGTCCTCAGCCCCTGTAGCCTGGGAAGCGAACATCGTTGTATGAGCGCCTGTTCAACCAGGACAGCAGTACCCTTTGGACGTTGTCATCTCCATCGCGAAGCAAGGCGAACAAGTGCTTTAACAGCCCCATGTTCTTCTTGCAGAAACTGCTGAACAACCGGTGTCCGATCGGATCACCTTGGCGAGCATAATGCTCGACCGGGTCTGCGCCGCAGTAGGGAACCAATGCGCAATCCGAACAGCCCGGCAATGCCTCCGCGACGCCACTGGCAAGTAGCGCCTCCATAACGGGTGAGGCCAAAAGTTCTGACAAGGGTTGCTGGACTGTGCCCAACCTTAAACCGTCTTCGCCCATCTCCAGCAGCATCCGAGCCTCGTCCGACGGGTAGACGTAACCGTCATAGTTGTAGACCAGCGCCGCTGTACCCGCGCCGGCGGGTGAGCGCAGGTCGACATAGCCGGATGAGAAGGGCGTCAGGATGTTCTTCAGCAGCAAGCTGGTGTAGCTCTCCGACAGGCAGGTTCCTTGCTGGTTGATCTTCAGCAGATAGGCCAGCGCCCTCGTGTAGAAGGTCAGGTACTGCTCAATCGGATAGTCAAGGCGATGTGCACTCTTGGAAGCAAACCCGTAAGGGCTGAGCGGTCTAAGTGAAATGCTGGAAAAACCCTGCTTTACGTATTCGTCGATGATAGCTTCAGGCTGTTCAAGGCTTCGAGAAGTCAACGTTGTCAGTGCGGAGACTGCGTCGTGTCCAAGATGCTCACGGACCCGTTTTATGCCTTCCACGGTGCGCTCGTAAGAGTCTCGTGAAGGCGTTGGGCGGTTGGCATTGTGCAAGGGCGCCGGTCCATCGAGGGACGTCGAGAACTGGATGCGGTGCTGTTTTGCGAAGTCGAGTACTTCGTCTGTCAGGTGGTGCAACGTTGTGGTAATGACGAACTGAATATCTCGTTGCTCGACTAAGTTTCGTGCAGCTACCCATTCGACAATCTGGCGTACACGTTCGAAGGCCAGAAGTGGCTCGCCGCCCTGAAACTCCACTGTCAGGGCGGGAGCGTTCGACTCGAACAAGCGATCAACAGCAGCGAGTGCATCCGCTTCCGATAAGTCATGGCCTGAGCCACCCAGCGGTGCGCGCGAAACTTGGCAGTACTGGCAGGTGTGGTTGCAGCGTAGCGTTACAACGAACAAGTGCAGGGCTGGGCCCTGGAAAAGAAAGTCTTTGCGGCTGCGATATTGCGCCGCCATTTCGGGAAAAGGGTCGTGACGTGTCGGTTCGTAGATGAAATGGCGAGCTAGCAGGTCCTTGTAGAAAGGTGTGCCTGTTTCTATGTCGAAGTAACTGAGGGCCCGCAACTGCGCGTCGTTCACGTGCATGTACTCGCCTGTATCGGAGGTGAGCAAAATGTCACGTTCATTTGCGGTGTTCAGGCGCATGAAGCGAAAGGGTAGCAGACGGTAGCCGTTAGCGTCGGTCGCAATCAGTGTCACCGCGAAACTCCGCATCCAGCAAGCGCTGCTCGAGCCAGCACCTCACGCAACCCAGCTGTCTCACGGTTGATGTGATCACGTAGGGCAAAGTCATTTAAATGCTGGAGGATCAGCGAATGCGCCTGCTCCTGAGGCAGGATGACTTTCGCTTTAGCAGGGAAGGCAGTGAGGCTGATCTGGTCAGCTTCAATGCCGATCTGAATCGCGACTGTTTCAGCCAAGGCATAAGCGGTTCGTTGCACCACGCTTAGGGAATAGGCTGCGCTGTCGAGTTTCAGAATGACTGGCCATGTCATTGGAACCGATCCTTCAAATCCATTGGGAATGTATGGATTTTGCCGGCTAACGAGGCATAGTGCCATCATATTTTTTTACATTTGCATACATTCAGTCAGGATTTTGATGGGCGGTATAGGAAAAATGATGAGAGTGGGAAGCGTTGTATGAAAGCTTCCCAGGCTATGGATGATCCTCAGAATGTCGGTGGTAGTTCATGCTCGAAGGGCAGATCCGGGCCTGTTCGGGAGCAGGTGATCGCTGCGGCATGGATTGCGTAGGCGAGGATCGCATCGATGGTTTCATGGGGGAGCTTCGCCACACCGGCTGGGCTGTCTGCTCCGAGGCGTGCGAGGTAGGCGAGCACTGCAGCTTGGAAGGTGTCACCGGCGCCTACGGTGTCGCAAACCGGCAACGAGGTATCCGCTGGGCGCTGCCATGAACCATGTGCGCAATGCACACTGGCTCCGTCTGCTCCATGAGTAATGAAAACCAACCGGCAGCGTTCGTTGAGCCAGCCCCGCGCCACGTCACGAGTCTCCCGGCCCGGATAGAGCAGGGCGATATCTTCCTTACTGGCCTTGATCACATGCGCATACCCGGCAAACGCTTCCACCTGCCGCCGCCACAGCGCCACATCCGGCTGCGGATTAAGCCGCACATTCGGATCAAGGCTGATCAGCTGCCGGTCCCGCTCGCGCTCCACCAGCGCCATCAGCGTATCGGCCACGGGCTTCACCACCAAGGTGTACGAGCCCACATGCAGCCCCCGCACACGCTCATCCAACTCCGGCAAATGCTCCAGCATCACCTGCCGATCCGCACACCCTTCACCGCGAAACTGATACTGCGCCGAGCCATTGGCATCCAACCCAACCATCGCCAAGGTGGTCGGCGCATCGCTGGTCACCACATAGCGGCAGTCCACCCGTTCCTCTTCCAGCACCCGGCGTAGCCGGGCACCGAGGTAGTCGCTGGACAACCCGCCGAACAACGCCGATTCCACGCCCAGCCGGCGCAGGCCGACGGCCACGTTGAACGGCGATCCGCCGGCAATCGCGGTAAACCCCAGCTCGCTGCTGCGGTTGCTGTTTTCCAGGCTGAAGACATCGAACAGGGCCTCGCCACACACCAGGTACATGCAGTTCTCCAGATACAAAGACAAGGGAAGGATACCCGCACTCAGCGTGCAGGCAGTTGATCCCGGTAGCGTTGATAGGCGACCTCGTACTCGGCCTGCTGTGCCGGACGGGGCAGGGTTCGGGTGCTTTCGTCGAGGGCGACGCAGCGTTTGCACAGGGCTTCGAGGCTGTCGCCCTGGCCTAGTTGGCGACCAAGGCTCCAGGCAGCCTGGATCGCGGCGCCCAGGGCGGCGGCTTCGGTTTGTTGGGGGCACACCACTGGCAGGCCGAGCAGGTCGGCCAGTGTCTGGCGCCACAGCGGGCTCTTCGCCGCGCCGCCGACCAGGCGGATTTCGCTGCCTTGGAGGCCGCTGGTACGTAGCAGGTCGAGGCCGTAGCGCAGGCTGAAGCAGGTGCCTTCGAGCACGGCGCGGCAGAGGTTGGCGCGGGTCAGGTTGGCGCTGGTCATGCCGTGCAGGCTGGCCGTGGCTTCGGGCAACGCGGGCACGCGCTCGCCGTCGAAGAAGGGCAGCATCAGCAGGCCGTCGGCGCCGATCGGGGCTTGGGCGGCGAGGGCGGTGAAACGGTCGAGGTCGAGCTCCAGCAGGTCGCGCACCAGGGCGCAGGCGCTGGTGAGGTTCATGGTGCAGATCAGCGGCAGCCAGCCGCCGCTGGAGGCGCAGAATGTCGCCACCTCGCCCTGGGCGCTGACGTGGGGCTGGTCGGCGTAGGCGGCCAGGGTGCCGGAGGTGCCGAGGCTCAGGGTGATCATGCCGGGGGCGATATTGCCGGTGCCGATGGCGCCGAGCATGTTGTCGCCGCCGCCCGTTGCCACCCAGGTCTGTGGGCTCAGGCCGAGTGCAGTAGCGGCCTGTTCGCGCAGGGTGGCGATGCAATCGCCGGATTCGACCACCTCAGGTAGCGCAGCCAAAAGACGCTCGCCCGGTTCGATGTGCTGAAAGACATCGGGCGCCCAGGTCCGTCGGCGCACATCGTAGTAGCCGGTGCCGGAGGCATCGCCGGGCTCCGTGCAGACGCGACCGGTCAGCCAGTAATTCAGGTAGTCGTGGGGCAGCAGGATATGGGCGAGGCGGTCGAACAGCTCGGGATGTCGACGCTTGGTCCACAGCAATTTGGACACTGTATAGCCCGGCGCGATTACCAGCCCGAGGCGCTCGAGCGAGCCTTGTGCGCCGCCGAGGGCATCCAGCAATGCCTGGTTCTCGGGCGCGCTCTCGGTGTCGCACCAAAGCTTGGCCGGGCGCAGCACCTGGCCTTGGGCGTCGAGCATCACCAGGCCGTGCTGCTGGCCGGACACTGCCAGTGCGCGGATCGCGTGGCCATCCACACCGGCTTCTCGCAAGGCAGCGGACACCGCCGCACGCAAGGCATCCAGCCAGTCGGCGGGGTCCTGCTCGCGCCGGCCGTCACGGCCCTGGGGCGGCGCGTGGGCGGCGCTGCCCAGGCCGAGTACCTGGCCGCTGCCGGCGTCCAGCACCAGGGCCTTGGTGCCCTGGGTGCCGCAGTCGATGCCGAGGAACAATCCGTCCATTTCGAAACACTCCGTGTCAGTCGCCGAGGACCTGGCGCAGGGTTTCACTCACGCCGACTTCGCGCAAGCTGTCGTACAGGCGCTCGAAGGCGCTGACGAACGCCTTGGACGCGGGGATGGCGCTGCCGAAGATCGCCTCGTCGCCCAGCACCCGGGCGGCCAGGCCGTCGCGCTGCACCACACGGGCCTGGCAATCGGCGGCGCGGGGGTCGGGGATGCTGTAGCGGTTGCCGTGTTCGTCTTCGCCGCGCAGGTACAGGGCCCAGGCGGCCACCACCAGGGCCACGCGCTCCAGCGGCTTGCCGTCGGCGATCAGGCGGTTGGCGGTGGGCACGATGAACTTGGGAAACTTCGACGAGCCGTCGGAGCACACGCGCTCCAGCTGGTCGGCGATGGCACGGTTGGCGAAGCGTTCGCCGAGGCTTTGCTTGTAGCGCTCAAGATCGATGCCGGGCACCGGGGCCAGTTGCGGGGTCACGTCCTGGTCCATGAAGGTGCGCATGTAGCGGCGCAGCAGCGGGTCGGCGAGGGTTTCGTGGACGAAGCGGTAGCCTTGCAAAAAGCCCAGGTAGGTGAGGGCCAGGTGGCTGCCGTTGAGCAGCTTGATCTTCATTTCTTCATACGGGGTGACGTCGCGGGTGAACTGCACCCCGACCTTTTCCCAGGCCGGGCGGCCGGCGACGAAGTTGTCTTCCACCACCCACTGCAAGAACGGCTCGCACACCACCGGCCAGGCATCGTCGACGCCGTGGCGCTCGCGCAGTTGCTGGCGGTGGGCGGGGCTGGTCATCGGGGTGATGCGGTCGACCATGGCGTTGGGGAAGCTGACGTGGCTGGCGATCCAGTCGGCCAGGTCGGGGTCGAGGCGCTGGGCGAAGGCCAACAGGGCCTTGCGGGCGACGTCGCCGTTGTGCGGGAGGTTGTCGCATGACATCACGGTGAACGGGCCGGTGCCGGCTTCGCGGCGGCGGCGCAGGGCTTCGCAGAGGTAGCCGAACACGCTTTGCGGGGATTGCGGGTTGGCCAGGTCGTGCTGGATCTGCGGCAGGTCGGCGCGGAACTCGCCGGTGCTGTCGTCGATGCAGTAGCCGCCTTCGGTGATGGTCAGGGAGACGATGCGGATATTGGGTTCGGCCAGTTTGGCCAGCAGCGGTTCGGCGCCGTCCTCGGCCAACAGCATGCCGTTGATGGCGGCGATCACGCGTACCTTGGTGTCGGGCTGGTCGCCCAGTTCGAACAGGGTGTAGAGATGGTCCTGCCCGGCCAGGGCGTCGCGCATGGCGCGGTCTTCGCCGCGCAAGCCGACGCCGCAGATGGCCCAGTCGAGGCCTTCGCCGCAGTTCATCAGGGCGTCGGTGTAGGCGGCCTGGTGGGCGCGGTGGAAGCCGCCGACGCCGATGTGGACGATGCCCTGGCGCAGTTGGGCGCGGTCGTAGCTGGGGCGGGCGACGGTGGGCGGCAGTTGGCCGAGGTTGTGCTGGTTCAGTTTCATCCTGGAGTCCTTAGGCCGCTTGTTGCAGGCGTTTGTCGAGGGCCTGGCCGTTGCTGTCGAACAGGTGGCAATGGGCGGGATCGAAGGTCAGTTCCAGCGCCTCGCCAAAGGCTGGTGCGAAATCCCCGCGCACTCGCACGGTGAGCATTTCCCCGGAGGCGGCGCGCATATGGCAGTAACTGTCGCTGCCCAGTCGCTCGCTGACATCGGCGGTCACCTGCAGCGAGCCTTGGATACCTTGCCCGGCGCGGTCGATGTTCAGGTGCTCGGGGCGAATCCCCAGCGTCACCTGGCTACCGGCATGCAGTTCCCCCGCGCACAACGGCAGGGCGATACGGGCGCCGCACTCAAGCGCTACCTCGCACTGGTTGCCCTGGTTGCGGCTCAGGTGCCCACGCAAAAAGCCCATCTTCGGCGTCCCCAGAAATCCTGCGACAAACAGGTTGGCCGGATGGTGGTACAGCTCCAGCGGCGAACCGACCTGCTCGATGCGCCCGCCGTTTAGCACCACCACCTTGTCGGCCAGGGTCATCGCCTCGACCTGGTCATGGGTCACGTAGATCACGGTCGCCGCCAGCTCCTGGTGCAGGCGCGCCAGTTCCAGGCGCATCTGCACGCGCAGGGCGGCGTCGAGGTTGGACAGCGGCTCGTCGAACAGGAAGATCTTCGGATTACGCACGATCGCCCGGCCAATCGCCACCCGCTGGCGCTGGCCGCCGGAGAGCTGGCGGGGCTTGCGTTCGAGCAGCGGTTGCAGCTCGAGGATGCGCGCGGCGTTGTCGACCTTGGCTGTCACCTCTTGCTTGCCGACGCCGGCCAGGTCCAGGGCGAACGACAGGTTCTTGCGCACGGTCATGTGCGGGTACAGGGCGTAGGTCTGGAACACCATGGCCAGGTCGCGCTTGGCCGGGGCGGTGTCGGTGATCTCGGTGCCGTCGAGGGTGATGCTGCCACTGCTGACCTCCTCGAGGCCGGCGATCAGTCGCAGCAGGGTGGACTTGCCGCAGCCGGAGGGGCCGACGAACACCACGAACTCGCGGTCGCGCACGTCCAGGTCGATGCCCTTGATGATGGCGTGGCCATCGAAGCCTTTGTGCAGGTTGCGGATTTTCAGGTCAGCCATGGGGGGGGTCCTCGGCGAAAGTCGGGGTTGGATGCGGGAATGCTGGGACCGCTTCGCGGTCCTTTCGCGACGCAAGGCCGCTCCCACAGGCGTGCGCTATCCCCTGTGGGAGCGGCCTTGTGTCGCGATTGGGCTGCGAAGCAGCCCTAGCAGGCTTGAAGAAAACACTCATTTGACGGCCCCAAACGAAAGCCCGCGCACCAGCTGCTTCTGGCTGATCCAGCCAAATATCAGGATCGGCGCGCAGGCCAGGGTCGAGACGGCCGAGAGCTTGGCCCAGAACAGCCCTTCAGGGCTCGAATAGGACGCCACCAACGCGGTCAGCGGCGCGGCGGCGGACGAGGTCAGGTTCAGCGACCAGAACGCCTCGTTCCAGCACAGGATCAGCGACAGCAGCAAGGTCGAGGCCAGCCCGCCGCGGGCAATCGGCAACAGCACGCGGACGATCTCCTGCCAGGTGCCGGCGCCGTCCAGCCGCGCGGCTTCGAGGATGTCCACGGGGATGTCCTTGAAGTAGGTGTACACCATCCACACCACGATCGGCAGGTTGATCAGGGTGTAGACGATGATCAGCGCCAGGCGCGAATCGAGCAGGCCGAACTGCTTGGCCAGCAGGTAGATCGGCATCAACACGCCCACCGGCGGCAGCATCTTGGTCGACAGCATCCACAGCAGCGTGCGCTTGGTGTGGCGGGTCTCGAAGAAGGCCATCGAGTAGGCCGCAGGCACGGCGATCAGCATGCACAGCAGGGTCGCCGAGAACGAAATCAGCACCGAGTTCCAGGCGTAGGCGAAGTAGTCGCTGCGCTCGTTGATGTGCAGGTAGTTCTCCAGCGTCGGCGCAAAGAGGAACTGCGGCGGCGTGGCGAAGGCGTCCAGCTCGGTCTTGAAGCTGGTCAGCAGCATCCAGAAAATCGGGAAGAAGATCACCAGGGCGATGGCCCAGCACAGCAGGCCGAGCAGCGCGTTCTTCAGGGTGCGGGTTTGCTTGAGTGTCAGCATGGCGGGCTCCTCAGCTGCGCGCGGTGAGGTTCTTGCCGATCATGCGGACCAGCACGATGGCGGCGATATTGGCGACCAGCACGGCGATCAGGCCACCGGCCGAGGCCATGCCGACGTCGAACTGCAGCAACGCCTGGTTGTAGATCAGGTAGGCGAGGTTGGTGGACTCGTATCCGGGGCCGCCGCTGGTGGTGGTGAAGATCTCGGCGAACACCGAGAGCAGGAAGATCGTCTCGATCATCACCACCACGGCGATCGGCCGGGCCAGGTGCGGCAGGGTCAGGTGCCAGAAGATCGCCAAGGGGCCTGCGCCATCCAGGCGCGCGGCTTCCTTCTGTTCCTGGTCCAGCGACTGCATGGCGGTCATCAGGATCAGGATGGCGAACGGCAGCCACTGCCACGACACGATCAGGATGATCGACAGCAGCGGGTAGTGCGCCAGCCAATCCACCGGCTGCGCGCCGAACAGGCGCCACACGGCGGCGAGGATGCCCGACACCGGGTGGAAGATCAGGTTCTTCCACAGCAGCGCGCTGACCGTGGGCATGATGAAGAACGGCGAGATCAGCAGCACCCGCACCACGCCGCGGCCCCAGAACTCGCCGGCTTCCAGCAGCGCGGCGACCAGCACGCCGAGCACCACGCTGATCGCCAGCACGCTGCCGACCAGGGTCAGGGTGTTGAGGGCGCCGGGCATGAAGCCGGCGTCGGTGACGAAGAAGGCGAAGTTCTCAAGGCCCACGAACTGGTTTTCGCCGGGGTACAGCAGGTTGTAGCGGATCAGCGAGAAATACAGGGTCATGCCCAGGGGCACGATCATCCACAACAGCAGCAGCGCCACCGAAGGGCTGACCAGGAACCAGCCGGGGCCGACGCGGCGTTTGCCGGGGCGCGCGGTGGCGAGGCTCGGGGTGTCGAGGGCCGATGTGTTCATGGCGACTCCGTGTGCATCGGAAAGGGGCGGTCACCGCGCCGCAGGACGGCGCGGTCTACGGCGGTGCGAGCTACTTGGGGTAGCCGGCGCGCTTCATCTCGCGTTCAGTGGATTGCTGGGCCGAGGCCAGCACCTGGTCCACGTTCATCTGCCCGGTGAGCGCGGCGGAAAACAGCTTGCCGACCTGGGTACCGATGGCCTGGAACTCGGGGATGGTCACCAGCTGGATGCCCACATAAGGCACGGGCTTGAGAGTGGGGTGGTTGGGGTCGACGCGCTTGAGCGATTCCAGGGTCACCTTGGCGAACGGCGCGGCGGCCAGGTACGCGTCGCTGTAGGTCGAGGCGCGGGTGCCCGGTGGCACGTTGGCCACGCCTTCCTGCTCGGCCACCAGCTTGCCGTAGGCCTCGGAGGTGGCCCAGGTGCTGAAGGTTTTGGCGGCGTCCTTGGCCTTGGAGCTGGTGGGAATCGCCAGGGCCCAGGAATACAGCCAGGTGGCGCCCTTGTCGGTGACCTCCTTGGGCGCGAAGGTGAAGCCGACCTGGTCGGCGACCTTGCTCTGGCTCTTGTCGGTGACGAACGAGCCGGCGACGCTGGCGTCGACCCACATCGCGCACTTGCCGCTGTTGAACAACGCGAGGTTTTCGTTGAAGCCATTGCTGGAGGCGCCGGGCGGGCCGTACTGCTTGAGGGTGGTCACATAGAAGTTCAGCGCGTTCTTCCACTCGCTGCCACTGAACTCGGGTTTCCATTGCTCATCGAACCAGCGCGCGCCGAAGGCGTTGGCCACGGTGCCGATCAGCGCCATGTTCTCGCCCCAGCCGGCCTTGCCGCGCAGGCAGATGCCGTACTGGCCCTGGTCGGGGTGGTTGAGTTTGGCGGCGAACTCGCCGAGCTGGGTCCAGGTGGGTTGCTCGGGCATGCTCAGCCCGGCTTTTTCGAACAGGTCCTTGCGGTAGTAGGTGATCGAGGCTTCGGCGTAGAAGGGCAGGGCGTACAGCGTGCCGTTGGCCGACAGGCCGTTGCGCACCGAGGGGAACACATCGTCGAGGTGGTAGTCGGCGGGCAGATCGGTCATCGGCGCCAGCCAGCCCTTGGCGCCCCATAGCGCGGCTTCGTACATGCCGATGGTCAGCACGTCGAACTGCCCGCCCTGGGTGGCGATGTCGGTAGTCAGGCGCTGGCGCAGCACGTTCTCTTCGAGCACCACCCACTTGAGCTGGATGTCCGGGTGCTGCTGTTCGAACACCTTGGCCAGGCGCTGCATGCGGATCATGTCGTTGTTGTTGACCGTGGCGATGGTCAGGGTCTCAGCGGCCTGGGTATGCAGCGGCAGGCTGAGGCAGGCGGCGGCCAGGCAGGCCTTGATCGAGTCGTTCATCGGTGAACTCCCTCGGGGATGACGTTATTGTTTTTGTGTCGCTCGCTGCCGATTACACCGTTGTGCGACGACATCGACAAAGCCTCGCCTGCACCTTGACTGATACTTTTTTGCTGTGCCGGGATTAGGTATTTCCCTGTGGGAGCGGCCTTGTGTCGCGAAAGGGCCCTCCCACAGGGATTGCGTACGACCTCGGCACATCGCCCCGATTCAGGCCCGGTTCTGCTCGGTAAGGCGCTGGGTCACCAGGCTGCGGTAGTCGGACGGGGTCATGCCCTTGAGCTGCAAGAAGCGCCGGTTGAAGTTCGACAGGTTGCTGAACCCCGACTCGAAGCACACTTCGGTCACCGGCAGCTCGCCCTTGGCCAGCAGCTCGCACGACTTGCTCACCCGCAGCCGGTTGACGAACTCGACGAAGCCGCGCCCGGCGGCCTGCTTGAAGAACCGCGAGAAGTAGGTCGGCGTCATCCCCAGGTGTTCGGCCACCTCGTTCTGGCTCAGGTCCTGGGCGTAGTGCTGGAAGATGTAGTCCACCGCCCGGTTGATTCGCTCGACGTTGTGCTCGTCGGCCAGCTGCGAGGAGGTGACGGTGGACAGCAGTTGGTAGTCCTCACAGGCGGCCAGCTGTTCCATGAGGATAAAAAAGTATCCCAGGCGGGTCATGCCGCGGCTGTCGGCGATGCGTTGCAGCAGCTGGCGGCTCTCGCCGATCAGCGCCGGGTCGCGGAACTCGATGCCGTAGCGGGCCCGGGCCAGCAGCGGGGCGAGCAGGGTGAGCTCGGAGAACACCTGGCTGCCGTCCTCGAGCACCTCGTCGGTGAAGTTGACCAGCATGTCGCGCTTGGCCACCACTTCGTCGGGGCCGACCTGGCTGATCCAGTTGTGCGGCAGGTTGGGGCCGGTGAGGAACAGCGTGTCGGGGGCGAAGTTGCCGATGTAGTCGCCGATGAACACCTTGCCGGCGCTGGCGACGATCAGGTGCAGCTCGTATTCCTTGTGGAAATGCCAGCGCACCAGCGGGCTGGGGAAGCCGTGCTGACGGTAGATCAGCGAGGCGCCTTCGTGGTCGTCCATCAACTCGTAGGACGGGTCGGTGACTTTGCTGGTTCTGGGCATGGCGGTGGCTGGGCCTGGCGGGCGAGGTGTCATCGTAGCCTGAAGTGGTCGAGCGGGGCAGAGGGGCCCGCGCCCGTGTCAAGGCAGGCCCAGGGTTCTGCTGATGGCCTTTAGCCTGTAATCTGGCTCCTCTGTAATATTCGGGCAAGGATTGCGTAGGAATGTTTTCGTTTACCCAGGATAAAAGTCTGGTCGTCGACCTTGAGGTCAGGCCCGCCAGGTCGGGCAAGCCGGAGGAGATCTTCAAGGTCGGTGCGCTGCGCAAGCGTCCGGACAGCGAGCTCGAATGCGATGTGAACAAGGACCTGGCCCAGGTGCTGGCCAAGGTCGATGACCTTGCCGAAGGCGCCGACTACCTGCTGGGCCACAACCTGATCGCCCACGACCTGCGCATCCTGCGCCAGCAGGCGTCGAACATGCTGTTGCACGGCCTGCCGAGCATCGACACCTTGCGGCTGTCACCACTGGCTTTTCCGCGCAACCCCTACCACCGGCTGGTGAAGGACTACAAGCTGGTGCGCGACACGCTCAACTCGCCGCTGGCCGATTGCCGCCTCACCCTCACCTTGTTCAACGATCAGCGTCAGGCCTTTGCCCAGCTGCAGCAGACCGAGCCCGCTGAGTTGCTCTGCTACCAGGCGCTGCTGGCGCCCACGGCGGCGGCGGATGCCGGCGGCCTGTTCAAGGCCCTGACCGGCCGGGAGTCGGTGACGCTGGAAGAAATCGGGCCGCTGATCGCGCAGCAGATGAAGGAGAGCGACGCCCAGGCCAATCGTGACCTGAAGGTGTGCCGAACGCGCCTGGACAAGCTGCTGGCCGAAGACCTGCACGATCCCGACATGCACCTGCCACTGGCCTATGTGCTGGCCTGGTTGCGGGTGTCCGGGGGCAACTCGGTGCTGGCGCCATGGGTGCGACATCAGTTCCCCAAGGTCGGCGCGCTGATCCGCGAACTGCGCGATGTGCCCTGTGGCCGCGACGATTGCCAGTACTGCCTCACCACCCATGACCCGCGTCATGAACTCAGGCGTTATTTCAACTACCCGGATTTCCGCCAGGAGGCGTCGGGCAAGTCGCTGCAGCATGACATCACCCTGGCCGGCATGCGTGGCCAGCATGTGCTGGCGGTGCTGGCCACCGGTGGCGGCAAGTCGCTGACCTACCAGATTCCGGCGCTCAATCGCTACCACCGCAATGGCAGCCTCACGGTGATCGTCTCGCCGTTGCAATCGCTGATGAAAGACCAGGTCGACGGCCTGTTGAAAAAAGGCGTGCATTGCGCGGCGGCGTTCAACGGCCTGCTCAACATGCCCGAGCGCGCGGATGTGCTGGAGAAGATTCGCCTGGGGGACATCGGCATCCTGCTGGTGTCGCCGGAGCAGTTTCGCAACAGGGCTTTCTGCAGCGCCATCGAGCAACGCGAGGTGGGCGGCTGGGTCTTCGACGAAGCCCACTGCCTGTCCAAGTGGGGCAACGACTTCCGCCCCGACTACCACTACGCCGTGCGCTATATCGCGCAGTACCACGGTGCGCGCAAACCGGCGCCCATCGGCTGCTTCACGGCCACGGCCAAGCCGGAGGTGCTGGCGGATATCCGCAGTCACTTCAAGAGCGTGCTGCGGGTCCGGTTCGCTGAGTTCCTCGGCAGCCACGAACGTACCAACCTGACCTTCGAAGTGATGCGCTGCGACCGCGGCGAAAAGGCGTCGCGGGTGCATCGCCTGCTGGAGGAGTACCTCGAGGAACAGGCGGGCGCGGCGGTGGTGTTCGTGGCCAGCCGCAAGGCGGCGGAGCAACTGGCGGAGTTTCTGGCGCACCAAGGGCTCAGTTGCCGGCATTTTCATGCCGGGATGGATGCGGCGGACAAGCTCGAGGTCCAGGGCCTCTACAAGAACGGCGAGATCCAGACCATCGTCGCCACCAATGCCTTCGGCATGGGGGTGGACAAGGAGGATATCCGCCTGGTGGTGCATGCCGATATTCCCGGCTCGCTGGAAAACTACCTGCAGGAGGCCGGCCGGGCAGGGCGTGACCAACTGCCGGCGCACTGCGTGCTGCTGTATGACCCGCAGGACATCGAGACCCAGTTTGGCCTGTGCGAGCGTGCCTGTCTGAGCCTGCGGGATATCCAGCAGATCCAGAAGAAACTCAACGGCGAGTCGAAGCGCCGGGGTGGCGGCAAGCTGGTGATCACGGCGGGCGAAATCCTCATGGACGACAGTGTGCAGACCTCGTTCGACGCCGATGCCGTGGATGCCGAAACCAAGGTGGTCACGGCGGTCGCCTGGCTCGAGCGTGGCGGCTATCTGACCCGAGAAGAAAACCACACACAGATCTTCGCCTCCAAGGTGGATGTGCCGCTTGAAGAGGCCGAGCGCGCGCTGGGCGCATCGGAGCTGACGGAACGCCGCCAGGCGGAGTACCTGGCCATCCTGGGCTACCTGCGCAAGGCCAGCCCCGCAGAGCGTATCGATATCCAGAAGCTGGTGGACCTCACCAGCCTGGAACCCCAGGAGGTTGGCCATGTGCTCAAGGACCTGGAAAAGCGCGAGTTGCTGGTGAGCGACACCCAGTTCACGGTGGTGCTCAGCTATGGCCAGGCCGATGCCTCGCCGCAGTTGCTGCAGCAGCTGCTGGAGCTCGAGCGTGCGCTGCTGGAGACCCTGGCCGAGCAAGCGCCCGACGCGCCGGGCGCGGGATGGCAGGACATCAACGTGACGGCGCTGACCTCGGTGCTCAAGACCCGCCTCGGGCGCACCAACCTGCTGCCCCTGCATGTGTTGCGCCTGCTGCGCGGGCTGTCGCCGGATCGCGATGCGATTGCCGAGCGGCGCAACAACAGTTTCGACCTGCGCCAGCTCAGCCACGAGTACATCAAGGTACGAATCCAGCATGACGAAGGTTGGGTCGGCCTGAAGGCCGTCAGTGAGACGCGCGGCATCATCGCCACGAAGCTGTTGAGCCACCTGGTCCGCAAACTGCCCAAGCGGGGCAAGAACCAGTTGGCCGAAGCCACCTTCGGTGAACTGGTCGGGCTGATCGAGCAGGATCTGGAACTGCGCGCCCGGGTTGCGGACAATCGCGACAGGTATGTCGAGCGAGTGCTGCTGTTCCTGCACCGCCAGGAGGTATTCAGCCTCAACCACGGCATGACCGTGATGCGCCGGGCCATGACCATCAAGGCCGATCCCCAGCGTGGTCGCTTCCTCAAGGACGACTACCAGGGCCTCGAGGAGCATTACCGCGAAAAGCGTATCCAGGTGCATGTGATGCGCGAGTATGCCGAGCGCTGGCTGCAGGAGCCGAAGGCTGCCTACCAGCTGGTCGACGACTACTTCACGGCGAACAAGGCGGATTTCCTCAAGGACTATTTTGCCGGTCGCGAGTCGGTGCTCAAGTATTCCACCAGCGAGGCGTCGTGGCGGATGATTGTCGAGGACCTGAGCGATACCCAGCGCGGTATCGTCACCGACGATCTGGACAGCAACAGGCTGGTGCTTGCCGGGCCCGGTTCGGGCAAGACACGGGTCATCGTGCACCGTATCGCCTACCTGTTGCGGGTGCGCCGGGTGCCTGCCAGCGCCATCGTCGCGCTGACCTTCAACCGCCATGCCGCCAACGAGATCCGCAAACGCCTGCTGGCACTGGTGGGGGCCGATGCCTACGGGGTCAGCGTGATGACCTACCACAGCCTGGCCATGCGCCTGACGGGTACGCGCTTCCAGCGCGGCGACGAGGTGGATGAGACCACGCTGGGCAATCTGATGCAGGACGCGGTGAGACTGCTTGAAGGTTCGCTGGTGGTGAACGCCGATGATGAAGAAGAGGTGACCCAGGAAGAACTCGACGATGCCCGCGCCAATCTGCGCGCGATGCTGCTGCGCGGCTACCGGCATATCCTGGTGGACGAGTATCAGGACATCGACGAGCTGCAGTACCGGCTGGTCAGTGCCCTGGCCGACCGGGGTTCGTCCGATGACGCCAAGCCCTGCATCATGGCCGTGGGCGACGACGATCAGAACATCTACGCGTTTCGCGATACCAACAACCGCTACATCGAGGCATTCCGCAAAGACTACGAGGCCCAGGAAGCCTTCCTCGTGGAGAACTACCGCTCCAGTGCCTGCATCATCGCGGCGGCCAACCACCTGATCGGCCTCAACGGCCAGCGGCTGAAGCTCGGCAATCCCATTTCGATCGACGCGCGGCGTCGGGACGACCCGCCGGGTGGCGAGTGGCAGGCCCTGGATCCTCAGCGCCGTGGCCAGGTGTTGCGCCTGACCGTCGATCCGGCCGATCGGCCGTTCGGCAACCGCCAGGCCCAGGCCGCGCTGCAGGAGCTGCAGCGTCTGCTGGCGCTCGAGAACGGTGTTTGGCAGGGCTGCGCGGTACTCGCTCGTAATCACCGATACCTGCTGGCGGTCCAGGCCTGGTGCGAGCACAACGGCGTGCCGTATCACCTGGCGTCGGACAAGGACAGTGGTCTGCCGCCCACCCGCCAGCGCGACTTCGTGGCGGTGGTCGACTGCCTCGCGCAACTGGCCGAGCCCCTGGCCGTCGATCAGGCGTGGCAGCGGGTGCGGACTCTGCTCGATGAGTATTCGACGGCCTTTTTCGAGGCAGCCTTCGACGAGCTGCGGGTCGAGTTCGGTGACTTCCAGGTGAAGCCTGCGACGATCAGCCGGAGCTTGTACGACTATGTGCGCGAGATGCGACGGCAGGCGGGCAACGGCCTGTATCTGGGAACCGTGCATTCGGCCAAGGGCCTGGAGTTCCGCCATGTGGTGCTGTTGGACGGGGGCTGGGTCGACAAGCAGGAGACACTCGAAGAGGAGCGTCGCCTGTACTACGTCGGCATGACCCGTGCCGAGCAGACCCTGACCTTGTGCGAGTTCACTGTGGACAACCTCTTCAGTGGGTGCCTGCCCTCGAGCATCCCGCGTCAGGTTTTCGCGGGATGTCACGACCCGCTCCTCGACAGGCGCTACCAGCAACTGAGCCTGAAGGATATCTATCTTGGTCATGTGGGGCTCCATGCCGAAGGTGACGATATCCATGCGCGGGTGCGTGACTTGCGCCCTGGCGCACCGCTGACACTGAGGTCTCAGGGTCAGAGCTTCCTGATCCTCAACCAGTGGGGGCAGGTGGTCGGGCGAACCGCCAAGTCCTTCACGCCGGGATTCTCGGTCGAGCGATGTGAAGTGGCCGATATCGTCGTGCGCTACCGGGAGGAGGGCAACGAGGAGCACTGGGACAAGTACCCCTGCCAGCGTTGGGAAGTCGTGGTGCCGCGTATCTGTGGCATGCCTGGTTAGTGCGGGCATGCCACAGGAGGGATCGAGGCGACCCGGGGCTGCTGGCAGGCCAACCCCGGTGTGGTCGGTGGAATGAGCCTGCTGATGCATGAGGCGTCTGCTTGGCAATGATCCTGGTGATTTATGTAGGTCCTACAGCCATTCTTCCGTTGTTTATGTAGTCCTTTTCCTAAAGGCACCTTTTCCCCCCGGTAGCCCGTTGTAGCGGATTGGCGCTGGCTTTAGTCTCGGCCTGCTCGTCGCGCTTCACCCGCCGGAACAGGCCGGACCACTGGGCAACTTACTGCGCAGGGATCGCGCGGTCTGGTCTGGCGGTTCCGGAGGATGAACCGCGACGGGCTCATTCTTTTTCCAGGGGGCAAGGTCATGGACAAGGACGAACACGCAAAGGGCACCGCAGACTTGAAGATCGTCAGCCTGGTCGGCCGCACCAAGCAGTTCTCCGTGCGCGATTGGGTGCAGGCGATGCCGGGGTTGCCGACCGAGGACGTGCTGCAGGAAACAACGATCATCCTGGGCTGTATCACATCGCTGACGTACCAGGCGTTGAACCAGCCCGAAGAGGCACAGACGCTGATGCGGGCGACGTACTACCTCAGTGGCATGGCCAAGGCGATGATCGATGGGCAGTTGCCGGCCAGGTGTGAGCAAGGCGACAGTTGAGCATCGGCGTAAAGGTAAGGGCCGCTTTCGAGCAATCGAAAGCGGCTTTTTCATCTGGAGGGAGTACGTCAGCGCATTTCGGCTTCGAATTGAATCAACAATCGCATTTTCTCCAGGATCATGTCGATTACCACGCGTTCGTCGAAGCTTTCCAACTTCCATTCGAAGCCGATCACGCGCCGGCCTTCGGTCCACGGCTGTCTTGTGGTATCCACGAACAAATGGCGACCGAACGCCATCTGGCGCGTGTCGACGTTGATCAGGTACACGCGGATGGTCGGCCGCAGTGGCGTCTGGCTGCCGTCCAGGTAGAGCACCACATCCGACCATTCGACCCAGTTGTTGCAGGCGTAACGTAGCGCCGGTCCATCCGCCCAGGGTTGCCGGCGAGTGAAGGTTTCGAAGCCGTCGATCTCGGCCTGCAGGTGGGCGATGATCTTGCGATCCAGTGCCTCGACTGCCTGGTCGCGCAACTTGTTGAGTGCATTGATCTGCGGCAGGTGTTCGAAGATGAAATCAATGCTTTCAGGGTTCATGTCACGCTCTACGGTGATGTTTTCCAGATGCAGCAGGAACTCGTCGGCCAGTACACGCCACTTGTTCAGGCGGTTGTGCTCGACGTTTTGCGACAGCGCTGTGCGCAGGGCACCGAGAAGCTCGGCATAGCTGAGCCCTGTCCAGCCATCGGCGACATTGCTGCCCGACGGTGACAGCACCGCGAACAACACGCGTTTGTCGCGGCCACCGACCAAGGTATCGGCATACAGTTCGTAGTCGGCGAACGGGTTGACCTGGGCGTGGAAGACTTTGTTCTCGAGGATCAGCAGCCAGTCCTCGCCCTGCAACAACAGATCGATGCGTTTGCCGTTGGTGGTTGTCACTTCACGCTGCGGAGGCAGGCGCAGGGTCGGTTGGGGTGGCGACTCCTTGCAGATGCAGCCCAGCAGAGTGCTGAGGAAGCAATCACCAAAGCCATGGATCTGATCGGGGTCGAGGAAGAACGCGAGTAGGTCAGTGGTGGGGTTTTCGTAGTAACCGCGCCCTCCCAGGGCAAAAATGCTGGGCTCATACGCCGGCTGGCGATGCCGTTCAGCTTCGGCAAGCAGGGCGCGTGCCTGATCCAGATGCATGGTGTTTCTCCGTGTGTTGCCCTTGCGGGGCATCAATGTCGGCGGTACCGATGTGCCTTCAATTGCGGTGGCGTAAGGTACGCCCTTTCAACAAGGTTGCCAGGGTGACGGTGAGGCCAACGGCGATTGTCATTGCAACCAGCATGGTAAGCGCGACGCTCGTTTGTTCCAGCAACCCCGCAATCGCCAGGTAGAACGCAATCACCCCCACCGCGCCAATTGCATTGCCCCGCACCATCGCCGCCATCCCGGCCCTCCCGCCCTGCACATGGGCGAATACCACCAGTGGCCAGGCAATCACCGGGATCGGCGCCAGCATGCCGCTGGTGGCCGGGCCCAGCCAGCTGGCCAGGCTGGTGGTGACCATCAGCAGCGAGGTGGCGGACACCATGCGCAGCGGAATCTCCCAATACCGGTGTCGGGGGCGGGCAAGGGTGTCGGGCCTGGGCTCGCGGCCACTGGCACGAATCAGCACGCCGATCAGCAGCAGCGCCACGCCGATCGACAAATACAACCCGCCCCAATGAGTGAAGGCATAGGCCGCCAGGCCATAGAACAATATCGACAGCGCGACTGCCGGAGCGATGCCGAGTCTGCGCGTGGCAAACAAGTAGAAGGCGTAGGTGGCCTGCACCGCCGCCAGCCCGCCCAACGCGCCGGGCACCGCGCCCAGGACGAAGCCCGTGCCTTGTTCCAGGCACAGGAAGGTCATCACCAGCGCCGAGGTGATCGGCAGCCCGGACAGCAGCCCGCCAAGCAGGCCGCCCCAGCGCCGCGAGGCGAGGGAGATGGCCCACATCAGCAGCGGGGTGACGACGAGTTTCAGGTAGAAAAGGGTCATTGCGCGGGGTTCCGGTTCTGCAAGGGTTGCGCCCGCCGTCGGCATTGGGTGGGGCGCGGGTCAATCAGCCTCGGCTGGCCTCCAGCGCCTGGGCGAGGTCGGCGATGATGTCGTCGCTGTGCTCGATGCCGATCGACAGGCGCACCATGTCGCGCGGCACGCCGGCTTTTTCCAGCTCTTCGTCGTTGAGCTGGCGATGGGTGGTGGAAGCGGGGTGGCAGGCCAGCGACTTGGCGTCGCCGATGTTGACCAGGCGCACCACCAGTTGCAGCGCATCGATGAAGCGCGCCCCGGCGGCCTGGCCGCCCTTGATGCCGAACGACAGGATCGATGCCGGCTTGCCGCCGGTGTAGCGCCGGGCCAGTTCGTGCTCGGGGTGGTCCGGCAGGCCTGCGTACTTCACCCAGGCCACCTGGTCGTGCTCCTGCAGGTAGCGGGCGACCTTGAGCGCGTTCTCGGTATGGCGCTCCATGCGCAGGGCCAGGGTTTCCAGGCCTTGCAGGATCAGGAAGGCATTGAACGGCGACAGCGCGGCGCCGGTGTTGCGCAGCGGCACCACGCGGCAGCGACCAATGAAGGCGGCGGGTCCGAAGGCCTCGGTGTAGGTGACGCCGTGATAGGACGGGTCGGGGGTGTTGAGCAGGGCGAAACGTTCCTTGTGATCGGCCCAGGGGAATTTGCCCGAGTCGATGACGATGCCGCCGATGCTGGTGCCGTGGCCGCCGATGTACTTGGTCAGCGAGTGCACCACGATATCGGCGCCGTGCTCGAACGGGCGGCAGAGGATCGGCGTGGCCACGGTGTTGTCGACGATCAGCGGCACGCCATGGCGGTGGGCGGCCTCGGCCAGGGCGGTGATATCGACGATGTTGCCGGCGGGGTTGCCGATCGACTCGCAGAACACCGCCTTGGTGCGTTCGTCGATCAGCGCCTCGAGGGCGGCGATGTCGTCGTGGGCGGCGAAGCGGGTGGTGATGCCCATGCGCGGCAGGGTGTGGGCCAGCAGGTTGTAGGTGCCGCCATACAGCTTGGCCACCGAGACGACGTTGTCGCCGGCCTCGGCGACGGTCTGGATGGCGTAGGTGATGGCGGCCATGCCCGAGGCCACCGCCAGCGCGCCGACGCCGCCCTCGAGGGCGGCCATGCGTTGCTCGAGCACGTCGTTGGTGGGGTTCATGATGCGCGAGTAGATATTCCCGGCCACCTTCAGGTCGAACAGGTCGGCACCGTGCTGGGTGTCGTCGAAGGCGAACGAGGTGGTCTGGTAGATCGGCACGGCCACCGCCTTGGTGGTCGGGTCGGGGCTGAAGCCCGCGTGGATGGCGAGTGTTTCCAGCTTCATGCGGTCGTTCCTTGAGCGTGGGGTGGAAGCGGTTGAGCATGGGCTGGGGCAGCGCTGGCGGTCAAGGGTCGAGGTTCAACGTTGCGCCGAGGGCACCTGGCGCCGTTGCGTCTCTTCCTCGAGATAGCCGATCAGCGCCGCCACTTCTGTTTCTCCCAATCGCATGTTGGGCATCGCCAGCTGGTTGTACTGCGCGTACAGCAGCATCGCCAGCGGGTCTTTCTCCGCCAGCATCCGGTCCGGTTCCACCAGCCAGCGCTTGAGCCAGGCCTCGTCACGCTGGCGGGTCACTCCCAGCAGGTCCGGGCCGATGCCGCGGGTGGCGCCGGGCTCGGCCTCGCCCAGGGTATGGCACGACGAGCAGCGGGTCCTGAACAGTTGTTCGCCGGCGCTGGGCGGGCGGATGTCGGGGGCCTGGGTGTAGTCGCGGCGCTGGGCGCTGGCGGTCTTCCAGTTGTGCAGGCTGTTGGCCAGGCGGTCGGCGAGGATGTACGGGCTTTCGAAGGGCGAGGCCTTCATCCAGCGGCCGGTGGCCTGGTTGCCGATGATCAGGCTGAGGTTGTGGTCCTTGCTGCGGCCATTCTCAAGGCCCTCGATGTACAACCCGAGGCTGCGACGCAGTTGCTCGATGTCGGCGGCTTCGCCGGTGAGCAAGGTCCAGCCGGGGCCGATGGCGAACTTCTCGGCGTAGCGCTTGAGGGTGGCGGGGGTGTCGTTGTAGGGATCGATGCTGATCGAGTAGATGAAGATGTCCTGGCCGACGCGCTCGCCCAGCAGCTTCTGCACCTGGCGCAGGCGGGCGGTCTCCACCGGACAGGAGTCGCCGCAGCCGGTGAAGATGAAATTGATGGCCACCACCTTGCCCTTGATCAGGTCGTCGAAAAAGCGCACCTGTTGGCCGTCCTGGGTGAGCAGGGGGATGTTGGGGAAGTAGTCGGCGCCCCAGGGGGTGGAGGGTGTTGCGCGGGGGCTGGGGGGCAACGACCAGGAAAGGCCGAGGGTGAGCAGCAGCAGGAGCAGCAGGCGGCAGAGGCGGGGCATGGTCTGACCCTCTTGGGTTGGCATGAAAGGGCCGCCTGGCGGCCCTTGCACGACGTCACTTGATACTCAGCGGCACCGTCACGCTCTGCCCCAGTGCCGACTTCACCGTCACCGCCGGTGGTGACGCCGGGCCGCTGCCGGTGGTGGTCACCGACAGCTTCCAGCGCGCGCCGCTGCCGCTGCTGCTCAAGGACGCCAGGCCCAGGTCGAGCGGCCCGCTGGTGGTGTTGGTGGAAACCCGGATGCTGTTGCCGGTGGCCACCGAAGTGGTCCCGGAGACTTCCCAGGTCCAGCGGTTGTTGCTGCGCAACTGCACCGTGGCGCTGCTGACCTGGATCTCGTCCATCGGCACCGCTGGCGAGACCGCGATGCTCACCGTGGCCGGCGCCAGCGACTCGAGGCCCTTGGCGTCGCGCGCGGCGTAGGTGAAGCTGGCGGTGAACGCCGTGGCGACGGTGGCCGGTGGGGTGTAGGTGAGCTGCGTGCCGTTGCTGCTGACCGTGCCTTGGCCGGAGTCGGGCTGGGCCAGGCTGCTGATGCTCAGCGGCAGGTTGCCGTCGGGGTCGGTGTCGTTGGCCAGCACGTTGAGCACGATCGGCTTGCCGGCCAGGGTCGCGGCGCTGTCGTTCACTGCCACCGGCGGCTTGTTGCCGTCGTTGCCGGAGCCACTGCCGGCAGTGCGGAAGGTCGGCAGGGCGGCGGAGTTGACGTATTCCACGCCATCCCAGCCGGGCAGCGGCGTCGGCATCATCTGGAACTGGCCGGGGTGTTCCAGGTCCCAGCGCAGCAGCATCGAGGTGTCCTCGTGCTGGGTGTTGTGGCAGTGCTCCATGTAGGTGCCGGCGAACTCGCGAAAGCGAATGGCCATTTCCACTTCTTCCGACGAATCAGTGTCCGGGCCGATGCGGTAGACGTCCTTGCGCGCCCATTTTTCCCATTCCGGCGGCGCCTTGCCGTCACGGCTGAGGATTACCCCTTCCTCGAAGTGCACATGCACCGGGTGGCTCCAGCCATTGCCGCCGTTCTTGATCTTCCACACCTCGAGGGTGCCGTCGCCGCTGAAACCGCCATCGGTGGCTTCGTTGGCCAGTTGCGGGGCGGCGTTGATGCGCCGCGGGTCCATGCTGTAGCCGAAGCCGCCGTCGGTCTTGATGGTCCAGGGCGCGCTGTCGGTGCCATCGGAGCGGCCGAAGATGAACTCGCGGTGGCGGGCGGCCCTGAGCTTGACCTGATCGCTGGCGCTGGTGCGGTCCAGGGGCAGGGGAATCATCACCAAGCCCGCGGCCTTGCCGGGTTTGGCCGGTTCATACAGGCTCGGGTCCATGCTGACGTCCTGGCCGGTATAGGGCTGCACGATCAACTGCATGAACTTGCCGACCACCGGGTCGCCGCCATCCCATTCCGGGCCCTTGCTGGTCTGCTTGATGACCGCCTTGTACTTTTCCGACAGCACGTCGGCCAGGCTAATGGCCTGTTTCGGGCCCTTGCCGGTGTCGTGTTCCATGAGGTTGACGAAGTACAGCTTGTCTCCGGCCTTGATCCCGTTCCTGGCGAAATTGATGATGATGTCGTAGCGCTCTGCGATGCCCTGCAGCGGCAGGATGGCGTTGTTGTCCTGCAGGTTGCCGTCGCCATTGAGGTCCAGGGTGCCGTCGAATGGCACCGCGTGCTCCATGATGTTGCCGTCGTTGGCGATCATGTGGAACGGCACGCGGGCATAGGAGACGTTGGAGCCGCTCGGGCCCTTGAACTCGCCGCTGTTGCCGGCGATTTCACGCACGACGGCAAACTTGAAGTAGCGCGACACCGAGCCGTTGAGGATACGGAAGCGGTAGCTGCGCGCGCGCACCTTGAGCTTGGGCTGGTACTGCCAGTTGACCAGGATCTGGTCGCCGAGAAAGCCGTCGGTGTTGAACGGGTTGAACCACAGCTGGCCGTTGGCGTCCCAGGCCTTGTCGGCGATCACCAGGTTGACGTCGTAGTCGCGGTTGCCCCAGGGCATCGCCGCGCCACTGGGGAAGCGCAGGTTGACGCCATCCTGCAGGGCTTCGTTGCCGCGGTCGATGGCCGAGTAGTAGTTCATCATCACCGCATTGCCCTTGTAGACGTTCTGCGCGGTGAAATCGAGCATGTGGTCGTGGAACCAGTGGGTGCTCATGGTCTCGCGCCAGTCGCCGCGGATCTTGATGCTGCCGTTCTCGCAGGTCTTCAGGCCAGGGGAGGCGTCGTTGACGAACAGGGTTTCGCCCGGTGCGCAGGGGAAGGCCGCGCGCGGGTCCTGGGCGCGGGTGTTGATGGTGTCGTAGCCGGCCAGCTGGATCGGCCAGCGGTAGTCGTAGTACTGGCCGGGGAAGAAGTAGGCGTTGGCGAAGCCGTCGCTCTCGGCCGGCGAGTGGCCATTGTGCTCGTGGGTGGAGATGGTATGCAGGCCAAAGCCGTTGTTGGCCGAAGGGTCGATCGGTAGGGCGTTGTAATGGCGCATCAGCACCGGTTGGCCGTAGCGCACCATCAGCAGCTTGGGTGGAAAGGTGCCGTCGAAGGTCCACAGCGCCTTGTGGCCCTGCAGGGGCATCTTGGGGTGGAAGCGGGTGTCGATGCCCTTGGTGGTGCCCAGGGTGGTGGGGATGTCGGAGGTCTGGTAGTACAGCCCGCCCGGGGCGAACTCGCCCTTGGCATAGTTGTGCAACTGCTTGCGGTCGCGCAGGCCCTGGTTGATGCGCGCCCCGGCCTGGGCAGTCTTGAACGCGGCCTGGGGGTAGAACTCGTTCCAGCGCTGGTGCGACCAGCCCTTTCCTGGCGGACGGCCTTCGGCGGGCGAGCCGACCCCGCTGCGGTTGAGGAACATCTCGATCTGCGCCTTCCACGGGTTGCGGTCGAGCACGTTGGCGTACTGCGACGGGAACGGCGTCAGCCCCGGCTGGGTCAGGAACGCCTCCAGAGCGTTGCCGTTGGGGCTGCTGCGGGCGGCGTAATCGGGGTCCTGGGCGGGGGCCGCGCCGACCACGGGCGGCGGAAAGGTCATGACGTAGGGCGGGGTGGCCGGGTCGAGTTTCTCCGGGCCGAACTCTTCGAACAGCAGCAACTGCTGGGTGAACGGCTCGGCACCGAACAAGGGGCTGGGCTTGCCGTTGGTGGGGTATTTGCGCGAGGTCTGCAGCGCGGGGGGCAGCACGTTGTTGGTGGTCACCGTCGCGCGGTTGCCATAGACGCCATCGGTCAGTTCCAGCGAGCCCTCGTTGGCCTCGGGCATCGATTTCAAGTCTTCCAGCGCCGCCGCCTGGGCCACTGGCGTGACGGGCGGTTCACTGTAGGCGGAAGGATCGGTAGGCGGTGGCTGGCTCACGTCGTCGAGCGACCCGGCGAACGCGCTGGCCAGCCCAAGGCTGACCAGCAGTGCCGTAACGCTAGACAACCTGAACACCTGGGTCGATGTCGCAGCGGTTTTGTTCATTGCCGTATGCCCCGTGTTGTGCAGACCGGCATCTGTTGCCACTCGAAGAGCGACGAAGTGCCTTGAACAGGGCACAGCAACGGCTGTGCCAAACGGCAAATGGCCAAACGCCAGTTGTTTCAAGATGTTGCGGCGGTGCGGGCGAGAAACGCTCAAGGTATTGCCGCAGACCTGGGGCTGGACACCCACTGCTGGGTGGGGAATGCTGCCCACCCGATGCCTTCGATCGTCACCGAGAGCCCACATGGATCCGCTTTACCTTATCGCCCTTGGCGCCATCGTCGCCGGGTTCGTCCAAGGCTTGTCAGGCTTTGCCTTCGGCATGGTGGCCATGTCGTTCTGGGCCTGGGGACTGGAACCGAAGGTGGCGGCGGTGCTGACGGTATTCGGCAGCCTTACCGGGCAGTTGATCGCGGTGTTCAGCGTGCGCCGGGGCTTCAGCTGGTCGCTGTTGTGGCCCTTTGTGCTCGGTGGCCTGGCGGGGATTCCGCTGGGTGTGTGGGTGCTGCCTTACCTGGACATGCTGTGGTTCAAGGCGGTGTTCGGCACGCTGTTGGTGGTGTGGTGCCCACTGATGTTGCTGGCGCCGCGCCTGCCGCGTCTGCAGGGCGGGCGCCTGGCCGATGGCGCGGTGGGCATGGTCGGCGGGGTGCTGGGCGGCATCGGCGGCTTTACCGGCACCGTGCCGACGCTCTGGTGCACCCTGCGCGGGTTCGAGCGCGATACCCAGCGGGCGGTGATCCAGAACTTCAACTTGTCGATGCTGGCGGTGACCATGCTCACCTACCTGGGCAGCGGGTTGGTGACCCCGGCGCTGCTGCCGGCGTTCGCGGTGGTGGTGTTGGCGATGGCAGTGCCGACGCTGCTGGGCACGCGGCTGTACCTGGGGATCAGTGAGCGGGCGTTTCGCCGGATCGTGCTGGGGCTGCTGACCTTGTCCGGGGTGGCGATGCTGGGCGTGGCGGTGCCGGGCTTGCTGGCGCGGGGCTGATACGGCCGATCGCGGGGCAGCCAACCCTTGCCCGAACCCGGTGTTCTTGGCACCCTTGCCTGCCTTGCGTCTCGTCGCCCCTGTAAAACAAGGAATCCTCAAGGTGAATTGGGAAAAAGTCGGTAAATCCCTGGTGGGTCTGCTCGCCCTGGTCGCCGTCGCCGCCACGCTCTATGCGGTACTGCGCGATGACGACCGCCTGCAGGCACGCCTGACCTACGCCCATCTCACCTACCCGGGCCAGTTCAGCGAGCGCATCAGCCAGGCCAACGACCTGCTCAAGTATGAGCGGTTGCACTCGCAGATCAGCGAGATCGGCGACGGCGCCCTCAGCCATCCGCAGATCGACAAGCTGGTCGACCTGGCCCAGGCCCCGTACCTGCAACTGTTTGCCAGGCCGTTCGAGGCCGGGTTGGTGGATCACCGCACCGGCCTGCTCATCGAGCTGTACAACCCCGCCCAGGCGCCGCTCAAGGCCGTGCACATCCGCTTGCCGGCCAAGGGCCTGGTGCAGGTGCGCGACGCCGCCGGCAACGACACGCTGGTGCCGACGCCCACCAGCAGCATCGACCTGCCGGCCATCGACGGGGTGAGCGAGAGCAAGGTCTGGGTGTACTTCGACGCCGACTATTCGCAGATCCGCCAGGGTGGGATCAGCATCCGCGATGCCGACGGCAGCGCCGATATCCAGGTGACCCGCGAGGTGGTGGGGTTCCCGGCGCTGCTGGCACGTTACAGCCAGGTGGTGGTCGCGGTGTTTGCCGGGTTGGTGCTGGGGTTGCTGGCTTTGGCTTATGCGTGGCTGGGGCGGGGCAGAACTGCGGGTGTTTCGCATTCTCTTTAGTCGATCAGGCTAGGTGGCTTGCTCGAAAAAGACCTGGTTGGTATCAGATGCAGGGGCTGACATTGATCTACTTCGAATTTTCTCGTATTGCTGACTGGCTGGTTGTCACTGGCTCTACGGTGTGAGGTTTGTAGCTGAAATGCCGGTGATCAGTGCTGAGGAACTTAAAAGGGTTTTCTTTGTAAACTTCGAATCTGAACATATAAGGGGCACCGTTTGCCGCAGGTGACGAGATTTTTTCTCTGGTGGCAATTTCACCCTTAAAGCCGTTTACGCGCTGATTGGTTATATTTGACAGGTCTTGTATGAAAGATGTTTTTGTTTTTTTTGTTTGGTTTTGCAGATTCGCAAGCAAAGACGTTTATCGGCAAGTCCTTGATTGGGAGGTTTGAAAGATGAAGGAGGTTTACAAAGCCCTTGGCTGTTGTGTCGGTGCCGTTGACCTCTATAAAGCCTGGGCTGCCATGAGCAGATATGTTGATTTCTTTGGGGGTTTCAATTGACGGTGTGATGAAGTAGTTGACGTCATTTGCTACCCTTCGCACAGGACCATAGTACTGATGCACCGTTCCTTTTTGAAACACTGGTGAGTGGCCGGACGGATCGGAGCCATTGATCGGATCCCCTGATACAAAGGTATATGCATTGATCCCACCCTCATTGAATGGACTCAGTGTATCGGCACTGTGAAAGCGCGTAAGTTTTGAGTTGTAAATGCGGTATCCGTTGCCAAGGAAGTAGAAGCCAGTTGCTGTATCACAATACTCTGCCTTGAAACCAACGCGCTCCGGGTTATCTCGCATGGAAAAACCGTAAGGTGTAAAAACCTCCTGTTGCGCTTTGGAGGTTGAGTGGAGGCTGACGGGAGACCCATGAACATCGTTGGCGATGAGTGTCGAGGGGGATTGATTCTTGTCTGAGCAGTGAATGGCAAGCAATTTTCCGGGTAGGCCGAGCCATGTACTTTTGCCCTCGGCATGAATGAGGGTTGTAAGTTTCGTACGGTTATAGAAAAATTGCATAGCGATCACCGTTGCGGCAAAATTTTTTATTGGCAGGGTCGCTTGGTAGCTATGGGAATGCAACTGGTAAAATTGTCAGGTTGCTGATTGAGTGTGTGTACTGCTTGCGCTCGCTCCGAGTAAGGTTCGTACGCGCTGAGTGGTTTGCCCAACCACAGCAAGATCAAGTTCAGAGGAGAGTGGTTACCGACTGGTCTACCACGTCGGGTGGTGGTCATAGGCAAGCGCGAGTGAGCAGGCCAACTACTTGGATTACATTCGCTGGGCTCCCAGCTAGCTCGTTGGTGCGCAGGCAGACAGCAAGGTCTCAATAAACAGACTCTCCGCCCGGCTCATGCGTTGATCCCTGTTCCACAACAGGTGGATGTCCACATCGGCAATCCCCTCCCGCGGCGGCAGTTTCCACAACAACCCCGTGTCCACATCCGCCGCCACCACATGTTCGGGCAGGCAGCCGATGCCGAAACCGGCGATCACCAGGCGGCGCACCTCTTCCAGGCTCGGTGACGAGGCGACGATGCGCCCGGCGAAGCCCTGCTGGTCGCGGAAGATGGTCAGCGGCGAAAGCATGCCGCCGATCTGGTCGCTGGTAAAACTGACAAAGTTCTCCCGTTGCAGGTCGCCTTCGGCCTGGCCGAACAGCCTGTGGTGCCTGCCGCAGAAGAACGCATAGCGCTGGCGCAGGAACAGCCGTTGCTCCAGCCGTTGCTGCGGCCGACGGTTGAGGCTCAGGCCGGCGGTGGCGGTCTTTTCTTGCAGCGCGGCGACGATGTCGGAGCTGCGCATCACGTCGATCTCCAGCTCCACCCGCGGGTGCTGGCGGTGAAACTCGGCGAGAAAATCATCGAAGCGTTCGCTGACGATGCGGCTGATCATCAGCAGGCGCACCTTGCCTACCAGCTCGTCCGCCGGCTGCTCCAGCAAGCCACCGATCTGCGACATCTGCCCGTACACCTCGCCGGCCAGCTGGAACAGTTGCTCGCCCACCTCGGTCAGCACGAAGCGCGGGCCGCGACGGGCGATGAGCTGGCGTCCGAGCTGTTCCTCGAGGCGCTTGAGCGCCTGGCTCACGGCAGGCTGGGTGAGGTGCAGGCGGGCGGCGGCGCGGCTGATCGACAGCTCCTGGCCGATGACGCGGAAGGTGCGCAGCAGGTTCCAGTCGAGGCGGTCGTTGAGCAGGCGGTCGGGCATGGTCAGGCTCGATAATAAGTGTGGCTAATAATTCGAATAATAAATAGAAAATTGAATTATAGGCTTTGGCGATGAATCATCTCCAGCAGTGCAGGCGCCGTCAGAGCGTCGCCATGTCCTAAAAAACTCCTGCCAGAAAAACAACCAAAGGAGCCACCCATGAAGCCCGCCGCTTCGCCTCAACCGCGCCGTGCCGCCGCCGCCGCGTTCATCGGCACCATGATCGAGTGGTACGACTTCTACATCTACGCCACCGCCGCCGCGCTGGTGTTCGGCGCCTTGTTCTTCCCCTCCGACAATAGCCTGTTCAGCACCATGGCCGCCTTCGGCACCTTTGCCGTGGGCTTCTTCGCCCGCCCCCTGGGCGGCATCGTCTTTGGCCACATCGGTGACCGCATCGGTCGCAAGAAATCACTGGTCATCACCCTGCTGATGATGGGCGTGGTCACCGTCGCCATCGGCCTGCTGCCGACCTACGCGCAGATCGGCGCCACCGCGCCGGTGCTGTTGATCCTGCTGCGGGTGGTCCAGGGCATTGCCGTGGGCGGCGAGTGGGGCGGGGCAGTGCTGATGGCCGGCGAGCATGCGCCCAAGGGGCGCCGCAATTTCTTCGCCTCGTTCGCCCAGCTGGGCAGCCCGGCGGGCCTGATCCTGTCGCTGCTGGCGTTCAGCGCGGTCACCCGCCTGCCGGAAGACGACCTGATGAGCTGGGGCTGGCGTGTGCCGTTCCTGGCCAGCGCGCTGCTGCTGCTGGTGGGCCTGGCGATTCGCCTGGGGGTCAACGAATCGCCCGAGTTCCTCACCAGCCGCGCGCAGGCCGAGAAGGCCCGGCGCAAGGAGCAGGCGCCGGTGCTGGAGGTGCTGCGCACCGCGTGGCGACCGCTGTTGCTGTGCATCGGCGCCAATACGCTGGGGATCGCCGGGGTCTATTTCACCAACACCTTCATGATCAGCTATACCACCCAGCAGTTGCACCTGGAGCGTTCGCTGATCCTCGAATGCCTGTTCTTCGTGGCGATCATCCAGTTCTGCGTGCAGCCCCTGGCCGCGTGGGTCTCGGAAAAGCTCGGCGCCACGCGCTTCCTGGCGCTGGTCGCGTTGCTGGCGATGGCCTCGCCGTACCCGATGTTCGTGCTGGTGAGCAGTGGCGAAGGCCCGCTGATCGTGCTTGGCATTGCTTTGGCGGCGGCGTGCATGGCGTCGTTCTACGCGGTGATCGCCGGGTATGTCAGCGGCATGTTCGACACCCGCGTGCGCTACACCGCCATCTCCCTGGCCTATCAGGTCTGCGGCGCCATCGCCGGGGGGCTGACCCCGCTGATCGGCACCTGGCTGGCCCACAGCTTTCCCGGCCAATGGTGGCCGATGGCGGTCTTCTACAGCCTGATCGCCTGCACTTCCCTGGTCTGCGTGCTGGCGCTGACGCGCCGGTACGCCCGTAGCCGGCAGCTCGAGCTGGCCTGAATCTGGAGTATCCGCAATGTTGAAATGCAATGGCGAACGCCTGTGGGCGAGCCTGATGGCCATGGCCGAGGTCGGCGCCACCGCTCGTGGCGGCAGCTGCCGCCTGGCCCTGAGCGACGAGGACAAGGCCGGTCGCGAGCTGTTCGGCCACTGGTGCCGCGAGGCCGGCTTGAGCCTGAGCGTGGATGCCATCGGCAACCTGTTCGCTCGTCGCCAGGGCAGCGACCCGCACGCCGCGCCGGTGATGATGGGCAGCCACCTCGACACCCAGCCCGAAGGCGGGCGTTTCGATGGCGTCTACGGCGTGCTGGCAGGGCTTGAAGTGGTGCGTCGCCTGAACGACCTGGGCATTCGTACCCGCAAGCCGCTGGAGATCGCGGTGTGGACCAATGAGGAGGGTGCCCGTTTCACCCCGGCCATGTTCGGCTCGGCGGTGTTCACCGGCACCTTGCCGCTGGCGCAGGCCCTGGCGATCCGCGATGCCGACGGCATCAGCGTCGCCGATGAACTGGCGCGCACCGGTTTTGCCGGCCAGCGCCCGCTGGGTGGCGCCGTGGACGCCTATTTCGAGGCACATATCGAGCAGGGCCCGATCCTCGAGGACAACGCCAAAAGCATTGGTGTGGTCAGCGGCGGCCAGGCGATTCGCTGGCTCGACGTGACCGTCGAGGGCATGGCCGCCCATGCCGGCACCACGCCGATGAAGCTGCGCAAGGATGCCTTGTACGGCGTGGCGAGAATGATCCAGGCCATCGAGCAGCTGGCCACGGACTTCGCTCCCGAGGGCCTGACCACGGTCGGTGAGCTGAGTATTGCCAAGTCTTCTCGCAACACCATTCCGGGCGTCGTGCGCTTCACCCTAGACCTGCGCCATCACCGCGACGCGGCCATCGACGCGATGGAGCGCGACATCAGCCTGCAACTGCAGGCCATTGCCAGCCAGCGCGGCCTCAGCGTGCGCATCGAGCGCCACTGGGTCAGCCCGGCCACGCCGTTCGATGCCCAGTGCGTGGCCGTCGTGCAGCAGGCGGTGGATGGCCTGGGCTACAGCCAGCAGTCCATCGTCAGTGGCGCCGGTCATGACGCGATCCTGCTGGCGCGCTTCTGCCCCACGGCGATGGTGTTCATCCCCTGCGTCGGCGGGCTGAGCCACAACGAAGCCGAGGACGTGTTGCCCGACGATGCCCGCCAGGGCGTCGATGTATTGCTCAACGCCGTGCTGGCCCGTGCCGGCCAGGTTGACGAAGGAGAGGCCTGATGCGCTGCTATTTCCACCCCGAACAACTGCTGCACCATCCGCGCAGCTATTACTCCCGTGGCGCGATGCGCACCCCTCAGGAGGTGCCCGAGCGCGCCCAGCGGCTGTTGCAGGCCGCCAAGGGCCTGGGCTTCGACATTCGCCAGCCTGCCGACGCCGGCCTCGCACCGCTCAAGGCCGTACACGGCGAGGCCTACCTGAGGTTCCTCGAACAAGCCCATGCGCGCTGGAAAGAGGTACCCGAGGACTGGGGCGATGAAGTCATGTCCAATATCTTCGTGCGCGAGCCCAACGCCTTGCGCGGCATTCTTGCCCAGGCTGCTCGCTACCTGGCCGATGGCAGCTGCCCGGTGGGCGAGCACACCTGGCGCTCGGCCTACTGGTCGGCGCAGAGCGCGGTGGCGGGCGCCCAGGCGATTCTCGATGGTGAACCCGCCGCTTACGCTTTGTGCCGTCCGCCGGGGCATCATGCCCGTTACGATGCCGCTGGCGGTTTCTGCTACCTCAACAATGCCGCCGTGGCCGCCCAAGTACTGCGAAGTCGCTACAGCCGCGTGGCGATCCTGGACACCGACATGCACCACGGGCAGGGCATCCAGGAGATCTTCTACGAGCGCGACGACGTGCTGTATGTCTCGGTGCACGGTGACCCGACCAACTTCTATCCCGGCGTGGCGGGTTTTGCGGACGAGCGTGGCCAAGGCGCGGGGGAGGGCTGCAATCTCAATCTGCCAATGGCCCATGGCGCCAGCGAGGCAGACTTCATGGCGCAGCTCGAGGTCGCGCTCGAGGCGGTGAAGGCCTTTGGTGCCCAAGTGCTGGTGTTGTCGCTGGGTTTCGATATCTACGAGCTGGATCCGCAGAGCAAGGTGGCGGTGACGACCGACGGTTTTGCGCGGCTGGGGGAACGTATTCGGGCGCTGCAGTTGCCTTGCCTGATTGTGCAAGAGGGGGGGTATCACCTTGAGAGCCTGGACGCGAATGCGCGGGCGTTCTTCTCTGAAAAGCGGGATTGGCGATAGCGGTGGTAGGGGTGTTACACCCCGCCCCGGCGAACATGCTTGACCAGCACCTTCTCCAACAACTCCCACATCGCCGGATCGGTGCTGAACGCCACATTGAAACGCATCCACCCGGTGGCCTTGGCATCGACCATGAATAGCTGTCCGGGCCCGAGCATGATGCCTTTCTCCAGGGCATCGTCCAGCAGCGCGGCGCTGTCGGGGATCGCCGGGTGGCGGGTCCAGATATACATCCCCTCGTCCGATTCGATGAACAGCTCGAAGCCCAGCCGGTGCAGGTGCCGGCCCACTTCCTGGTGCGCCTCGGCCAGGCGTTGGCGCAGGCGCTTGAGGTGCTTGCGCCAGCGGCCGTCTATGATCGCGGCGTATACCACCCGCTCCATCACCTGTGAGGTGGTCAGGCCCGATCGCATCTTCAGGTGCAGCAGTTGCTGGGTCAGTTCGGGGTTGGCCAGCAGGTAGCCGACCCGCACATTGGGCGAGATGCTTTTCGAGTAGCTGCCCACGTACACCACCTGCTGCAGGTGGTCGAGGCTGGCCAGGCAGGGCAGCGGGTCGGCGATCATGTCGGCGTAGAGGTTGTTCTCCACCAGGCGGAAGCCATGCTGGCTGGCCAGTTGCAGCAGGCGGTGCAGCTGCGCCAGCGGGGTGCGCGAGCAGGTCGGGCTGTGCAGGTGCGGCTGGGTGAAGAACGCCGTGGGGCGGTGGTGGGCCAGCAGGCGCTCGAGCTGGTCGAGGTCGTAGCCCGCCGGGGTGCGCGGCACGCCCACCAGGGTGGCGCCCTGGGTACGCAGGATGCTCATCAGGTTGGGGTATCCGGGGTCGTCCACCAGCACCACGTCGCCGGGGCGCACCAGGGTGCGCACGGCCAGGTCCAGGGCCTGGCTGGCGCCGTGGGTGAGCATCAGCTGCGCCGGGTTGGCGACGATCGACAGTTCCTGCTGCAGGTTCTGCGCAGTCAGCGCGCGCAACTCCGGAAGGCCCAGGGGGTCGCCGTAGCCGGACAGCTCCAGCGGGCTGCCGGCGACCTGGCGCAGGCCGCGACGCAGGCCTTCCTCGTACATCCAGTCGTTGGGCAGCCAGCCGCAACCGGGCTTGAACGGCAACTGACGGATCTCGAAGATCTGCTGCAGGTACCACTCGGAATTGAAGGTGGGGCGACTGGTGTCGACCTCGACGTTGAGCTTGTCCAGCAGCTCGTTCGCCGCACGATTGACGAAGAACCCCGCATTGCCCTTGCTCACCAGCAAGCCCTGGGCCACCAGCCGGTCGTAGGCCTCGACCACGGTGAAGGTGCTCACCGAGTAGGTCGAGGCGAATGCCCGGATCGACGGGACCTTGGCCCCGGGCTTGAGGGTCTGGTCATCGATCAGCGCGCGCAGCCCGTCGATGATCTGGTTGACCAGCGGGGTGGAGGAGTCCGGATGGAGCTGGAGCATTCGGGGGCCTTCAGGTGTGCGCGGCGCCAGGCGCCTGCAGGGGTATCGCGGGTGTATTGCATCGGCGGCCTGTACAGTGCAGTGCGTTTTTCATGCCGCTGTGCATGGCTCTATGTGTTCGACATTTTTACATTACGTGTCAGATATAGCCAACACAGCACGTACCAGCGCCATGAATAATCACAACATCGCTGCTTTGCCGTCGGGGTTTGCCCCGTACCTTCCTTTCGCCTGGCCGGACGCTTCTCGTCCGTCCCCAGCATGGTTCAGTTCGTCCAGAGGGTTGCCTCTGGCCGCGTAAGCAGGCCGCCACGGATGGCCTGCGTGTGCTCGCGCACACCTCCCTGCCCGCAGTAGCACTGATGTACAGGTGAGACCGATAACCATCGGGGTTTCACAGTTTTTCCTTGGATAAAAAGAAGCACGGGGTAAATAACTGATGGACGCAACATCCACATCCACCACCGCGAAGGACGGGCACGAGAGCAAGCTCAGTGCCTCGCTCAAGTCGCGCCACCTGACAATGATGTCGATTGCCGGGGTGATCGGCGGCGCCTTGTTCGTCGGTTCCGGCAGTGTCATCCACAGCGCCGGCCCGGCTGCTGTGCTGGCATACCTTGCCGGCGGCATCCTGGTGGTGCTGATCATGCGCATGCTTGGCGAGATGGCGACCTCCTCGCCGGACACCGGCTCGTTCTCCACCTACGCCGACCGCGCCATTGGCCGCTGGGCCGGTTTCACCATCGGCTGGCTGTACTGGTGGTACTGGGTGATCCTCATGGCCTGGGAGGCCTATGTGGCGGGCAAGATCCTGCACGGTTTCTTCCCCGACGTGAGCGTCAACGTGTTCGTGCTGGCCACGACGCTGCTGCTGATCACCGTCAACTTCTTCAACGTCAAGCACTACGGCGAGTTCGAGTTCTGGTTCGCGCTGATCAAGGTGGTGGCGATCGTCTGCTTCCTGGTGGTGTGCACCGCCGCGGTGATGAACATCTGGCAGTTCGGTGAAGTGCGCGGCATTACCCACCTGACCGCCGAAGGCTTCATGCCCAACGGCATCACCACGGTGATCGGCGCCTTGCTGGGGGTGATGTTCGCTTTCCTCGGCGCCGAGATCGTCACCATTGCCGCCTCAGAGGCGAAGGACCCGGCCACCCAGATCGTCAAGGCGACCAACTCGGTGGTGTGGCGTGTGTGCCTGTTCTACGTCGGCTCGATCTTCCTGATCGTCTGCCTGGTGCCGTGGAACGACCCGCAACTGGGTGTCTCCGGCTATGGCGCCTACCGCCGTACCCTGGAACTGCTGGGCGTGCCGTATGCCGAGCTGCTGATGAACTTCGTGGTGCTGACCTCGGTGAGCAGCTGCCTGATCTCCGGCCACTACACCGCCTCGCGCATGCTGTTCTCCCTGGCCCAGCGCGGCGACGCGCCACGCCTGTTCACGTTCACCCGCACCGGTACCGGTGTGCCGGTGAACGCGATCATCGGCTCGTGCCTGGTGGCGGTGTTCTGCGCGCTGATCAACTTCAGTGACACCCTGCGGCCAAAGGACGTGCTGGAAACCCTGATGAACACCACCGGCATGATCGCCCTGCTGGTGTACCTGGTGATCGCCTTCTCGCAGCTGCGCATGCGTCGCAAGCTGATCGCCGAGGGCAAGGAAGTGCGCCTGAAGATGTGGCTGTTCCCATGGCTGACCTACCTGGTGATCCTGTTCATCGTGGCGGCCCTGGTGACCATGGCCTTCATGCCTGACTACCAGATCCTGGTGATTTCCACCGGTATCGCCGCAGCCATCGTGGTGGCCATGGGCGTGGTGCACCAGATCCGTGGCGCCAAGCGTCACTGATTGCGCTGGTGCCTCTGGCAACGGCCGGTACCTTTCGAGGGGCCGGCCGTTTTCGTTTGTGGGCAAAACCTTGTTTGCCAGTCAGATCATCCTTACGTTGCAGCATGCCGACATGGCTTATGCTGCACATAATTGCCCTACTAGGAGTCGCCCATGGCCTGGTCCGCCACCCAGTATTCGTTGTTCGAGGATGAACGCACCCGCGCCGTGCGTGATCTGCTGGCCGCCGTGCCGGCGCGTCCGGCGCGGCATGCCACGGACCTTGGCTGCGGCCCGGGCAACTCCACCGAGGTGTTGCTGCAGCGCTGCCCCGATGCCCAGGTCCTGGCCCTGGACAGCGATCCGGACATGATCGACAAGGCCCGGCAGCGGCCACGGCTGAGCATTCCACGGGTGCGTTGCGAGATTGGCGAGATCGCCAGCTGGACCGCCCACGAGCCCCAGGACCTGATCCTGGCCAACGCGTCTTTGCAGTGGGTGCCGGACCACGCCAGCCTCTACCCGCACCTGGTGCGGCAACTGGGCGAGGGCGCCAGCCTGGCCGTGCAGACCCCCGATAACCTCGACGAGCCGGCGCACCGCCGGTTGAGCGAGATCGCCAGCCAGGGGCCCTGGGCCGCGAAGTTCGCCGATTTCAGCCTGCCGCCGCGGCACAACGCCGGGTTCTACTACGACCTGCTCAGCCCGCTGTGCGCGCGGGTGGATGTCTGGCGCACCACCTATCACCACCCGCTGGTCGGCGGCGCCGAGGCGGTGGTGGAGTGGTTCAAGGGCTCGGCGTTGCGGCCTTACCTGGCGCGGTTGGATGAGCAGGAGCAGGCGAGTTTCCTGCAGCTTTACTTGCAGGCCATGCAGCGTGACTACCCGCCGGCCAGCGATGGCAGGGTGTTGTTGCCGTTCCCGCGGTTATTCGTGGTGGCGACGCGCTAGGCGCCAGAGCACGCAGGCGTAGATGCCGAGGTTGAGCAGCAGTACGATGGTGCCCAGCCACAGCTGGATTTGCGGGGTCAAGCCGGCGGGGTAGATCACTGGCCAGATGTAGTGTTCGACGAAGCCGCCGTGGTAGCCGGCGTCGCCGGCGGCTTTGCGCAGGTGGTTTTCCCAGTCGGTCAGGGGGCACTCCAGGTGCAGGCCTTCCACGGCCAGGCCCCAGGCGAGGGCGGGGAGGTGGATCAGCAGGGCGCGGCGGCGCCAGAGCACCAGCAGGCCGCCGAACAGGACCAGCAGGATGAACGAGAGGTGGAACAGGACCAGGGTGTCGGCGGCCAGGCGGTAGAACATGGTGGGGTGGGGCCTTGCTGTTGGAGTCGGGTTAGTTTGTCATGGTTTTTTGTTTCTGAGTTTCTGAGTCTGGGCGGTGATTGTTTTTATAGTTGTATGCGCATTCATTTGCGATGTCGACGCATAGTCACCTTTCCGCCCTTACGGCGGGTTACTTTGGTCTTGGCCAAAGTAACCAAAGCCGCTGCGCTCCATTCATACGGCCCCTGCGCTTCGCTCCGGGGTTCCCTCACTCCGGCCTTGCTCCCGGGAGGACCGCGCTGCAGGGCCCATCCTGGGCCCCAGCGCTTGACGG